>JBHJOQ010000032.1:0-7139 GCA_050329555.1 Acidimicrobiia bacterium | reverse complement strand
TACCGGTCGACTGATGGGGTGTTCAAGTATTACAAGACGAAGACGAATGGTGCTTTGGGGGCGTTGCTCGCCTCAGGGGTTTATTCGTTGGGTTGGGATTCGATCACTGCTGTCGATTTGGACGGGGACGGCAAGGATGAGTTTTTCTTTTACCGGTCGACTGATGGGGTGTTCAAGTATTACCGGATGAACCCGAATGCTGCTTTGGGTGTGTTGCTTGCCTCGGGGGTGTATTCGAAGGGTTGGGATTCGATAACCAAGGTCGATGTCGATGGGGACGGTAAGGATGAGTTCCTCTTTTACCGGTCGACTGATGGTGTGTTCAAGTATTACCGGATGAACCCGAATGGGTCTTTGGGTGCGTTGTTGCAGTCTGGGGTGTATTCGAAAGGTTGGAGCTCGATCACAGCCATCAACTTCGACGGCTAACGAACCGAGCTATCCGGCCTCGCCCGCTTCCAATCCTTCTCCGACCAGGTCGCCGATGTGTTTTCCCCGGCCGTGGAAGAAGTGGTCGCCGGGTGTGATGACCAGGTCGATGCCGTTGCCGATGGCGAATGCCTTGAGAGCTTCAGGATCGATCACCCGCTCACGGCTTCCCAGGATGATCCGCTGCGGACCTGTTGGAGGCTTGCCATCGATGAGGTGCGCCGGTGGAGCGATGCCGGCGTATGGGATTTCAGATTCATTCTTGATGAGCCAGTTCATGGCAACCGCGGCGCCGAACGACCATCCGGCGAGGCCGATCGCATCCGACCGGTCCCTGGCGACCGAAACTGCTGCGTCCACATCGGCGAGCTCGGCCTCACCCCCTCCGTATTCACCGGTGCTCGACCCGACGCCGCGGAAGTTGAAGCGGAGCACCGCATGGCCCCTGGCGACGAGCTGCTGAGTTACTGCGATCATCAGTGGCGCCATCAGCGACCCGCCATCGACGGAACTCGGATGGCAGAACACCGTCATGAATCGGGATTCCTCGGGGGAATCCCACCGTGCCTCGAGCGTTTCACCATCTGTGGTGGTGATTTCGAAACGCTCGGTCACAGCAGAAACGCCATCATCCATGCTGCCCCGGCCGCGATTATCACGACCGCGAGGACAGCTGAAGCAATCAGAAGCCAACGAGTCTGCATGCCGGAGAGAGTACCTCCACAGCAAACTAGGCTCCTACTTGAGATTTCTTTGAAAGGTCAGAGTTGTACGACATAGTCATCGTCGGCGGCGGGCCAGGTGGGTATGCCGCCGCCCTGTACGCCCATAACTTCGGTTTGTCCGTAGCCCTCGTCGAAAAGGACAGGCCGGGAGGCACGTGCCTGATCAGGGGATGTATCCCCGCCAAGCAGTATCTGCATGTCGCCGAAGTGATGACAACGGTGGCCCACGCCGCCGACTTCGGGGTGATCACCGAACAGCCGACCCTCGACTGGCCGGCAGCCAAGGACCGAAAGAACCAGTCGGTCGAGGGCCTGGTAAACGGTCTGGGTGGCCTGCTCAAGAAGCGCGGGGTGGAGGTCATCAAAGGCTACGGCCGGCTGCTTGGCGGCGGCAAGGTCGAGGTCGATTCCGATGGCGAAAAGCAGACCATCGAGGGGGGTTCGGTGATCCTGGCGAGCGGTTCTTACCCCCGGACCGTTCCCGGCTACGAGATCGACGGCGAGAAAATCGTCACGTCCGACCATGCCCTGGACTGGCCGGACCGCCCCGAGCGGGTGGCGATTATCGGCGGTGGCGTGATCGGCTGCGAGTTCGCCTCTCTGCTCATCGACATGGGCTCAGAAGTTCACGTCTTCGAGATGATGGACCAGATCATCCCCGGGTCGGACCCCGAGGCGGCAAAGATGCTGCAGCGGCAGTTGCAGAAACGGGGGGTCAAGTTCCACATCGGGGTCGGGGTTGAAGCCCCCCAAATAACCGACTCGGTGAAGATCCACTTCGGCGATGAGAGCGTCGCGGTCGATGTTGTCCTGGTTGCTGTGGGCAGGGGCCCCTTCACCGACGATGTCGGGCTGGACAGGACGGCGGCCAAAGTCGACCGAGGCTTCGTTGAAGTAGATCGCGACACGATGCTCACTTCCGAGCCCGGTCTATACGCCGTCGGCGATATCGTCTCGGGCACACCCCAGCTCGCCCATGTCGGCTTCGCCGAGGGCATCGCCGCCGTCACGCACATCGCAACCGGCAACCCTGAGCCGGTCAACTACCAGGCAATTCCCCGGGTCACCTACACCCAGCCGGAAGTGGCTGAGGTGGGGATGAGTGCAGAGGAGGCGGAAGCTGCGGGGATCGAGGTCGAGATTGCCAAGCATGCCTTCAACGGTATTGGCAGGGCGATCATCATCGGTCAGAACCAGGGCTTCACGAAGGTCGTTTCCAGGAAGGACGGTCCGATAATCGGGGCTACCGTCGTCGGCCCGCACGCCGGGGAGTTGATCCATGAGCTGATGTACTCCGTCGGGTGGGAAGCTTCACCCTCGGAAGCTGCAGCTTTCATCCATGCCCACCCAACCCTGTCCGAAGCAGTGGGGGAGACCCTGATGTCTGCTGCGGGTCGTAGTCTTCACTAGAGGAGCGGATAGTGTCCACAACAGTCACAATGCCCCAGCTGGGGGAAACAGTCACCGAAGGCACCATTCTCAGATGGGCCAAACAGGTCGGCGACACGATCAGCGAAGATGAAGTTCTCGTCGAGATATCGACCGACAAGGTCGATACCGAAGTGCCCTCTCCGGCAGCAGGGACGATTCTCGAGATCCTCGTCGAAGAGGGTGACACCGTCGAAGTGGGCACCGCTCTAGTCGTCATCGGCGAGGAGGGGGAAGAGCCGGCGGTTGCAGAGGCGGAGGACGTGACGCCCAAGTTCGCTGCGGCGGAAGCTGCAACCGAGGTGGAGGAGGCCGAAGGCGACGGCGAGTCGACGTCCGGGCCCGCCGAGTCAGTGTCCGAGGAGCAAGTCAAGGAGGAGCCCAAGGAGCCGACCAAGTCGGAGATCGATGCCTTCTTTGCCGAGCCGGATGAGTCCGAGAGACAGCCCCAGCTTCTCTCCCCGGTGGTCCGCAAGCTGATCCGGGAGAATGATGTCGACCTTTCGGCGATCGACGGGACCGGCCAGGGAGGTCGGATCACCCGCAGGGACGTCGAGGCGTACCTCGAGTCGCCCCCGGCGGAGCCCGAGTCGGCCGCTGAGGAAGCGCCACAACCCGAACCCGGGCCAGGCGACGAGCCTGTGGAGGCGCCCGGGCCCGCTCCCGAGCCTGATCACGCCGCCGAGGCGGCACCGGCACCGAAAGCCCCCCAGCCTGCGTCGGGGGCCGAAGAAGTCGAACTCGACCGGATCCGGGTGCGTACCGCGCAGAACCTGATCAAGGCAAAGCAGACAGCTGCCCATGTCTGGACCTCGGTTGAAGTCGACTTCGAGCGCGTGGAGCGGGTGCGACAGGCACACAAGGCCGCCTTCAAGGAGAGCGAGGGCTTCTCGCTGACCTATCTGCCGTTCATCTCACGGGCCGTCATCGACGCCCTCAAGGCATACCCTGTGGTCAACAGCTCCTTCTATCTCGAAGAGAAGAAAGCGCTGTTCCACAAGGCGGTGAACCTCGGCATTGCAGTCGATCTGAACGAGAAGGGCCTCGTAGTCGGGAGTGTGCGCAATGCCGACGGGCTCCGCATGGTCGGGTTGGCCAGATCGGTGAAAGAGCTTGCCGACAAGGCGAGAGGGCCGGGCCTCGACATCGACGACATAACCGGCTCCACATTCACGATCACCAACCCCGGACCGTTCGGATCGTTCATGTCTGCGCCGATCATCAACGTGCCCAATGTGGCGATCCTCTCGACAGACACGGTCACCAAGCGACCAACAGTTGTCACGAGTGCTGACGGCCAGGACCTGATCGCGATCCGTCATATCGGCTATCTCGGTCTCAGTTGGGACCATCGCGCCTTCGACGGCTCCACCGCCGTGCTGTTCCTGGCGAGGATCAAGGAGAACATCGAGACCTGGGACTGGGAACAGGAACTGGCTTGACCGCACATGGGATGCCGCTGCTCCGCACCCGCTGGCTCGGGCGTCTCGCCTATGCCGAGGCGTGGGACCTGCAGCGTGCGTTCCACGAGGGAAAGGTCGAAGCGAGAACCAGCGACGACTACCTCTTCTTGCTCGAGCACCCTCCGGTGTTCACTATCGGCAGGAACGGAGACGCCAACAATCTGCTCGCCTCCCAGCAGGCGGTCGCTTCCAAAGGGGCTGAAGTATTCCATGTCGACCGGGGCGGTGACATCACCTTCCACGGTCCCGGCCAGCTTGTCGGCTATCCCATCGTCGGGCTCGATGACCCGAAACAGATCGTCCCGTTCGTCCGCAAGCTCGAAGAGGTGCTGATTCGCAGCGTTGCCGAGTTCGGTGTCGAAGCCTGGCGGGAAGATGGCTATACCGGAGTCTGGACTGCGCGCGGCAAAGTCGCCGCAATCGGTGTCAGGGTCTCGCGGCGGGTCAGCATGCATGGCTTTGCCCTCAACCTCGACCCGGACATGGACTTCTTCACCATGATGAACCCTTGTGGCATTGAAGACCGGCCGGTCACCAGCTTGAGCGAGTTGGCGGGCCGGAAGGTCTCACTCGAAGAGGCGGTCGATGTCGTCGAAAGACACTTCGTCGACGTGTTCGGATACATCGACACCGAGACCCAGCATGCTGCCTTTGTCCGTGGGCAGGGAAAGCCCAAGGAATTCGAGGTCGACCGTCTCCTCGCCAATGGCACTTTCAGCCCGGAGCGTCGGAGCCTGGAACCGGTGCTCCTCAATGGCCGTCTGCCGGGCGAGCCGGCGCGCCCACCGTGGATGAGGGTTACGGCGAAACTCGACGGCGATTATCTCGAGTTGAAGAAGATGATGCGCGGCCTCGAGTTGAACACCGTTTGCGAGGAGGCCAACTGCCCCAACATCTACGAATGCTGGGGGATGGGCACAGCGACGCTGATGATTCTCGGCGACAAATGCACCCGCGCCTGCTCGTTCTGCAATGTCGACACCGGCAAACCCACCGAGCTCGACATCTTCGAACCATTCCGCGCCGCCGAGGCGATCAAGAAGATGGGCCTGCAGCATGCGGTCATCACCTCGGTGAACCGGGACGACCTAGACGACGGAGGCTCGGGGATCTTCGCCCACACCATCACCGAGACCCGCCGGCAGTCTCCCGGAACTGAGATCGAGGTGCTGATCCCCGACTTCAAGGGCGATCGCGAGGCTCTGCAGACGGTCATGGACGCTCGACCCGAGGTCCTCAACCACAACACCGAGACCGTAATCCGTCTCCAACGCGACATCCGCACCTCGGCGAGCTATGGACGCTCGCTGGCCTTGCTGTGGCGGGCGAAGCAGATGAACCCTCATGGCTTGACCAAGTCAGGACTGATCGTCGGCATGGGCGAGACCCGCGAAGAGGTGCTGGGGATACTCGCCGACATGAGGACGGTGGGCATCGACATCATCACCATCGGCCAGTATCTCCGTCCGACGGCCCGGCATCGTCCGATCCATCGCTACGTCCACCCTGATGAGTTCGCCGAATACAAGTCCTTCGGTGAGGGAATGGGCATCCCTCACGTCGAGTCCGGTCCGCTGGTCCGCTCCAGCTATCACGCCAAGGAGAGTCGCGAGGCCGTCCCGATCTCGATCGGATCCAGGCAGTAGATTGCCGTCGGTGGGTACGCACTTCGCGTGAACGTCGACCGAGCGGTCCTTGCCAAATGGTCGGGCTTCGTCGCGATCGGGCTGATGGTCGTTTACTTCCTGGCGGTCAACACCCATCCGATCATCACTAACGACAGTCTGGAGTATCTTGACCACTCGCGGGATCCTGGCGCTTTCGGCGTGGTGTTCAAGGGATACAAGCAGATCGGGTATCCAATCGCTCTGATGGTTGAAAGGTGGGTCGCCGGCCTGGTAGGTGTCGAGTCACTCCTTTTCTCAGCAATCGTCCAACGCCTGATTCTGGCTGGTGCGCTTGGGTACGCCGTGTGGCTGTGGCGCTGGAAGGCAACTCCGCTCGTGTTACTGGTCCTTACGCCGGGATTCCTGATCTACCCGAACTTCATCCTTACTGAAGGCCTCTCGGTACCACTATCGCTCCTGCTGGCGTGTCTGGTTGGGCACTTCTTCCACCTGACCGCCACGAAGGCCTCGCACAAAACCGATCCGGTCACCAGATCGAAGGCGCCCGTCACGGTCGCAGCACTGGCCACCTTTGTGGTGTTTGCACTGATCACTTTCCGGTTCCCCCTTGCTGTCTTCGGTTTGGTCCCGGTGATAATTCTTGCCACGGCTATACGCAGCGGATTGCCTTCGAGACGAACGTATTTGACGATCTTGTTGCTCTTCCTTCTGGCTGGAGGCACTTTCACTGCAGCGCTGGCAGTCGAGAACAGGAATGAGCACGGCGTTCTCTCGCCATCGACTCTCGGCAAGCCGACCCAGTTTTGGGGTGCGTGGCGCCTCACCTTTGTTCTCAATTCCGAGAATCAGGGCAATCCGAGGCTCGACGAGTTTTACGACGGTGGGACTCCGCATCCACGCATCGCGCGCGCCCAATCTGAAAACCCGGAATACCGGGATCAAGCGGAGAGTCTCGAAGCAGACATCATGGAGATGCTCGACCTTGCCGGGCTTGACCGAAACCGCGAGCGCGTGTTCGCGATGGCGGGAGCACTGCGAGGAGGTCGGATCGACGACCTCAGGTCCTACACGGAGACCGCACTTCGTTCCGATGCCCGATCGATCGATGAAGCGATAAACCGAAATACCTTCACGTTGAACAACGGGGTGGACGCGTTTACGGAACGATATAGCGACGGCCTGCTCCCGCAATCCATCATCACGTCGCCGGCTTTCCCTCAGTTCCCGGCTCCGAACATTCAAACGATGCTCAAGTACCTCCTTCCCCTGGCGTTGATCGGGTCGGTAGCTCTCACGGTCCTTAAGCGGCTATGGCTCCCCGGGTTGGCGTATCTCGCTCCGGTAGTCGTGCTCTCCCTCGCAATGGGGTGGATGCTGCTCGATAACGTGCGATTTGTCCTCCCAGGCTCGGTGTTCGGTATTGCGGGTTTCTGTGCGCTGTGGGCTTTACCGCGGTTGGTCGCTCC
>JBHJOQ010000047.1:0-37574 GCA_050329555.1 Acidimicrobiia bacterium | reverse complement strand
CTTGTGGCTCCTGCGACTCACGCTGATCGCCATGACAATCGCCGGGGTTGCGGTCGGCTTGGGACTGATTGCGATGAGCCGGTTCATCGAGCTCGATGTCGGCTTCGCCAGCACCCGACTGCCTGCCCGATCCGCAGACGACTAGTGGATATAGGGTTGGAGGATGTCTCTTGCATGAGGAAGCCCCGTTTGAGCAGTTCGTCGGTCGACTCAAAATCGTTGTCTTCGTGTTCGATGATGATCGGACCGGCATATCCCACAGATGTCCACTTCTGGTCGCGGTTGCTGGCGAAGGCCGCGTCGGTTACCAGGACCGCATTCGAAGTGTTCATGTCGAGTCGAGCCTCATACCCCGGTTTTAGCACGGAACTCAGAACTGGCGGTGTGCAGCGGCCATGAGGACGGCGCCGATTCCGGCGGCAACCCCAGCGACGAGCCAGGCTGTGGCGAAGGAGGCATTCTCGGCGATCAGGCCGAAGAGCAGCGGCCCCGAGGCGTTGCCGACTCCGAGGCTGAATGTCCCGATCCCGGCCACGGCACCAGGGGTGGAGGGGCTCGATTTGATCAAGGAGAGGAAGAAGATCCCGGTCCATGCCCAGCCCCCGGTAAAGGCTCCGATGGTTCCCACCACCAGGAAGGCGGTGCTTCCGGTACCGCCGAGAGCGATGGTGACCGCTCCGACGGCAAGCATGAGAGAGATCAGCTTGAACTGGGTCCCGCCGGTCCGATCGGCGGCCAAACCGGCGCTGATCCGAGCAACGATCCCAGCCCCGCTCCCGACGGCGAGGAGAAAGCCGGCGTTCCCCTGGGTCATCCCCATCGCTACCGCGCTCTCAGTGAGGAACACGCCGACGCCACTGGCCGCCGCGGTGCCCAACGCGGCGGCAACGGCCGAGAGAACGATCGCCCGCTGTCGCGTTGTGCCGATCGCGGCCCCGGCTGCCAGTTTCGCAACCGGGGAAGAAGGCTCAGAGTCCCTCACCACCCTGGGAAGCAGGAAGACCACCACGAGCAGCGGCACCAACCCGACCCCGAATGCCCACCTCCATCCGACCGTGAGGGCAATCACCGGAACGGCGAGGCCTGCGACCAGTGTGGCGGCGGGGATCGATGCTTCCTTGATCCCGAAGGCGAGGCCCTGGCGCTGAGGGCGGATCGCCCGACCGACCAGGATCGCCAGCCCGGGGTCGGTGACGGCGATCGAGACGCCGGTCACAACGAGAAAGAGGACGAGAACACCCCACGTGTCGGCGACCAGCCCGATGCCGAGCAACGCGATAACGGCGAGCAACGCTCCGGTGTATAAAGAGGTGCGCGCGCCCAACCGGTCTGCGATACGACCTCCGAACGGCGCTGCCAGTGCTCCCGCCGCAAAGCCGATCGTCACTGCGGCACCCAGCGCAGACTCACTGAACCCGAGATCTGATCGGATCTGGACTGCGAGTCCGCCGACCAGGAACACGGGTAGTGCAGCGAGAACGAGGCTGGCAGGGACGACAATCAATCCCGGGATGGTCCGGGTGGCAACCGCCGGGTTGTGTTGTTGTCCGATGGCCTACTCCTTTGCCGCCAGAACCAGGGCCGGCCAGGCAGCGCACAACTCTACGACCGGTTCGCCACAAGGTGGACATTGTCAGGCGAGGTCCCGTGGTCACGTAGGATCTTGAGCCACCAGATCGAAGAAGAAGGCGAAATTTGAGAAATCCAGCCGAACCGGGAAGATGCGTCGTCATCAAAGTCGGCTCGTCCAGTCTGGCCCGGGCCTCGGGTGGAATCGACGGGGACAGCCTGCAGCGGACGGTCCGCCAGGTGGTGGCCGCCTCGGCAGCCGGGTATAAGCCGCTATTGGTCTCCTCCGGTGCTGTGGCAGCCGGCCTGCCCTCACTGAGAATGACGACACGACCCTCCGATCTACCCGGGCTGCAGGCAGCCGCATCAGTAGGCCAGGGGCTCCTCATGCACCACTACGCCGCCGCCTTTGCCGAACACGGAATGGTGGTCGGTCAGGTGTTGCTGACCCGGGATGTGCTCGCCAACCGAACCCAATACCTCCATGCGAGAGGAGCCATCAGCCGGATGCTCGAGCTCGGGGTGGTGCCCGTCGTCAACGAGAACGACACGGTGACAGTCGATGAGCTGCGCTTCGGCGACAACGATCGGCTGGCTGCCCTTGTCTGTCACCTGGTCGAAGCGGCGATCCTGATCATCCTCACCGACACCGCGGGGCTCTTTTCCGATGACCCGCGGGTCAACGATTCGGCGGAGCTGCTCAGCGCGGTCCAACACAACGACGCCGTGCTGGATGCGCTCTACAAAGCAACAACCAGAGGCGTATTCGGGTCGGGAGGGGTAGCCACCAAGATCGCCGCAGCACGGATGGCGGCATGGTCCGGAGTGCCGACTGTCATCGCCGACGCCTCCATCGGCGACGCCGTGGAGTTGTCGCTGCGCGGCGAAGAAATCGGGACCTGGATCGCTCCACGACCTTCGGGGTTGTCGGCACGCAAACTCTGGATCGCCTTCGGAGTCCCCTCGCGCGGCGAGCTGACCATCGACGACGGGGCTGTCGAGGCGATCACCGTCAACGGGAGGAGCCTGCTCGCGGTCGGGGTACGTGAGATCGAGGGCACCTTCGTCGCCGGAGACGCTGTCGTCGTCAACGACGGCCAGGGCAACACCATCGCCAAGGGCCTCGCCCGCCTCGGCTCCACCTCGATCCGGGAGGTCGCCGGCAAGCACTCGGAGCTCGCCGGCGGAGCCGTCATTCACCGCGACGACCTCGTGGTTCTGGCTGGTTAACCTCGGTATATGCCGGACGAAATCGAGACACTGCGCGAGTTGACGCCCGGGATGCCGGTGATCTTTGCAGGAGACCGGGTCACCCATGTCAGCCAGGAGCTCGCCGCCGCGTTTCGCCCCGGAGACCGGGTGATCGTTGCCCAGGACACCGGCGACCTGCTCCACATACCTTCCGAGGTCGGCCTGATTTCGTCCAACGCGGTCAAAGCCGCTGCGGACGCGTTCCAGGAGATGGGGCGGATGACCGACTCCCAGATCTCTTCCTTTTACAACTCCTTCGCCGACCGTCTTACCGATGACACTATCTTCGCCGCAATCGCCCAGGCCAATGCTTCCGATGTCGATGGGGCAAAGTCGCGAGGGCGGTCCACCACCCGCCTCGTCCTCGACGACCGGATGCGGGGAGACATGATCGAGGGTTTGAGAGGCTGGGCCGTCGCCGAAAGCGGCCGGGGCGCGATCACCGAGAGCGTCGAGCACGATGGCTGGTCGGTAGAACTGATTCGTTCCGGGCTCGGGGTGATCGGGTTCGTGTTCGAAGGACGACCGAACGTGTTTGCCGACGCCACCGGCGTGCTCCGCTCGGGAAACACTGTCGTCTTCCGGATCGGCAGCGACGCGCTCGGGACTGCAGTTGCGATAATGGAGCAGGCCCTTTCGCCAGCCCTGGCAGAGAGCGGGCTCCCAGAGGGGGCCACCTCCCTGGTGGCTTCCCCCTCGCGAGCTGCCGGCTGGGCGATGTTCGACGATCAGAGGCTTGCGCTCGCAGTGGCCAGAGGCTCAGGCACAGCCGTAGCCCAACTCGGAGGAGTCGCCCGTCAAGCGGGTACACCGGTCAGCCTGCACGGGACCGGCGGTGCCTGGATCGTGGCGGCAGACTCGGCTGAATCCGAGCGATTCGGCAAGGCCGTCTTGAACTCCCTCGATCGCAAGGTTTGCAATACACTTAACACCTGCTGCATCGTCGGAAGCCGGGCCGAGGAGTTAGTGCCGGTGTTCCTCAACGCCCTCCGGGCCGCCGGAGACCGCCGGGGTGCGGCTTCGAAGCTCCATGCAACCGAGCGGGCCATGCAGTTCATCCCGGACGAATGGCGTGCACCAGCAGAGATCGTGCGAGGTGACGGTGCTCGAACCGAGCCACGAACCGAGAGGATTGGGGACGACGAACTCGGTCTGGAGTGGGAATGGGAGGAAAGCCCCGAGGTGACCCTCGATATCGTCGACAGCATCCACGACGCAGTCTCCCTCTTCAACACACAGAGCCCTCGATTCGCAGCGAGTCTGATCTCCTCGGACAGCGACGAGCATCAGGTGTTCTACGACACGATCGATTCACCCTTCGTGGGAAACGGCTTCACCCGATGGGTGGACGGCCAATATGCCCTGGATCGCCCCGAACTCGGTCTTTCCAACTGGCAGTACGGGCGCTTGTTCGGGCGCGGCGGTGTGCTGTCCGGCGACTCGGCGTTCACCATCCGGACCCGGGCCAACCAGACTGATCCCGACCTAAAGAGATAGGTTTCGCTCAGACTGCGATGGTGTCTTGATCGGGACGCTTCGCAGCGGACCCAACAAACCGAGCAGCAACAAGCTCACTGCTACCGCCGAGCCGACGACGAAGACGGTGCCTGTCCTCCAGAATGCAAGGCCAACCCCGGCGATCAGAGGCCCCGCCGTCTGACCGGCCCGGGCGGCACTCACCCAGACAGCAACCACCGCCCCCCGGTGCTCATCGGGTGAAGCCTCCATTGCCTCATCTTGAAGGGAAGGAATCAGTGCTCCTTCCGCCGCTCCGTACAGGATTGCGCCGAACACGACCCCAGCGACCGCGCCGGCAATGCCGATGGTCGTGAATGCGACGACAAAACCAGCCGCTGAGAGGACCACTATCCCCTTGGTCGTAATCCTTCCCCGGATCCGCCCGAGGTTGAAAGCCATCAGAGTCGAGCCGATTGCCGGAATAGCGATCATCACGCCGCGTGCCCCGGCGCGCATCCCGAACTGCTCCGCAAGGTGCACCGGGAACACGGTGAGGAACAGCCCGAAGATCATGACGAACACCATGAACCCCGCAGTCAGCAGGGCGATGACAGCAGGCTTGCGGACCACGGCTCCCACTCCGCTGATCTGCTCTCTGACGGAAGGCGGGTGCTCGGGACGCCGGCCGTCGAGCACCATCCAGGCAACAGCTGCGATCAGTAGCGCCACCGTGTAGATCCCGAAGGTCACCCTCCACCCGAACCCTTCCGTGACCCACCCGGACAGGAGTGGCAGAGCAGCTAAACCCGTGGTGAGGACAGCAGCGTTGCGGCCGACCAATCTGGTTCGCTCGGCGCCCGACCAGTGATCGCCGAGGAGCACCACCGCGAGATTCACCAGCCCGGCTGAGCCAACGCCCTGAAGCAGCCTGGCACCGATCAAGACCCCGAAGCTCGGAGCCAGAGCGGCCAGGCCACCAAACAGCCCGAAGGTGGCGAGACAGGAGGAGAGAACGATTCGCCGGCCGAACCGGTCAGCGAGGATCCCGACCAGGGGCGCGACCATGATTCCGGCCACCGAGCCGGCCGCAACCAGGGCCCCCGCCCGACTCGAGGGCGTCCCGAACTCCTCGAGAATGTCGGGGATGGCAGGCGAGATCAGGGTGTTGTTCAGGATCCCGGTCAACGTCACCGTGAAGATGAAGATCAACGGTGGGCGACGTGACATCCGAGAAGCGTACGACCCGCGCCCCGGGTGGCGAATTCATGAGACACTTGGATATCCCAGTTCGTTGTCTAGGCTTCACGCATGGCCTACGAGCAAGGCAAAATCCCCGACCTTCGCAGCGAGCACCGGGAACACCGGTTCTCCTGGAAGGGCGTTGTCGTTGTCCTCATCACACTGGCGATCGTCCTGGTCCCGATAGCCTCGATAGCCGGCTGGATCTAGAGCGTGACCGCTTGCAGCTCTCCCTCCGCTTGCCGAGGGAGTGGCGCCGGACCGTGAGGACCGGCGCCGAGGGTGGAGAGATCCCACCAACGGAGCTCCCACACCCCGCTAACGCGACCGCTCTCAACTCTTAGAGTCTCAGTCCCCCTTCCGGCCATTCCTTCCCGGAATGGCCACCTTCCCCCATTCGACTTCGCCTCTGTGGGAACAGCTGCGCAAGCGGGAGGACAGTTGCCGGGGCGCAGGGACCTCTTATCAGAAGGTGTCGCAGGCGGCGGGATCGCCGGTGTCGAAGCCGGTCTTCAGCCAGTTGTAGCGTTGCTCGGCGGTGCCGTGGGTCCACGATTCGGGGTTGACGGTGCCCGAAGTCTGCTGCTGGATCGAGTCGTCACCAACGGCTGCCGCCGCGTTCAGCGCCTCCTCAAGGTCGTTATCTTCGAGGATCGCCGCTGACGTGCCGTCACGCAGCGTCGACAGCCAGACCCCGGCGAAACAGTCGGCCTGGAGCTCGAGGGCGATGCTGAGGTCGTTGGCCCTGCCCGGATCGATCTGACTGAGTCGATTCACCTCATCGATGATTCCCAGCTGGTACTGAACGTGATGGGCCACCTCATGGGCGATGATGTAGGCCTGGGCGGTGTCTCCGGCTGCACCGAACCTTTCCTGGAGCAACTCGAGGAAGTCCAGATCCATATACACCTGCTCGTCCGCCGGGCAATAGTGCGGTCCGGACTGGGCTTGAGCGCCCCCACAAGCCGACTGGGTGAACCCGTTGAATATCACGAGGTCGGTTTCGCGATAGGTCAGATCCGAGTCCTGGAAGATACCCACCCACATTCCCTGGGAGTCGGAAAGCACATCTCCGAGAAACCCCACCAGATCTGCGTCGGGGTCGTTTTCGGGATCGATGGTTGCCCCCTGGGAATCAGGCTGGACGGGGACCAGGGAGTCGACAAGCCCACCGAGGTCGGATCCGCCACCGAGAAGCGCGAGCACCAGATAGATGACCAGGGCAACACCACCCCCACCTGCGCCGAGCCTCATCAGCCCGCCCCCTCCCCCGCCGCCACGGCGATCGAGCACCTGGCCGGGACCGGTTGGATTCCTCCTGAAACGAACCATGAGCGCTCTTCTACCCCTAAAAGCCGAATCGTATCCCCGAAGAATCGGTTTCTGCGGGGCCGTTGCCCTGTCCGCCAGATCGTGCTCGAATTTCAACGCTCCTTGTCTCCCCTGGCGGCGTCCTCGTCCTTGACGAACGGCCGGGTGCGCCGGCGTCCTGCGCCCTTGCCAGGAATGACAATGCGGATTTCATCGGTTGGGAATTCAAGCTACTCAAACTCCATGCAACCCGATTTCAATCGGGTTGCCCTCGCCGAAATCACAAGCGAATCCACCGGACAGGACACCGGCCAAACTCAGCAGTCGCCCCCAACGGAGATCCGGGAGTTGGCTGCGACGCCGCTCAATGAGACCGGATCGCCTCCCGCGCTGGTGACCACGATGTCCACCAAATCTGCTTCACCCAGCCCGAAGTGAGCCATCAACTCCACACCGGCCGTATACCCGAGGCTGGCGGTGATATCCCGGGCGCCGAGCATGGCTTCCACATCACCGGCCTGACCCCCCTCGTACACCTCGACCCGGGCGCCGACTCCGCCGACTCCGTCATTGACCGTGACCTGGAGCCAGTTTCCCGACGCAGTGTGGTTCATGAACATGATCGACGGCAGCGCCGGCTCCCACTCCACAGCGAGCAGGTCGAGACGCCCGTCCCGATTCACGTCGGAAGTCGGTCCGGCTACCCAGTACTGGGGTGAGCCCAGGCCTTCCGGCGTGGAGAACTGCGGAACCCCGTCCTCGAGGCCAAGATGCCTGAATATCGCGGGGGCAGACCCGTCACCCGCCGAAGCCGACGTCACGATGTCCGGCCAGCCGTCATTGTCCATGTCGGCAACCTCGACGTGCGGTGCCTTGGTCGGCAGACCGATCAGGCCCGCCGCTTCGGTCGCGTCACGCAGTTTGATCGAGGCGCCAGGTTCGCCGGTTTCGTTCAGATAGAGGCGGACCGGCACACTCGACCCGCGATCGACGGTGCTGTTGAAGTGGTGGCCGACGACCAGGTCGAGCCAGCCATCGCGGTTCACGTCGGCGATTGCCGCTCCCGATACGTCGTCTTCGGGCCCAAACGTCTCCCAGTCGCCGACCGCTCCCGCCACCTCGGTGAATCCGCTCCCGGTCCCGGCGAAGAGCCGATTCGAACCGGCAACAAAGAGGTCGGAGTAACCGTCGTTGTTGAGGTCGCCAATTGCCAAACCCAGACCGTGGACTCCCTCGGGAAAGCCGAACTGACCGGTGGCGTCCTCGAACATGAAGCCCCCCTCGTTCCGGTAGAGCCGGCTCGAACCGCCCCGGTAATGGTCCTCGAGGATCACCAGGTCGAGCAGGCCGTCACCGTCATAGTCGAGCACGCCAACCGACCGTCCCCCGAGATTCGGATCGATTCCGCCCTCACGCTCGACAAATCCGTCCGGTGTGTTCTCGAAGACAACGGTGGCCACACCCCCATCGCGGTCGGTGAAGTTGCGCGAGGCGACCAGATCCAGATCTCCATCTCCATCCAGGTCGACCAGGGCCGCCCCTGACGTTCGCCCGAATTGCTCCGGAAATCCCTCCACGAGTTCAAAGCTGCCACCCCGTCCGAGGAGAAGACGGTCCGGTGCCGGGCCTCCAGCCCCTCGCTCCTGGTAGATCTCGGTGCGGGCCGTGGCGAATGTTCCGACGAACAGATCGACAAACCCGTCGCCGTCGACGTCTCCCCAGGCGGCGGCATGGCCCCGCATCCCGGTGAGGGCATCGTCGAGACCGCTCGACTCCGTCTCGTCCGAGAACGAGACCTCCTCGGTCCCGGACGCCGGTTCGGCGCTCCAACAGACGCTGTAGCCGTCGAAGCTTTGATCCGAAGGCGTGGTGGACGACGCTCCGGGTGCCGGTTGAGCCGTCGTTCCTTCGCTGACCGACGGCTCGCCGGTGCAGCCCGCGGCGAGGACGACGGCAAGGGCGATAGCGCCGGCGCCTGCTTTCACGGAAGTGTCACGACCGCGAGCACAACTTCCCCGAAGGAGTCACGGGCCGCTGGATCACCTGCGTTCAGAGCCACGAAGACAGTGGAGCCGTCGGCGCTTACCACGACGTTGTAGGTGCCACCGGCTCGAAGCCCGAAGTGACTCTCGACGAGCGGGTTCAGCTCAACGACGACAGTGGACTCCCCTGTTGAGGTATCCACAGCGATCAGGGGCGTTCCGTCCTCCCAGGCGCCTCCGTGGGCGTCGGGAACGTAGTAGAAGTGGCCGCCGTCGGGAGCCAGTGCCATCGATGCTGTGTAACCGTTAGCTGGTCCGAGCTCGGTGATCTCCCCATCAGGATCAATGACAAAGAACACGGCAGGATCGCGGGACACTGCGTAGATGCGACCGTCAGCATCGGGGACTGTCACCGCCCGCAGGAGGTCGCCTGGCATCGAAATCCCGGTGTCTTCGAGGGAATTGGTCTCCGGGTCGTAGCGGGCGAGCCCCGAATCGTTCCAGGTGATGTAGGCACTGCCGTCCGCTGCCACCCCGATACTCCTGTAGCCGCCGTGAGCGCCGTCGTCATCGGAGAAGACCACCTCCCCGGTGGCGGGATCGAGGGCGAGGAACGAGCCGGCCTTCTGGCCGAAGGGGTCCGCCGCTTCGACATAGATGAGCGAGCCGTCAGGTGACGCCGCCATCGAAGCAACGCCGTGCTCAGGCAGGATGACCCCTACCTCCTCGGTCGTTCGCTGCGACGGGTCCAAACGGAGGAGCAGGTCGCCCTCGTAGCCGTTCGTGAAAGTCAGCCCTCGCCGCGTCCCCCAGTAAGTTGCCACATAGATCTGGTCACAAGCCCCGGCAACCATCTGGGCGTGGATCTTCCCGTACCCCCATGCCCCCGGTTCGTGGTCCACCGAGGCAAGCACATCGACAACGCGGGTCAGGGTCATAGTCGTGGGGTCGTACTCGTAGATGAAGGAGTTGCCGTCTGCACCTTGGTGATCCCCGATTGCGCTGAAGAACCTTCCATCCGCACTCACGAGGCCCTGACCCCAGTGGGACCATGGTTTTCCTTCGTAGTCCGGCCGCGGGTACATGGCCAGCGCCACCCCGGGGGTGTCGCCGGAAGCCTCCTGGACGACGGTGGCCTCCTCCGACGCCTCCGCAGTCCATGGGGTCCCCTCGCCCGCCAGGGCGCACTCTGCACTGGATGGGGAGGTGGATGCCGTCGAAACAGTCGATTCGGGAGCGGGGGTTTCGCCGGCGGTGCCCGCGTCCTGACAGGCGGCGAAGAACAAGGGCAATAAGAGGGCCCACCCCCACAGGCGCTTTCGTGTTTGAATCACGACTTTCGAATCGTACCTTGCGGCGCTGCTTTTGTGATCAGGCCTCTGCCATCACGAGACCCATGCCGGTCGCCGCCTCCAGATAGGGCAGGGCATCGTCCCACACCGCCCGGGGTGAGTCGGCAAAGACCGCCAGTGCCGCAGCCAGAGCAATCCCGGAGAGGAAGGCCGCCCGATCGACGATCGTGAGCCGTCGTTTCCTGGCAAGGACCAGACATGCGGCGTAGTCGTTATATGACTTTCCGACGAGAACCTGGTGTGGTCCGTGGGCGACTCCGTCCACCTGAGTGGCTCCCACCGGTCGGGCGAAGCGGAGGGAGCTGCCCGCGCCTGGAGGGTGATCAGGATGGGCTGCAGCGGCCACCTCCACCCTTCGTTCCCGGGTGGCCATGGCCGCGGCCAGGCCGGAAACCGAGGCGCCCCATACCCTTGCCCCCTCGACACGTTCTATTCCGTCCCAGATCAGGGGTAGGCCGAAGCCAAGCGCCTGTTTGGGGGCATCGGGGCCGCAGCCGACGAGGACGTCGAGACCGGACGGGTCGTCGACGATCTTGAAGCTTCGTGACTTCGCAGGGCCGACGACAACCACCATCTCAGTCAGCGGGTCAGCAGCAAGCGAATGTGCGGCACGGACTGAATGATCTCCCCCGCCGATCAGGACCCCCACTTTCATCCGCTGTCTCTCATTCGGGGACTGTCATTCGGGATCGACCGGCCGCCACTCCGGTTCCGGTGCCGGGACATCGCCATTGGCACGGCGGAAGAGGGAGATGACCACCGCAGCGGCGGCGCCGAGGATGACGAGTGGTGAAAACCGGATCACGGTGGCCAGTCTATGTCCGTGCCCGAATCAACCCGTATTGGAAGAACGGCGGTGGAGACGGGGCTGTCGGGTATGGGCCGGGAGTCTCAGCCGCTGGTGTCGACGGCCTGGTGCTCTTCGGTGGGGAGATCGGCCATATCCTCGGAGACACCGTTTCGATAGTCAGCCGGGGGGTGGAGCACCGGTGCCGGCAGGGCAGGGGCAGCCGTCGGGTTGTAGGTCTCTTCCAGAACGACGATCTCAAGGCCTCCGACGACATCGGAAACCAGGTTGTAGATGACGGCGCCAAGGACTGTCGCACCCGTCATCGCCACCCACCAGACGATTGCGCCGAAGACCAGGGCCCTGAAGAACTGCTCGACGTTTGCAAACGGCTCCGAGCTCTCATCGATGAGGGTTATCTCGACCATGAACTCGGTGATCCCGTCGGGGATCCCGGCGCGGTCGAGGACCGACCAGAAGATCACGGTGCCGAGGACGAGGGCGACCGCGAGGACGGCCCACACCAGGGCGGAAACCTTCAAAGAGGTCCATGGATCGATTTTTCGGATTATGCGTCTCACGCGACGAACGGTGGCCATAGGCGCTCCTGGTTCTAGCGAAGTTTACGGGAGATCTCGGTTATCCCGACGTTTCTCGGCCGGGATCCGTTTCCTCACTCGTCTTCCGGATGAACGATCACGAATGCAGTGAGCTTCGACCCGGCTGCAAGATCGACCACTTTGACCCCGGTAGAGTCCCGCTTCTGACGGGAGATCTTGCCCACGGTCTGGCGCATGCCGGTGCCTTTCGATGAGATCAGGAAGACCTCGTCGTCCTTGCTGACGGCCAGCGCCCCGACCAATTCACCCCGGGCTTTGGTCAATTTGTAAGCCTTGACCCCGTACCCGCCGCGGCCCTGCTGACGGAACTGCTCCATCACGGTGCGCTTTCCGTAACCACCGGAGGTGAGCAGCAGCAGCTCGTCGCCGTCGACATCGGAAACCGCGCCGACGACCTCGTCGCCGTCCCGGAGCTTGATCCCGCGCACTCCCTGGGTTGCCCGACCCATCGGTCTGAGATCGGACTCCGCAAATCGGATTCCCTGCCCTTCGCGGGTGAAGATCAGAAAGTCGTTCTGGCCGTTGGTGGTGCGGACCGATACGAGTTCATCCCCTGCGGTGAGGTTGATCGCCACGAGTGTGGAGTTCCTCGAGTCGTACTCCTGGAATTCGGTCTTCTTCGCCTGCCCGTTCTTGGTGACCATCACCAGGTACCGCCCGGTCTCGTAGTCCCGGGTGTCGATGACCGCCTGGATCGTCTCATCCGGCTCGAGTGGCAGCACCGATTGTGCCATCACTCCTTTGGCGGTACGGGACTGGCGTGGAATCGAGTGAGCCTTGATCCGGTGCACCAACCCCTTGTTCGAGAAGAACAGCAGGTAGGCGTGGGCCGTCGTGTGCACCAGGTGGCGGACGACGTCTTCCTCCTGGACCTCAGCTGCCTTGACCCCGCGACCGCCACGGCCCTGGGTCTTGTATGTCGACGCGGGGACCGACTTTAGGTATCCGGCCTCCGAGACGGTGACGATCAGTTCGTCGTCTGCAATGAGATCCTCGAGGCTGAGGTCACCCTCATCGGGGATCAGCTTGCTCCGGCGTGGCTCACCGAAGTTCTCCTTGATCTCCAACAGCTCATCGCTGATGATCTTCCAGCGGACCTGGGGGTCGGCGAGAATCGCCTTCAATTCCGCAATCGTCTCGTGCAACTCAGCGAGCTCGGAACGGAGCTTGTCGACCTCGAGGGCGGTGAGGCGGCGCAGCGGCATATCGAGGATCGAATTCGCCTGCACCTCGGAGAGTTGGAATCGCTCGATCAGGTTGGAGCGGGCTTCGGCGGTGTCCTGTGAGCCGCGGATGATCTTGATCACTTCGTCGATGTTGTCGACGGCGATGATGAGGCCTTCGAGGATGTGGGCCCTGGCCTCGGCCTGGTCGAGCCGGAACCGGGTCCGGCGTTCGATTACGTCCATCTGGTGGTCGAGGTAATACCCGATCATCTCGGAGATATTGAGGGTCCTCGGGACTCCATCGACCAGCGAGACCATGTTGTAGCCGAACGAATCCTGGAGCGGGGTGCCTTTGTAGAGCTGGTTGAGGACGACCTGAGGGACTGCATTCTGCTTCAACTCGATCACGAGGCGGGTACCCACCCGGTCGGAGGACTCGTTGCGCACTTCAGCGATGCCGTTGATCTTCTTGGCGTCGACCAGGTCTTTGACTTTCGCGATCACCCGCTCGATGGAGACCTGATAAGGCAGTTCGGTGACGACGATTGCGGTGCGCCCTTTGCGGACTTCCTGGATGTCGCAAGCAGCTCGGATCTTCACCGAGCCTCGCCCGGTGGTCAAAGCGTCACGGATCCCCGCTGCTCCGACGAGGAAGCCACTGGTCGGGAAATCGGGGCCTTTGATGAACTGCATCAGCTCCTCGGCGTTGGCATCGGGGTTGGCGATAGTGTGGAGGCAGGCGTCGATGACTTCCTTCAGGTTGTGCGGCGGGATATTCGTCGCCATTCCCACCGCAATTCCCTGGGAGCCGTTGACCAAGAGATTGGGGAAGCGGGCCGGAAGCACTGCGGGCTGTTGCATCTCTCCCGAGTAGTTGTCTACGAAATCGACCGTGTCCTCTTTGATCCCCTCGAGGAGGTGAGTCGAGAGCTTGGTGAGCCGGCACTCGGTGTAGCGAGCTGCACCAGGCGGATCATCGATGGTCCCGAAGTTGCCCTGGGGATCGATGAGGAGATGACGCATGGAGAAGTCCTGGCCCATCCGGACCAGCGCGTCGTAGATGGCCTGGTCGCCGTGAGGGTGGTAGTTCCCCATGACGTCGCCGACCACCTTCGAACACTTGCGGTGCGCCGACCCGGGCCCGATGTTGTTCTCGAACATCGAGTAGACAATGCGCCGCTGCACCGGCTTGAGCCCGTCACGAACGTCAGGGAGGGCCCTCGAAACGATCACCGACATGGCGTAGTCGATGAAGCTCTGCTCCATCTCGTGGGTTATCTCGACCTCGGAGTCTCCGTGGTGAATGGGTGTTGTCGTGTCATCAGTCATGTTCAGCTCTCAAATATCCAGGAAGCGGACGTCATCGGCGTTCTGTTGGATGAAGGACTTCCGCGAGGCGACGTCGTCGCCCATGAGGGTGACGAAAACCTCTTCGGCCCGTGCTGCGTCTTCCATGTCGACACGGAGCAGGGTTCTCGTCTCTGGATTCATGGTGGTGTCCCACAACTCGGAAGGGTTCATCTCGCCGAGGCCTTTGAATCGAGTCGGCTTTACGTTCGGGTGGGTCTTCTTGAACTCGTCCAACCGGTGCTCGTCCTTCAGGTAGTGCACCTTCGAACCAACTTTCACCCGATATAGAGGGGGCTGGGCGACGTAGACGAACCCGGCGTCGAGCAGGCCACGCATGTGGCGGAAGAGCAGGGTGAGCAGGAGGGTCCGGATATGGGATCCGTCGACGTCGGCATCGGTCAGAACCACGATCTTGTGATAGCGGGCCTTGGTGATGTCGAACTCGTCACCGATGCCGGTGCCCATCGCGGTGATGATGTCCTGGACCTCGGTGTTCTGCAGCGCCTTGGCAAGGCGCGCCTTTTCGACGTTGAGGATCTTGCCCCGGATGGGGAGGATGGCCTGGATCGAGGAGTCGCGGGCCGATTTCGCCGGACCTGCTGCCGACTTCCCCTCGACGATGAAGAGTTCTGATTCCCCGGGGTCGCGGCTCGAGCAGTCGGCGAGCTTGTCAGGGAGTCCCCCCGACTCGAGCCCGGACTTGCGCCTGGTCAGCTCTCTGGCCTTGCGCGCCGCCTCCCGGGCCTTGGCGGCGTTGATCGACTTCTCGACAATGCGCCGCGCCTCGGGTGAGTAGCGCTCCAGCCATTCGGGAAGCTTGCGGTTCAGGGCCTTCTCGACATAGGAGCGGATCTCGGTGTTGCCCAGCTTGGTCTTGGTCTGACCCTCGAACTGAGGCTCCTTCACCCGTACGGAGATGACCGCCGTCAGACCCTCACGCACGTCTTCACCGGTCAGGTTGAGGTCTTTGTCCTTGAGCAGGCCTTTGCCGCGGGCGAATTCGTTGATCGACTTGGTCAGAGCCTTGCGGAAGCCTTCCTCATGGGTCCCACCCTCATGGGTGTTGATGTTGTTGGCGAAGGAGAGGACCGACTCGGTGTACGAGGTGGTCCACTGCAGGGCGACTTCGATCTCTGCGTCGTCACCGATATCGGCGATGTCGATGATGTGGGGGTGAATCGGCTCCCGCTTCGAGTTGAGGTGCTTGACGAAGTCGACCAGGCCACCCTTGTAGTGGAACTCCTCGGTGACCGGAGACTCCGCCCGCTCGTCGACGAGCGAGATGTGGAGTCCTTTGTTGAGGAAGGCGGTCTCCCGCAACCGGGAGACGACAACTTCATGCTCGAATTCGGTGGTCTCCGTGAAGGTGTCCTCTGCCGGCCAGAAGCGGATCGTCGTCCCGGTTCTCTTGATCGGCTGGCCCTTCTTGGGCTCTTTCGTCTCGGGGACCCCGTCTTCGAAGTGCTGGGTGTAGATGTGCCCGTCGCGACGAACCTCGGCCTCGAGGCGGCTGCTGAGGGCGTTGACCACCGAGATACCGACACCATGAAGCCCTCCGGAGACGGTGTAGGCGCCCTGGCCGAACTTACCGCCTGAGTGGAGCGTCGTCAGAACTGTCGTAAGTGCGGAGAGCTTCGACTTCTCCATCCTGTCGATGGGAATGCCGCGCCCGTTGTCTGACACCTCGACACCGCCGTCGGCCATCAACCTCACGTTGATCTGGTCACAGTATCCAGCCATTGCCTCGTCGACCGAGTTGTCGACGACCTCCCAGATCAGGTGGTGCAGACCCCTCGGCCCGGTAGACCCGATGTACATTCCGGGGCGTCTCTTGACCGCTTCGAGGCCTTCGAGGACGCTGATGTCCTTCGCTTTGTAACTGTCACGTGTAGCCGTCACGACCCTCCTCGTTGCTGTCTTCTGATTCCGCGATGGAATTGGTGACCAGGCTGGAAATCCGCCTCAAGGCGGGAAACTTTCACATGTGTCATTCTACTTAGAAGTACCGACAAAACCGAATCAATGGAAGCCCTTTCACTGTGGCGGACGGACGTCGACCTTGTCGATCACACCCGCGCCAAATCGCTCACTCAGCTTCGCCAGCAGGTCCTCCGAGCCATACTTGAGGAAGGCGACCAGCGAGGGCGAATTGGCCTCGATGACCAGGGTCGACCCCTGGATCGTCACCGGTTTCGACCGCCCGACCCAGGGGTGGCCGGCGAAGTCGTCCCATTCGTCGCGAATCCTCCCGACCAGCATCGGGTCGGGTAGTCCCATCCGTCGGAACATGTCTTTCATCGCCGAGCCGAATGAGCTCATGTCGTTGCCGTCAGCCACGGGTTAGCCCTCCATCCACGGTCCAGATGATCCCTCCAAGCGGAACCTCGTCGGGCCGCGCCGAGGTGATCAGGGTCTGGGTGTCTGCGGGCAGGGCGGCAGCGAGAGCGTCCGACCGTTTCGGGTCGAGCTCGCTGAACACATCGTCGAGGAGGAGCACGGGGGGTGCCCCGGTCGCGTCGGCGATCAACCTGTGGGCGGCGAGCTTGATGGCCAGGGCCATGGTCCGCTGCTCTCCCTGACTCCCGTGAATCCGCGCGTCATGACCTTCGAGAACGAGGACCGGCTCGTCCCGGTGCGGGCCCACCGTGGTGATCCGTCTCTCGAAGTCGGCAGAGCGTGACTCTTTGAGGCTGGCCATCATCGACTCGGTGAAGGCGGCTGCACTGCCACCGATGAAGCGATCGACCGGCCACGCAGTCTCGTAGCGGATATCGATGCCGGCTTCCGAACTGGCGATCTCCCTGTACGCAGCGGTAAGGAGCGGGACCACGCCCTCGACGACCCGGGAACGCCGCAGTGCCACCTTGCCCCCCGCCTGAGCGAGACGGGCGTCCCAGACGTCGAGGCTGGCATGGTCGCGCGAGCCGGATTTGAGAAACGCATTCCGCTGTCTGAGAGAGCGTTCGAAATCGGCCTGGTCGACGAAGGCTGCGGGCCAGAGTTGGACTGCAACCTCGTCGAGGAGGTCTCTCCTGTAGGCGGGGCCGCGCTTGATCAAGTCCAGGTCCTCAGGAAGGAAAGCGACCACCCGGAGCACTCCGAGAAGGTCGGCTGTCCGGCGCAGCCGTTGTTTGTCGACCTGCGTTCTCCGGGCACCGCGTTGCGGGATCTCGATCTCGATCAACCGGTCGCGCTCACCAGAGGACACACCGGCCCTGATGATGGCCGCCTCGGCTTCGTCCGCAACGAGTGCTGCGTCGGGCGCTTTGCGAAACGATCGCAACGTCGCCATGTAGGAGATGGCCTCGAGGAGGTTGGTCTTCCCGGCGCCATTCGGCCCGACCAGGATGTTCACCCCGTCTTCAGGCTTCCAGTCCAACTCCCCGTAAGACCGGTAGTCCCCGAGAGCGATCCAATCAATCTTCACGACTCTTCACTCCGTTGCCTCTGTATGTAGGTTCCGCCCGACCGGTGAGCGGGCAGCGTTCGGCTGCCGGACAGTTATACGATTCAGGTGTGACGGATGGTCAAAGCCGGTCCAGGAAGACTTAAACCCGGACTGGCATCAGTAGATAGAGGTACTGATCGTCGGCCCCGGAGTCGACAACGCTCGGCTTGAACGCGTCAATGACCCGGATCCTGATCTTGTCCCCGTGAATCGCACTGACGCCATCTTGGAGATATCGGGGATTGAAAGCGATGGTGACGTCTTCGTCGGCCCCGGTGAACTCCCCGGCGATGTGCTCGGATTCGCCACCGACGTCCTGTCTGGTCACTGTCACTTCGACCCCACCATCGAGCAGCTTGAGACGCACCGGAATGTGGTCCTCGGCGACGAGGGTGACCCTGCCCAGGGCATCGAGGAGCTCCTCTTTGTCGACGACCATCTGGTTCGGGTATGACTCCGGCAGCAAGGATTGATACTTGGGGAAGTTCCCGTCGATCAGCCTGAGACGGAGCATCCCCTTGTCCGAACTGAACACCGCCTCCCGTTCCCGCAGTTGCGCCGTCACCTTGGTCGACCCGATTGTCCTCGGAAGCTCCCGGAGCCCGCGCGCGGGCACAAGACCGGATCCCTCGAGACCGACGCCAGGGACCTCCCTCTTGGCCAGGCGGTAGGAGTCGGTCGCCACCATCCGCAGTCCCGACTCAGTGCCCTCGAACAGGACCCCGGTCAGGATCGGCCGGGCCCCATCACCCGACGCAGCGATCGTCACCTGCGAGATTGCATCTGCGAGTTCCTCACCGTCTACTTCTACGCCGTCAGTCACGAGGTCTTCCTGGGTGGGGAAGTCGTCAACGTTGAGCGGCCGCAGATTGAAGCGGGGGCCGTTGCCCTGGATCTCGATTTCGCTCTCCGTGACGCCGATGGTGACTTCGCCCTGGGGCATCTTGCGCACCGCCTCGGAGAGGAGACGGGCAGGGATGACGGCGCGGCCTTCTTCCATCACGTCCACTTCGGTCGAGGTCTTCACCGTCACATCGAGATCGGTACCCGTGACCCGGAGGGTGTTTCCCGAGACCTCGCAGAGCAATCCCTGCAACACCGGTAGCGCGGTCCGGGTACCTACCGCACGGTTAGCGCGAGTGAAGACATCTGCGAGCTCGTCTCGCTCGGCTCGGATTCTCACAGGTCGTGGTCCCTTCTTTTACTTCTGAATTTGTTCATTTAAAGAGTATTAGTTGTAGTAGAGGGCTGTTGACTTGTGGATAGGCCTTGAAACCTACGGTAGTCATTGCCCGTTTGGCTGTTGAAACCGCTGGGGACGCAAAGTGCACAAACTGGGGTCATCTGGGGAAGCCCCTATTGGCTGTGGATATACCTTCACCTTTCCTCAGGTCCTGTGTCAACTGGGTGACCCTGTCGAACACCGCCCGATCCGAGCGGAGGACGCGCTTCACCTTCTCCACTGAATGGAGGACTGTGGTGTGGTCCCGGTTGAAAGCCTCGCCGATCCTGGGCAGTGACAGGTCGGTCAATTCCCGGCACAGGTACATCGAAACCTGCCGGCACATGACCAGGGGTTGGCGACGGCTCGGGCTGAGGACGTCTTCGGGCGAGAATCCAAAAGACGTGGCGGTGAGCCGGATTATCTCATCAGGGCCCAGCGCAACAGGATCGTTGGCAGTCACCATGTCCTGAAGGACACGCTGCGCCGTGTCGAGGTCGATGTCGCGCCGGTTCAGGGCCGACCAGGCAGTGACCCGGGTCAGTGCCCCCTCGAGCTCACGGATGTTGTCCGAGACCAGGCCCGCGATGTACTCGAGGACCTCGATCGGGACCGGCCGCGGTGCGAACTCGGCATTTGTTTTCAAGATTGCCAGCCTGGTCTCCACATCGGGCGGCTGGATGTCGGTGAGCAGCCCCCACTCGAAACGACTGCGGAGCCGGCTTTCCAGAGACGAGAGGTTCCTCGGGTGCCGGTCGGAGCTGATGACCATCTGCTTACCGGATTCGTATAGAGAGTTGAAGGTATGGAAGAACTCCTCGAGGATCTGCTCCTTACCTTCGAAAAACTGGACGTCATCGAGCAAAAGGAGGTCGACTCCCCGGTAGCGGTGCTTGAAATCTTCGACGCGCTTGCGGCGTATGCAGTCGATGAAGTCGTTCAGGAAGTTCTCCGAGGAGACATAACGCACAACCAGGTCGGAATACATCTCCGAGGCGTGGTGCCCGACCGCATTGAGCAGGTGGGTCTTACCGAGACCCGCTGCCCCGTAGATGAAGAGTGGGTTGTAATGGGCGCCTGGTTGCTCGGCAACGGCCATGGCCGCCGCCCAGGCGAATCGATTGGACTGTCCGACGACAAAACTCTCGAATTGGTACCTGGAGATGAGGTTCGTCTCCGGACCGGTGGATGCCTTCTGCATCGATGCAGGCAGTTGGTCGAGGACATCGTCTGCGGGTTCGAGGGGCAATTCGGGGGCCATGCTTTCGACCACCCGGAATAACGGCATCTCTTTGGTGTGGAAAAGCTCGTGATAAGCGGCCCGGATGAGTTCGCCGTGCTTGTCCTGGATCCACTTCGAGTGGAACTCCGAAGGGACGATCAGGGTGGGTGGATCCTCCGCCAGGTCGACGTCGATACGCGACAGCCATGTCTGCCAATTCGACGTCGAGACTCCGGTCTGAACCGCCTCTCTGAATTGTTTCCACTTGTCTTCGGCGCGAAGCGCTTGTGTCAAAGTCCTCACTCCTCCCGCCGGGGTTGTCCACAGCGCAGTCCACACCTGTGGAAAGCCCTGCGTTCAGCCGCCGGACATATCGTTGTCATCGAAAGCGAATCCGCTGCCATGAATTCATGACGGGGAAGTTGGATGCTCCCGTTGTGTCAGACTGGCGAGTATCGGGCGGTCCTTTGGTGCCGTCAAGAGCGCGAGAATCAGCGCTGTGGAAGACTTACCCTTGAGGCGTACACAACCAAAAACCCAGGCAGCAGAGGTATTTTCCAAATATAAGGGCGACCAAGTTCGGGTCCACAATCGCCCGAGCCCCCACTCCCAATGTTTCGCGACCTGTCCCCTTTCTTCGCGACCTGTGACCAAATCCCTTCCTCCGCTTGATCTTCCGGCCCGGAGGATCTTTCCCTCCTGCTTCCAGCGCCTAGCAGCGGGCGCAGGGCGGGTTCGGCTCTCAAACGCGCGCTAGATGCCGGCGCGGCCCGCCCCCTGTGAGCTCAGGAGTATCCGACAGGTCCTGGGATAGGTATTCTCCGGACTGTCAGCCCGAAACGGGCTGTTCCAGCCCACGACCCGTCACGGAGACTTGAAATGGACGATTCCATCCGGTTCGCCGTCAATCGCATCTGCGCCGCGCGGATGCCATTCCCGGCGTTTGTTGCCATGGTGCGCCGCCTTGGTGTGGACACGATCGAGCTGCGCAACGACCTCGATGGCGTCGAAACACGCGACGGAACCAGTCCCGACAGCGTCGCTGCCATGGCGCAGTCCCATGGCCTGAAGATACGCTCGATCAACTCCTTGCAGCGTTTCGACCTATGGGACACGGACCGCCAGCGCGAGGCAACCGAGCTGATGCGGTACGCCAGCGCTTGCGGCGCGGAAGCCATCGTGTTGTGCCCGACCAACAGCCGCCAGGACCTGCGCACCGGCGAACAGCGGCACGATGACCTGCTGCGGTCCCTGTCGCAGTTGCTGCCGTTGCTGGACCAGCATGGACTGGTCGGCCTGGTAGAGCCGCTTGGTTTTCCCGAATGTGCGGTGCGGAGCAAGTCGCAGGTCGTGGGCACGTTGCAGGCAATCGGTGCGCCGGCGTCGCTGCAACTGGTGCACGACACCTTCCACCATCATCTGACGGGCGAAGGGCTGCTATTTCCGGAATACACCGGACTCGTTCATGTTTCCGGTGTCGACGACCCGACGATCGTTCCTGAAGCCATGCGCGACCCGCACCGGGTCCTTGTCGGTCCCGACGACCGGCTGGGCAACGCGGCCCAGCTGCGGACCCTGCTCGATGCGGGTTACCGAGGCGCTGTGTCGTTCGAGCCGTTTGACGAAGCCATCATCGGCGCCGACGACATCGAGCAGCAGCTTGCCCGCAGCATGGCCTATCTCTCCGCAGCGGTGGCGGATTCGACCGGACTCGACGTCAACTCGGTGCGATAGGCCAGCGCGATGGACAGGCTCTGCGCCAGGCACATGGTTGGTCAGGCGCGCGAAGCCGAATGTGCTGCTCTCGTTCACCACCAGCGTCGTGCGGGATATTGCAGCCGGCGGGCCACTGTGTATCGGTGATCCCAACCAAAGCGCGCACCGCGCCGGACGGCGACCCGCGCCCTAATCGGGCGAGTCCTGGGCAGCCTGGGTGTACTGACGAGGATGATCACCTCGCCGGGGCGCAGCCGCGCAATGGCCTGCGCACATTGGCCTCCGGGGACCAGCCCTCCCTTCGGTCGCTTTGACTACCTCGGGTTGGGAACATATCCTGTGGTGGTTCACCACCTCTACCCCTGAGTGTTTCTATGAAGAGGACATACCAACCAAAAGTTCGGCGTCGCAAACGCCGGCACGGCTTCAGGAATCGGACGCAAACCCGAGCTGGTCGGAGCGTGCTCAAGTCGCGTCGCGGGAAAGGCCGGAAGCGTCTCGCAGCATGACGTCGTCTCCCTTCGGGCCCCACGGGATTTCCGTAGAGTACTGAAAGAAGGGAAGCGGAGGACCGTCGGAGGCATCGTTCTTGTGGCCGCCAGCGGTGACGAGGGACCACCCCGGGTGGGCCTTACGGTTTCGAGGAACATCGGTAGTGCGGTTGCGCGAAACCGAGTCAAGAGACGGTTACGTCATACTGTCCGAGCAGTACAGCTTCAACCAGCAATGGATTATGTGATCATCGCCCGCAAGTCGATTCTAGATGCCTCCCACCCCACATTGATGGGGTGGATGACCCGCGCCCTTGAGGACTTGTCCCCGCATGAGTTGTCTCGTGAGGAGTCGCCAGAGTGATTGCAACAATTCGCCCGCGTAACCTCCTCGTCGTATCGATTCGCTTTTACCAAAAATTGGTAAGTCCCAGCCTGGGGAAAAATTGTCGCTACTCCCCCACCTGCTCCTCTTATGCCGCGGAGGCCATAACCAGGTTTGGGGTGTTCAAGGGTGTCTGGCTCGGGGTGAAACGGGTGGGGAGATGCCATCCCTTGCGGGACGGTGGATACGACCCGGTTCCTGAGAGCTGGAGGAGAGCCACCTGATGTTCGACTTCATTGCACAGGTCCTGGGTTCGATCCTGGCATTCTTTTATGAGCTGCTCACCCCTTCCTTCAGCGGGGGGTGGGGTTATGGACTGTCGATCATTGCCCTCACCATCACCATCAACATCCTGGTGTTCCCCCTGACTCTGAAACAGACCCGTTCCACCCGGGCGTTTGCCGCGATCCAGCCAAAAATCAAGAAGATCCAGGCCGAATTCAAAGAAGATCCCCCGGAGATGCAACGTCGCTTGATGGCGCTGCAGAAGGAAGCTGGTGCCACCCCCGGGGGGTGTCTGCTCCCGATGTTGGTCCAGATGCCGATCTGGTTCGCCTTGTTCACACTGCTTCGTGAGCCATTGCGGGCGATCGACCAGAGCACCGAGCTGGGAATGGAGTTGGCCAGAGGAGTCGACGAGTTGTTCCTGGGTCTGGAGTTGAGTACCTCACCATCCCAAGCGATCGGTGACGGTGTGCTCACCGCCCTCCCCTACCTGCTGTTGATGGCGGCGATGGTCGTTACCCAGTACATACAGCAGTGGCATTCAATGTACGGCCAGGAGCGGCCCACCGGTCAGCCCGGTGCCGGCGCTACCCAGGCAATTACCAAGATAATGCCGTTGTTCATCGGGTTTATTTCCTACGGTTTTCCGGCCGGGCTCGGGCTCTACTGGGCAACTTCGAACCTGTTCCGGCTCGGCCAACAGGTCCTCATCTTCAAGATCGACGGGCGCCCACCATCACCGGGCTCGGCTTCGGAGGACGACGGGAAACCGGCGTCCGAAACCGGCGAGCCGCGGGAGAGCAAACCGCAACCGGGTGCCGCAGACAAGCGCCGCAGGCGCAGGAGGAAGTAACTTGAGTTACGTTGAAATAGAGGTCAGAGCAAAGACGGTAGACCTCGCGGTCGAAGCCGCAATGCAGGAACTCGGTGTCGATGATCGGGAGCAGCTTGCTGTGACGGTGATCAAAGAGCCCGAACGCGGCTTCCTGGGAATGGGTGGGACGGATGCGATTGTTCAGGTAAAAAGGCGTGCGCCAAGCAAGAGACGTCGTGATCGTGGTAAGAAGGTCCCTGAAGAGTCCGCCAAGTCGGAGCCCAGAGGCCGCCGCGGTGGTGGCGGCAAAGGCCGTCACGAGCAAAATGCCCAGGAAAACAAGGGTCAATCGACTGGAAACAAAGGAAACAGGGGACGCGACATGAGTCGTAACAAGCCCGACAAGAAAGAAGACGATCGCGAAGATCTCTCCATCGAGAAACAGACTGAAATCGTTGCTGACTTTCTCAAAGGTCTCGTCGACGTCTACGGCCTCGAAGGCGAAGTCGTCACCCGGGTCGAGGACGATGTCATCGTCGCCGACATAAACGGGGAACAGACCGAGGCCTTGATCGGGGTCAGAGGTTCGGTCCGATCTGCAATTCATGAGCTGACCCGGACGGTGATGCAGCGGTATGCCGCCGATTCGGCCCGTCTCCGGCTCGATATTGCCGGTTATGCAGAGCGACGTCGCGAAGCGCTCACCATCTATGCAAATCAGCTGATCGAGCAACTGACCGCAGACGGTGGAGAGTTGATCCTGGAACCGATGAGCTCAGCCGATCGCAAGGTGATCCACGACGCAGCGGCGGCCAGTGAGACCGTTACCTCCTACTCCGAAGGCGAGCCGCCGCGGCGTTACGTGGTGCTGGCGGCGAATAGTGGTGCCGATTCCGCCGAGGAAGAGGAATAGTCCAGAAAGCCCGGTTTTCCTGGATATTTTGTTGGGACCCGGCCTTCCCAAGGCCGGGTCTCTCTCGTCCCCGGACCTCGTAGAATGTTTCACGTGGAACCCGACGACCTCTGGCGACAGATTGCAGATACTTCTGCTTTTGCGGTTCCGGATAGTCTTTCCGAGAAACTGGCTCGGTATCGCGACTGGCTGATCACTGAAGCGATCCCGGCCGGCGGCATTGGCCCTGGCGAGGTTCCTCGTCTTGATACCAGGCATATCGCCGATTCCCTGCTCTTTGCCATGGTTATGGAGCCAACCGACCTGGTCCTCGATGTCGGCACCGGAGTCGGTCTCCCTGGCATCCCGCTGGCGTGTTTGATGCCGGGGACCCAGTTTGTCCTGCTCGATCGCTCTGCCCGAAGAGTGGGACTGGTGAGAAGGGCTGCTCGGATCCTCCAGCTGGACAATGTCGAAGCTGTCCAATCAGATGTCTGCGACTGGAAACAGTCGGTGCCCGCTCTAGTTGCCCGGGCCTCCATACCGCCCGAGGACTTGTTGTCTTCGTTGAAAACCCTGCTCTCACCTGGTGGAATCGCCGTTGTTGGCGGATCCTGGAACGAAAGACCGGAGACAAGCGGATATGCGGTAGAAGAAATCGGGTCAGCGTTCCTTGATCGCAGCGTCTGGATCCTTATGATGCGTCAGACGTGAGTACGACTTCCAAAAACACACTGATAGTTGCCCTGGCCAATCAAAAGGGTGGCGTCGGAAAATCGACAACGGCGATCAATCTGGCAGCTGCCCTAGCATTTCAAGGGCTCAAGGTGCTCCTCGTGGATCTCGATCCCCAGGGGAACGCCACTTCTGGGTTGGGAATCGACCGGAGCAGCATCGAACTGTCGATTTACGACGTATTGCTCAAGGAAACCGAACTCGAGGACGCGATTGAACCGACCTCGGTGAAGGATCTCTATGTGGTTCCCGCCACTATTGACCTCGCCGGCGCTGAAATCGAACTGGTTTCGCTGTTTTCACGTGAAACCAGGCTGCGTAGCGCTATTGCTGCGATGGAGCAAGATTTCGACCTGGTTCTCATCGATTGTCCGCCGTCCCTGGGTTTGCTCACCGTCAATGCCCTTTCTGCCGCCCAGGAAGTGGTGATTCCGATCCAGTGTGAGTACTACGCCCTCGAGGGGGTTACCCAATTGCTGAGAAACGTCGATTTGGTCACCGCAAATCTAAACCCGAAGTTGAGGGTTGGTGGCGTGGTCCTCACCATGTACGACGGTAGAACCAAGCTTTCTCGCGAGGTCTCCGAACAGGTGAGGAAGCACTTCGGTAATCGCTGCTATCGCACCGTGATCCCGCGCTCGGTGCGTCTCTCCGAAGCGCCTTCGTACGGTGAGCCGATCGAAGCCTTTGACCCGATGAGCCGGGGTGCAATTGCGTACAGACAGCTGGGCAGGGAGTTCCGGGAGCGACACGGTCTAGGTAAGGAGGCGTAGTCATGGCAGTGCGCAAGAGTGGTCTGGGACGGGGTTTGGAGGCGTTGATCCCCACCGAGTCATCTGGGGGTGCAACTGGGTACGCCCGGATCGCCGTCGACCAGATCAGGGCCAATCCTGACCAGCCCCGGTCGAAGTTCGACGACGATTCATTGGCGGGGCTGGCGAAATCGATCGACGAACTCGGAGTTCTTCAACCGGTGGTTGTCGAGGAGCGCGAAGACGGCTATACGTTGATTGCGGGAGAGCGTCGCTGGCGCGCTGCAAAACGAGCCGGGCTCAGCACCATCCCCGCGGTGATCCGGGAGAGGTCGGGAGACCACACCCTCGTCGAAGCGCTCGTCGAAAACGTGCAGCGGATGGACTTGACTCCGCTCGAGGAGGCCAGAGCCTATCGCCAACTTCTGGAAGAATATGGAATGACACAGGAGGCGGTGGCTTCCCGTGTCGGGAAGTCCCGGCCGGCAATCTCAAACACTCTACGCCTGCTCCAGCTGCCGGCTCAGATCCAGGCGTATGTTGAGGACGGGGAGCTTTCGAGCGGCCACGCCCGGGCGCTGGTCGGGATGGAAGACGAGAAGTATGCGGTGCATCTTGCGGGTAAGGCAGTCTCGGAGGGATGGAGCGTCCGTCAGATCGAGGACGCGGCCCGGCTTCGTCGCGGTGTGGAAGCCGGATCCGGATCAGGGGTCGGGTCGGTCAAGACGATTCGACCCGTGGAGATCATCGAACTGGAGAAGAGACTCGCCGACAGACTCGGGGCGAAGGTCAAGATCGACTATCGGAGCCAGAAGGGGAGAGTAGAGATCAGATTCGGCTCCATCGAAGACCTGGAACGCCTCTACCGGGTCATGATTGCGGGCTAGTGGTGATCACCGGATCCTCCGCCGTGCTTGGCGAAGAAGTCCTTCAGACCTTCGGTGACGTCTCTACCGGTCCCTGCTGAGAGCTCGGCGACACTCACGACGATTGCAGGTGCGCTCGTCTCCTTGAGCAGCGCGTTGGCACGCCCCTCCACGCGGCCGCCGGTGCGGGAGGCAACGGTGGTGGCCAGCTTCTCCCCGACTTCTGATTGGCCGTGCTCGGAAGCGAAGTAGAAGACACAGTTTTGGTTTTCGGTGTCGAGTTGGAACGCGACAATCAGATCGGCCCCGAGCCGGTTGGCCCTCCTGGCGCGCACCCTTTCGGGGAGGTGGGTTTCGAGTGAGCGGCTCATGATCGGCAAACCACCGAGTTCTTGAAGGCGCAATGCGGCCGCTGACGCGGCCTCCCATGCAGTCCGAGACTCCAACTCCGACCTACAGCCGGCGTCAAGATAAACCCGGGCCCCTGCCACCGAACGGGGGAGTCGGTGCAACCACTCGCGTTCGCGGATGGCATCGCGACCCTTCTTCAACACACCACGTGTCACCAGCTGGATCTCGGTGACAACTGCCGGCCCGATCTTGCCGTCCTCAGCGAGAGCCCTGTTGTGCTGGAACTCGAGCACTGCGCGTTCGGTGTCGGGGCCGAAGATGCCGTCGACTTTGCCGGTGTCGAAGCCGAGGGCGCTGAGCCGGGATTGGGCCTCAGCGACGTCCTCGCCCCGCATCATCGGGCGCCGCAGGAACAGAAGCCGGTCGCCGAAGCGATATCCAGCCTCGTACAGCGAGCGCCAGCTGTCAGGTCCGACGACGCCGTCGGCGTCGAGGCCCTTTGCCTTCTGGAACTCAACGACAGCCGAACGGGTGCCGTCACCGAAGCTCCCTGGAGGGTCGGGAACGGTGCTGTGACCGAGTGCCTCGAGTCGGGCCTGGATGTCTCTGACGGCCGTCCCTTCAGCTCCCTCCTGGTACAGGCGCATTCAGGACACTCCCGACCCGGATTGGCTGCTGGTCAAAGGAACTCGGAGAGTTCCTGGAGGATCCTGGCTTTCGGGGCGGCCCCGACGATTCGCTTCTTCTCAACCCCGTCCTTGAAGACGATCATGGTGGGGATACTCATCACATCGTGCTGACCGGCCGGCCCGGGGTTCTCGTCGACATTTAGCTTGGCAATCGTCAGCGCGTCGGTCTCTTTGGAAATTTCTTCCAGAACTGGCGCGATGAGACGGCACGGGTGGCACCACTCAGCCCAGAAATCGACCAGCACGGGGGTGTCGGAACTGATGGCATCGTTGAAGGTGCCGTCGTTGAGTGTGACTATCTCAGCCATTTCATCTCCTTGGGATTGATCGCTTGATTCAATGCTCTTCCTGGTTCGCCAGCCAGCGCTCGGCGTCGATCGCGGCCATACATCCGGTACCCGCTGCGGTTACCGCCTGGCGGTAGACGTGGTCGGCGACGTCGCCAGCGGCGAAGACTCCCTCTACCGAGGTCCGGGTTGTCCCGGGCTCGACCACGATGTATCCGTTCTCGTCACAGACGAGCTGATCGGCAAAGATCTCGGTGTTCGGCTTGTGGCCGATGGCGACGAAGACGCCGTCGGTGGCGAATTCGCGGGATTCCCCGGTATTTACATCTTCCAGGGTGACCCCGGTCACCGACGAGTCGCCGTGAATCTCGGTGACAATGGTATTCCAGATCACCTCGATCTTGTCGTGGGAGAGAACCCGGTCGGCCATGATCTTCGAGGCGCGGAACTCGTCGCGGCGATGGACCACGGTGACTTTCGAGGCGAACTTGGTGAGAAAGAGGGATTCCTCCATAGCGGTGTCGCCGCCGCCCACAACCACCAGCTCCTGATCTCTGAAGAAGAACCCGTCGCACGTTGCGCAAGCAGAGACGCCTTTGCCGGTGAGGCTCACCTCCCCGGGAATACCGAGCCACTTGGCGGTGGCACCGGTGGAGACGATCACTGCCTTGGCTTCGAACTCGTCGCCGGAGGCCGAGACGCGAAAAGGGCGGGAGGAGAAGTCGACCGAAGTGACATCAACGGCCCTCATCCGGGTGCCGAACCGCTCCGACTGCTTCTTGAACTTCTCCATCAGTTCAGGGCCGAGGATTCCATCAGGGAAACCGGGGTAATTCTCGACATCGGTGGTGATCATCAACTGGCCGCCCGACACCGACCCTTCGAACATCAACGGGTCGAGGCTGGCCCGGGACGCGTACAGGGCTGCGGTGTGGCCAGCGGGCCCGGACCCGATGATTATAAGATCTTCTTGGTTCATTTCGACCTCAGGTTCGTTTACTCCAAATAGCGACGCCGCCTCCGATCAGGACCGCAGCCAGAACACCGAATGCTCCGGCCGTGGTCAGGGGGATTTCGAGGGCACCGAAAATCGCCCAAAACAGAAACAGCAAAGCAGTGAACCCCAAAGTCGCTGCCAGGATTCCCAACCCGGTGAGCCTGATTCCTTTCGCAACCCGGTCGACGGTGAGGGACCGGACCTTGTTGGCGACGGCTTCGACGAGGTCGGCGAATTGCGCGGCGAGTTGTTCCATATCCACCTGAGGATAGTTTGAGCTGAGGCGAATCAGTCCTCTATGTGGACGACGGTGCAGTCTGCGGGGTCGACGAAGGCGACTGGAGCGCTTTCGAGGTCTGCCCCGGAGGGCACGGCGACCAAGAGCTCGGTCACCGGCTCGAAGCCACCTACCGGGTAGTGGTCGACCAGGCCGCTCTGTTCGAGACAGTCGACTTGTTTCTCGTCGTAGCTGAGAACACCGGCATCGCTCGTTGCCTGATTTCTCACCTCCCTGGCGATAAGGAGGTAGGGGGTGTCCCCATCGCGTTCGGAAAGGGCCGGACCGAAGTCGGGAGCGAGCGCTTCCTCGGCCAATTCCCCGCCTCCAGCCGCATCTCCATCGGCGTGGGTGTCTGCGGAGCCATCAGCACCCGACTCGAGCCCTGCTGCTACCTCAGTGAAAGCCTCAGAATCGCCCCCGCCGCCGAAGTTCTCCATGACTCCGACCAGTGACACTGCCACCACGACAAACGCCGCAGCACCAAAGGTCCAACTTCGCCACCAGGGGGTCGTCAGTGCCGGTTTAGCGGTGGCAGCGGGGGAGCGAAGCTCGGTCCACAGGTCGCGATGCAGTCGGGCACGTTCGTATTCGGTCATCAGCGCCTGTCCGACGCCGCTCAACTCGGCGAGTACCGAGCTCTGGGCAGTGAACTCCTGAGCGCAGGTGTGGCACGACTCGACGCGAGCGCGGGCCTCAGAGTCATCTCCGAGAGTCCCGGCGGCGAATTCGGCAATCAGGTCAAGGTCGTGCTTGTGCATGGTTCTCTCTTGGATGCTCCATCATGCTGGATGGTTCCCCGGAGTCTGTTGAATGATGCCGTTGCTCAGATTGGCGGAGCAGGCGCGCACAGCTCGCAAGGCCGAGGTTTCGCCACTCCTCGGCCCGGAATGGCGGGGCCGAGAACGTAGCGAGTGGTGATGCCTGGTCGTCAAGATGGGTGCCATGCATTGTTCAACGGGCTCCTAGATATTCGGCGAGGAGTCGACGACCCCGGAACAAACGCGATTTGACCGTACCCGGCGGCACGCCGAGGGCGTGGGCCACTTCGGCCATCGACATGCCTTCGATGTCGGAGAGGACAATCGCGGCCTTGAAATCGGTGGGCAGGCTGGCGAGGGCGGCTTGCATCTCCGGGCGAAGAGCGGCTGAGTCGATGGCGTTCTCCGCCGACGGATCTATAGGATCGAGATATTCCGGAAGTGGATCCGTCTTACGTCGCTTTGCTTTGCGAAGCTGGTCGTAACACGTGTTCACCGCGATCCGGTAGATCCAGGTGCCCAGCGCTGCGTCCCCCTTGAATTGGCCGGCTTTGCTAAACACCGTGAGGAAGGTCTCTTGAGTCGCGTCGAGGGCGCTGTCACGGTTGCCGGTGATCCGGAGGCACACCGAGAACACCCGGTCTTCGTGCTGGCGCATGATCGCTTCGAAGGCACCGTGGTCACCAGACACCACGCGACCGACCAATTCGACGTCGGTGGGCGGTGTCGTCACGGCTCCAATCGTAATTGCGAAAGTTGCGCGTAGTAGGTCCCATCGCCCTGGAGAGGCAAGTCGATCATCCACAGCAGCCAGAACCCGTCAACCCTGGGGGGGAGATCCACCGACGTGGTACCCGCCGGAGCGGTGCCGGCGGCCGCCCTGACCCAATCCTCCGGGTCTTCAACCAGCGTAGGCGACCAACGGATCTCGAATACCGTTCCCTGGGAGAAACCGGCGAGATGCACCTGCTGGGGAGTGCCCTCGACCGACACCACCACACCAACCCCGGGTTTTATCAGCGGGAGTCGGTCCTGGTAACGCTCCGTCTGCCAGGTGGTGGTGAGGCTGCCGTCGATGAGGTTCGGAATCAAACTGTCGTTTTCGCCACCTTCTCCGAACGGGTCGTGTGCTGCGATCGAGACGACCTGGAGACCCCCGCTTCCGGTGGTGGGGGTAATTGTTCCCCTAGTGACGGTGGCCGAATCGCCAGGCACGGTTGTGGGAGTGGGGACGATCGGGTTGGCCGGTGTCCCGAACAGCGCACCGAGACCGACGAGAGCGATGGCAAGGAGCACCAACCCGAGGGCCGAATAGAGAAGGCGACGCGAAGTCGACGCCGGCTCAGGGCGCGGGCGGCGGGGTGTTGGAGCGGCACTCAGCGCCTTTTCGAACTCCGAGGCGGTGTAGGAGCCGTTCTGGCCTGCGTGCAGTATCCGGTCGATCATCGGCGATATCCCGTCGATCGATTCGGATGGGGGGGGACCCCCCGGGGGCTCGCCGGTCAGTGCCGACTCGAGTGCCGCGGCCAGAGCTCGGACGTCGGATTCCTTGTCGCCTGTGAACGGGCGGCCGAAAGCGCCGAGCTTTGCCGGATGGGCCTCGGAATAGGTGATTGCCGAGAGGTCGATGGAGCCATGGGTCACGCCCGTCTCATGAAGAGCCGCCAGCGCGCCGGCAAGTCCGGTTGCATTCGGGAGAAACTCCTCCATTTCGATACCCGATTCTGCGTTTACCCGATCGGCCATGGTGGCACCGCCGGTCCACTCGCTCACGGCGTAGGCGCCGCCCTTCACCTCCTCCACGACGAAGACCTTGGAGAGGTGTGGATGGTGGGCCTTGGCGGCTGAGGAAACCGTGGCAACGAATTGCTCCTTGCGTTCCTCGCCGGCTTCTGGCCCGAGGGAGCGGATCAAGACCGGGCGGTCGAGCGAGGTGTCCGTGGCCAGCCACTCCTCGATGTCTCCGTCGCGTCCGAGCCGGAGGTCGAGTTGGTAGCGGTCGGGTATAGCTGCCGGCATCAGTGGCCTGTCCACGAGGGAAGGCTATCGGCGGGGAAGCCAAGCACGTGCAACCGAGCAACCGTGTCGTGATACCCGTGACGAGTATAGAGATTGTGCGCCTGTTCATTGTCGGGACGGACGTTGAGGATCATCGTCACCGCACCCACCCGCTGTGCCCAGGCCTCAGACCGGTTGAGCAGCGCAGAGCCCAGTCCCTGGCCTCGACTTGTCGGATCTACGGCGACCCTTTGCACGAAACATGAACCGGCCTGACTGCCGATCATCGCATATCCGACGAGCTTGCCATCCTGGCGGGCTTCGACCACGACCGAGCGGAGAGTAGCCCGGAAAGCTTCGACCAAACCTCCGGCGCCCATGTGCCAGAACCGATCGAAGGCCGTGCGATCCACCGCTTCGAGGGCGGCAAAGTCCGGGTCGGCCGTGGTCGTGATCCAGTCCGGGGTCTCCGACGCCGGGCGGACCGCTTTCTCCATCACGTTGAGACGGAGCAACTCCCGGTATCCTGACCGCTCCCAGATCCGAACCGCCGACGGGTAGAGAGCGGGCGAGAGAACCTGTCCATCAGCCGCTCGGGCCACCCATTCGGTGGCTTCGGACAAAAAACCCGAGTTGCCCCGGAGCAGGCGAAGTGCGCCGGCATTCATCAGGGGGTTCCATTGCCTTGCAGTCCCGCGTGCCCACCCCCGGCGGAGGACGACCTCACCTGGCCAACTACCCTCTATCTGTATTGCTGGTGGCACTTGTGGGAGAGTATGAAGATGCAGCTGATAGTTGCCAGCCATCCGGCGTCGCTGGCCCATGACACAAGTCGTAACCATCCAGAGTCCCCGCAGCGTCTCCCGGCTGTGATTGCAGGGCTCGAGGATTCAACTTTGGACATCCACACCATCGAGTCACCCGAGGTATCCCGCAAAGACCTGCAGCGGGTCCACGACAGCGAATACATCGAAATGATCGAGGCGTTCTGTTCGATGGGAGGGGGCGCCCTCGACATGGACACGATCGTCTCGGCAGAATCCTGGGAGGCGGCGCTGCGGTCGGCCGGGGGAGTGATCGCTGCTGTCGAGGAAGTCGAAGGGAGCACCGACGCCACCGGCTTTGTTGTCGCAAGACCTCCCGGCCATCATGCTCTTCGCGACCGGGCGATGGGTTTTTGTATCTTCAACAATGTCGTGGTTGCCACCGGCTGGCTCCGCAGCAGGGGACAGCGGGTTGCGATCCTCGACTGGGATGTTCACCACGGCAACGGGACGGAGGCCATGGTGGGCCACGACTCCGACGTCCTCTATGTCAGCCTCCACCAGAGCCCGTTTTACCCGTTTGAGGGAGACCCCTCAGCCCTCGATCGCGATCCCGCTCCCGGGACGATCTTCAACATTCCGCTGGTCGCGGGCACCGCCGGCGACGTGTATCGGGATGCCTGGAGGACCCTGGTGCTGCCCGCGCTGGTGCGTTTCGAGCCCGACTGGGTGCTGATCAGTGCCGGATATGACGCCCACCACCTCGACCATCTCGCCGGGCTGCGCCTCGTCGCCGACGACTATGGGTGGATGGGTGGCGAATTGGCCAGGGAGTTCCCCGCATCCCGCACCGTCACAGTGCTGGAAGGCGGGTACGACCTCGATGCCCTCCGGGAGTCGGCCAGGGCGACTGTCGACGGTCTTGCCGGGCGATTCGAGCCGGGTCCCCCCTTCACCTCACCAACCGGTGCCCTCGAAAGCCTGGACCGGGTCAGGCATATTGCCGCCAGGCACTTTCCGATCTGAATAACCTGCAAGTCCTCAACTTCTGGGCGCGTTCCGCCGATGCCTATTACCTGATTTCTGATCGGAAGGGTCAAATGTCAATCAATATCGATGAATTACTGCAGCAAGCGGTTGATGCCGGCGCCTCGGATATTCACCTCAAGGTAGGTTCTGCACCCGTGGCAAGGGTGGACGGCGAACTGACCAGGCTCGACGGCTTCGAAAAGCTGACTCCTGCCGACACCAAGGCGTATGCAGAAGCGATCCTCACGCCCCGGGCCGCTGGCGACTTCAAAGACATGGGCACCGCAGACTTCGCCTACGGGCGGCACGACCTCGGCCGATTCCGCGCCAGCGCCTTCCGCCAGCGTGGATCGGTCTCCTTGGTCCTGCGACGGGTGGTCCCGGGCTCGAAGTCGTTTGCCGAGCTGGGTGTGCCCAAGGTGGTCGAGAAATTGGTCAGCGGTGCCTCCGGTTTGATCCTGGTCACCGGGCCGTCCGGGTCGGGCAAGTCGACCACGATGGCTTCGCTGATCGACTGGATCAACTCCAACCGCGCTTGCGCCATCATGACGATCGAGGATCCGATCGAGTTCCTCCACCCCGACAAGCGCTCTGTGGTCGTTCAACGTGAGGTCGGGGTCGACACCCTCGACCCGGCAGCTGCGATCAGAAGCGCATTGCGCCACGACACGGATGTGCTGATGCTCAGCGAAATCGAAGACGTCGAGTCGGCGCGGGCGGCAATCACCGCAGCCGAGACCGGGCACCTGGTGATCAGCTCGATGCGCACTACCGATCCGGCGGATACTGTCCACAGGATCGTTTCGCTGTTTCCCGACGCCCAGCAGGGAATCGTGAGGTCGCAGCTTGCTGCTCAGTTGAGTGCAATTCTCAGCCAGAGGATGGTTGAGACGGTCGATTCCGGACACGTCCTGGCATGTGAGGTCATGACCAACAATGAGCGCGTCCAGGAATGGATCCTCAATCCCAACGATCCGGGAAGCCTTGTTGAGATCATCAAAGAGAGCGGATACTTCGGGATGCAGACTTTCGATCAGTCTGTGCTCGGCCTGGTGATGAACCGCACCGTCTCGGTTCCCGTTGCACTCCCCTACGTGCGCAACGTCCACGAGCTCCGTGCCAAGGCGAACGAAGCCGGCATCGAGATCTAGCCTTTTTGCCCGGAGGGTCGGGTCGGCGGCGTTTCTAGATAACCTGGGCGGGTGATCCCCGAAAGGCTCCAATTCCTCGTCGACGCTGATGGCGTGTCCTCGCAGCTGTCGGAACTATTCGAAGCGGCCGGGCATGAGCTGTACGTCGTTGGCGGTTGCGTGAGGGACGCCTTCCTGGCCCGACCAATCGAGGACCTGGACTTCACCACCGATGCGCGGCCTGAGGACATCAGCCGCATCATGCGCGGCTGGGCGGACAGCGTCTACAAGGTTGGAGAGGCCTTCGGAACAATCGCCGCGATCAAGGACGACATATCGATCGAGATCACAACTTTCCGAGATGAGGTCTACCGCAACGAGTCCCGCAAACCCCATGTGACCTACTCCGACGAGGTCGAAGCCGACTTGCAGCGGCGCGACTTCACGGTAAATGCGATTGCCGTCCGTCTCCCGTCGGTCGAGGTGGTCGACCCTTATGGGGGGCTGACAGACCTCGGGCTCCAGGTTCTGCGAACCCCGATGGACCCCGAGGTGAGTTTCTCGGACGATCCCCTGCGGATGCTCAGGCTGTTCAGGTTCCAAGCGACATTGGGGTTCACCCCGGAGGAGGACAGCCTTCGCGCGGTCCGCGAGATGGGAGACCGGTTGGAGATCGTGTCGGCGGAGAGGATTCGCGACGAACTGTCGAAGCTTCTCCTCGCTGAGGCCCCGGGCGAAGCGCTGCTTGCCGTCGTCGAAGCGGGCCTCGCCGCGCACTTCATCCCCGAACTGCCCGCCCTCGCCATGGAACAAGATCCCCACCACCGCCACAAAGATGTCCTGGGGCACACCTTCGCCGTTGTCGACAAGACGTCTCCCGACCTTGTCCTCCGTCTCGCTGCTCTGTTCCACGACATAGGCAAACCGGCCACCCGGGAATTCGGTCCCGGCGGGGTCTCATTCCACCACCACGAAGTGGTTGGAGCCCGGATGACCCGCAAGCGCCTGCGGGCACTGAAGTACCCGAAGTCGATCGTCGAAGACGTCTCCCAACTCGTGTACCTCCATCTCCGACCCCACACCCTGGATATGGGTTGGACCGACTCGGCGGTACGCCGCTACGTGCGCGACGCGGGTGAGCTCGTGGAACGGCTCAACGAGCTGGTCAGATGCGACGTGACCACGGCCAACGAACGGCGGGAGAGGGCGATTCAGAGGCGTATCGACGACCTCGAGGATCGGATCGCAGAGCTGAGTCAGCGCGAGGAGCTATCCAGGCTGCGACCACCGGTGGATGGCAACGAGATCATGGAGCTGCTCGGCATCGGTCCGGGCCCACGGGTTGGGGAGATCATGGGGATCTTGCTCGAGAAGCGAATCAACGACGGCCCCTACTCCAAGGAGGATGCGTACGACATCGCCTCCGAGTGGGCCCGGGAACGGGAGATCGGATGATCCTGATCCTGATTCCAGCAGTCGCCCTCGCTGTCGCCAGCATTGCCGCGTTCCTGGGCAGATACGTCTGGTGGCTCGACGTCCTGGCCAACTTCAGGGTCCAGTATCTGGTGGTGCTGCTCGTGTTGGGCGGGGGCCTCGCCTTTTCCCGCTACCGCAGCTGGGCAGGCGGGATTCTGTTCATTGCGGGAATCAACCTCGCCGTGGTCGCCCCCCTTTACCTGGGGTCCCCCGGTGAAACCAGCATCGACGCCCCGTCGATCCGTGTGATGTCCTTCAACCTGTTGTCGACCAACGACAGCTACGGCGAGGTGGTCGAATACATCAGGGAGACCGCTCCCGATGTGGTTGTCCTCCATGAGGCGAGCCTGCCGTGGGAGACGGCTATGGAATCGTCCGATCTCGGCTATGAAGTCAACAAATCGCGCTCCGATGATCTCAACTTTGGCACCCTGGTCATGACCCGCAACAGTGCCGGGGTTCTGACATACGGATTCGCGGAGACTGACCCGAGGGCGGTGGAGATAACTACGACGGTTGCCGGATGGGATACCCCGGTGACGATTCTCTCCAGCCATCCCCTTGCTCCGACCGACGCCGAGCGGGCTTCTCTGCGTGACGCCCAGCTGGGTTTCGCCGCGCAGTGGGCATCAAACCAGTCCGGCCCCTACATGGTCGTCGGCGACCTGAACGCAACACCGTGGTCGTGGCCGTTCCGGAACCTTCTGGCCCAGGGAGGTCTTCGCAACTCCCAGATCGGCTTCGGGGTCCAACCAACATTCGTGGCAACCTCCAATCCCCTGTTCCGGGTACCGATCGATCACCTGGTGCATAGCGACGCGTTAGTGGTCCGCCTGCGCCAGCTCGGCCCGAATCTCGGCTCCGATCACTTCCCGATCATCGTCGACCTCGAACTGGCCGGCGATTAACCGGCTTTGGCCTTGCCCTTAGGCCGAAACGCCGGGGTAGTCTCGTCGCCATGT
>JBHJOQ010000028.1:0-4101 GCA_050329555.1 Acidimicrobiia bacterium | reverse complement strand
AAAACACCGGACCCGGCAACAACAACGCCGGCGGCGGCAACAACAAGGGTGGGAACTAAGCCGCCACCCGGGTCGCAATACCTCAGATCCGGCCTACGGTGTGCTCTCACCCATGGGTGGGGATTTCAACAGAGGTTTCATGTCGCGCCGCACTCTTTCGATTCTGGCCTCACTGGTACTTCTCTCGGCATGTACCGCTGAGGTCGTCCCGACGACGCCTTCTTCGACCACGAATCCCACTCAGTCGACGACCACAACTACCCAGCCGACCACCACCACAACGGCACCGTTTGTCGTCGAGGGCGCAGGGGCGGAACTGACTGCACTCGTCGACGCCTTCTACGCATACGTGACTGCCGAGTCCGATGCGCCACCCCTGATGCCCGCGGAGGTACTTGCTTCAATCGCCTCGGCGCCGGCTGAGCCACCTGTCACCGCTTCGGCAACCGGGGCCGTCTTCAAGGGTCAGGGCGTCGCGGTCGTCGAGTCCGGCAACGACCTCATGCTTGCCGTTGACGATGGCTCGGGGTGGAGGATCGTCGGCGGGGAGTGGCCGGACTACGGGATCTCACCCTTCTACGGGGTCGGGCCGCGCATGATCGCGGTCGTGGGCTCAGATGCCCGCACCGGCGAACAGGCCGATGAGACCCGCGCGGACAGCATTCACTTCGTGACCCTCGACGGGTCCGGGGCCGGCGCCGTTGTCGGCCTTCCCCGCGACTCGTACGTTCCGGTCCCGGGGCACGGCACCCAGAAGGTCACAGGCTCGCTCGCACTGGGCGGACCGGCGGTGATGTTGGAAACGTTTCGCAATCTGACCGGTCTGCCGTTGGAGGGCTATGTCCTCACCGGTTTCAACGGCTTCAAGAGCTTGATCGATATCCTGGGCGGGGTCGAGGTCGAGGTGCCGTTCCCGATCAACGATTCGGCAGCCAAGGCGTCGCTTAGCGCCGGCCTCCAGGTTCTCAACGGCCTGGACGCCCTCGCTTTTGCCCGGGCGAGAAAGACCGTGCCGGGAGGCGACTTCGGACGTTCCCAACACCAGGGTGACATCCTGGTAGCGGCAGCACAGATGGTGCGCAGTCTCGGTCCCTCTGCAGTTCCAGGTCTGCTCCAGGCCGCCGAGCCATACCTTCACACCGACCTCTCCCCCGAACAGCTCCTGACGTTCTCGGTCCTCGCGATCAAGGCAAATGTCGAGGAGATGCCCAACTTCGTAGCCGCGGGCACTCCGGGCAGGGCCGGAGCCGCGAGTGTTGTCTATCTCGCCGACTCTGCCTACGCGACCTTCGCCGATCTCCAAGACGGCCGAATCGGCGGCGGGTAGTTCGCCATCGATTTGCAGACCGTGTGAAGGCTCGCAGTCGCAGTCGTGATGACAGGCGCCTCAGCCCTCACCTTCGGCGTCCCGGGCGTAACCGACCGCTTCCTCGATCGTGTAGTGGAGCCCCTCCTCGTAACTGGCACGGTCCGCTTCGGACATGTCCCGCAGGAATTCCTGGGCCTCCGGATTCTGATTTATCTCCAACTCAGTGATCGCAACACCGGTGTCCGCCTTGATCCGGTGGGCGGCGCCCACCAGCCTGCTGGCCCGGGTGGTGTCTCCGTTCCGGAGCGCCACGAGTGAGAGTGCCTCAAACACGAGAGCAAGGGCTGAAACGTCGGTCGTCCCTGCAAAGATCTCGAGGCAGCGTTCCAGATAGGGTTCGGCGTCATCGGAGAGATTCTGGCTCGAGTACCCGTATGCGACCATGAACCACGACCATCCGAGATCAAAAGGAGCATCCAGGGAGTCGAAGACGTCGGCGGCACGCAGGTTCCAGGTGACGACGTCCGGCCACTGCTGTCTGAATACCGCAATCTCCCCAAGACCCCAGTAGGCCCGGCCGATCCCCATTCTCCGCCCGATGCGTTGACTGATTTCAAGGGACTCCTCTAGAACCTCCTCCGCCCCATCCACATCTCCGGAGTACATCAAGGGAAAGCTCATGTTGTACAGGGCTTCGGAGACATCACCCCCCTCGCCGAACTGGCGGAACAACTCGAGTGCCTCCCGGTAAGGATGCAGGGTCCCCTCCGAGTCTCCTTGCCAGTACCTGAGGCCGGCGAGACCGGTGAGAGCGTGAGCAAGGGCGAGCCTATCACCGCCATCCGCGAGACCAAGGGCCTCTTCTGTTCGTCGTCGTCCTTCGACCAGATGGCCTCTGATCTGCCAGAACCGCCACAGGCAACCGGCAAAGCGAAGTGCGACTGTGCTGTTCTTGTGGTGGATCGAATGGTCGATCGAAGCTCGCAGGTTGTCATGATCCACTGACAGACGATCGAGCCAGTATCGCTGACGCGACGTGAGGATCTCGGCGTGGGCGTTTTCGGCAAGCCGGAGGAAGACCTGGGCGTGCCGCTCCTGAATCTCGGCCTCGATGCCCCGGGCGGCGAGAGCGGCATAGCCGTACTCTCTGATAACGGTGAGCATGCGGAAGCGCGGTGTCCCCGAACTCTCAATCTGGTGAATCAGGCTGCTCTCGACCAGCGCGGTCAGACCGTCCAGAACATCGACGCTTCCGTCGTCGAGACCACAGGCCTCCTCGGCTTGATCGAGCGAGAATGTGCCAGCAAATACTGACAGCTTTTCGAAAAGGCGTCGTACGGGCTCGTCAAGGAAGTCGTAGCTCCATCCGATGGCGTTGACCATCGAGCGCTGTCTTTCGGGGAGGTCTGTCGATGAGGAAGCTAGTGCCGCGTCAGGCAACGTTTGCGCGTTTTACCAGTTCCTGGATGGTCTGGTCGTGGGCGTTGCGGTTGCGCCATCTGATGTAGCGGCGGATCATCGAGTTCTGCTCGTCGTGGGTGCGATGGTCGGTGCCGTCGAGGGCGAAGTAGCGGAGGGCCTGGAAATGTCCCTCGATGCGGTTGAGCCAGGAGGCGTTGGTGGGGGTGTAGGCCAGTTCGACGTTGTTGGCTGCCGCCCACTTGCCCACCCGCTGGTCCTTTTTGGTCGACAGGTGGGGACTGAAGTTGTCCAACACGATCCCGATCCGCACCTGGGGCGGGTACAACGACCGCAGGTAGCGACAGAACTGGAGGAAGGTGGTCCGGTTCTTGTTCGACTTGATGTGCCCGTAGATGGTGTCGGCTCCGAGGTCGTAGGCGGCGAAGAGGTGACGGACCCCCTGGGTGCGGGTGTAGGTGGCTCGGCGTCTTCGCCGCCGAGGCTCACCGCTGGCTCTCTCGGTGGTTTTGGTCGCGGCCGGTGCCCACTGCCGTCCGGGGCGGGGCAGCAGGTTCAGCGGCCCGAACTCGTCCATGCAGATCACCACCGTCGGGTCGCCCGGGCCCGGTTCGGTTTTGCCGTCGGCGATGTTATACAGCGCCAGCACCCGGTTCTTTTTGGCTTCGAAGTCGGGATCGTTGGACTGCTTCCAGGTTTTGATCACTTGAAACGACACCCCCTCCTCACGGAGGAGAACCCGCAGGCCCTCATGGCTGATGTCGTCGACCACCCCCTCAGCCACCAAGAACTCGGCCAGCTTCGACAGACTCCATGTCGAGAAAGGCAAGTCATGGTCGACGGGTCGGGACAGGGCGATCTTCTTGATCTCCTGACGCTGGGGAAGCGTGAACGTGGGGGGTCGGCCACCGCGATAACGAGGATACAACGAGTCGAACCCGTCGTCGTTGAAGTTGTGGATTACCGCACGGACCCGATCCTCAGACGTGAACGCCACCTGAGCGATCCGACCGACATCCATCCCCTGGGCCGACAACAACACCATCTGGGCTCGTCGCCACGTCACCACCGACCCCGACGACCGTCGAACGATCCGCAACAGTCGATTCCCCTCATCGTTGCTGATCTCACGAACTCGAACTCGCTCACCCACGCCGCCACCTCCTCGATCGAACACGCGCGACCCGACCAAGTATGCGCGAACCAGATCAAAAAACAGCGGACCCCACCCCCCAAACATTGTCTGCTACGGCACTAGAATCGGGTGAGATTGTGAACTATCAGGACCGCATTACGACCGAACCGGACAAGCGGGGAGGCAAGCCCATCATTCGAGGGCTGCGCATCACTGTCTATGACGTCCTCGATTACCT
>JBHJOQ010000125.1:0-10182 GCA_050329555.1 Acidimicrobiia bacterium | reverse complement strand
CACCACGGCCTCGCTTACGCCAAGCCTTCGCTCCAGGTGGGTCGTGTCGCTCATTGCTCTTCGGCGAGGAGGGTCGGGGGTAGGCTCACGCCGGGCAAACATAGCGGGCTAAACCACCCATCGGAACTGGCGGGGAGATGATCGGGAGCGTGTCCGCCTCAAATTCCTTCGGCTGCCCGGACGATTCTTCTGGCCATGCTGCCGAAGATGAATCCGTGAAACGGAAGCATCGCGTACCAGTAGAGACGGCCGAAGAGCCCGCGGGGGCGGAAATACGCGACCTGTTCCAACGACGTCTGCCCGCCGTCGGCGCTGATGGTCCATTCGAGCCAGGCCTCGCCGGGCAGCTTCATTTCAGCGGAGAGCTGGAGGTGTTCGCCGGGCCGGACCGCAGACACACGCCAGAAATCGATGGTGTCATGCAAACGGACCAGGTCGGGGTGTCTCCGCCCTCTCCGCAGGCCGACCCCTCCGACGAGAGTGTCGATCACACCTCGGAACCGCCAAGCCCAGTTCATCGTGTAGTAGCCGAACGACCCTCCGACCCGGCTGAAAGCCTTGAAGAGCTGCTCCGGAGTGGCGTCCGTGGTGAGCACCTTCTTGTCCGTGAGGAGAGTGCCGCCCGCCCACTCGGGGTCTCCAGCGAGGGGCAAGGCGGGAGAACTCGAGGCGTCTGACCAACGGCTAGGAGTGTCGAGGCGGGAGTGTTGGTCGAGTGCGCTTTCGATCGCTGCCTCCAGCGCTAGTGGAACAATCCCGAACCTGTCGGCACCCGGGTCTTCAACGATCACCTCAGAGACCAGAGAGTCGACGAGGGGTCGGGCGACCCCCACCGGTAGCGGTGTGACCAACCCGATCCAGAGCGAGGAGAGTTGCGGGGTGAGGACGGGCACCGGGATGATCGTCCTATTCTTGAGGCCGGCAACCTTCGCGTACGTCTGCATCATCTCGCGATACGAGACGACATCAGGCCCGCCAATCTCATAGACGTGGCTCCCGGGTTGGTCGTCGAGGGCGGCAGTCAGGTAGTCGAGCACATCGCGGATCGCGATCGGCTGGCACCGGGTCTCAACCCAACGCGGTGTCGTCATGACGGGGAGAACCTCGGTGAGGTAGCGGAGCATCTCGAACGAGACCGATCCTGACCCGATGACGACCGCAGCACGCAGTTCGGTGACCGGGGTCGCTCCTCCTGCGAGAATTCTTCCCACATCCTGGCGACTTGTGAGGTGTTTGGAAAGGTCTTCGCCCTTGCCCAGGGCACCGAGGTAGATAATCCGGTTCAACTGCTCGGAAGACGCTGCCGCGGCGAAGTTGGAAGCGGCCCGGTGTTCGGCCGATGTGAAATCGCCGCTGTCTCCCATCGAGTGGATCAGGTAGTAGGCGGCATCACACCCTTCCAGGGCGGCGCGTACCTGGTCCTCATCGAGCACATCACATTGACGCACTTCGACCTGATCCCTCCATGGCCGGTCGTCGAGTTTTCCCGGAGTTCGAGCGAGACAGACGACCTCGTGGCCGGAGTCGAGGAGGCGGGGGACGATTCTGCCTCCGATATAGCCAGTGGCACCTGTCACTGCGATTTTCATGTGTTGATATTCCTCGAATCGACAACTGCTATTCGAATCTAATCGTGATCTGGATGACCGGACTGCGGTCCGGCGGAAAACGAGGTGCCGGGTCGGAGACCACTGCTAATGGGAAACCGTTCCTGAGGTTCTGCGTATCAAATCTGATAGCAGGGCGATCCAGAACGGCCTCACCTGTTCGCTGGCTGCCTGAGCATTTCGTTTTCGCCCCGGGTTTGGAGAGGGTGTGCTCCGCGGGAAACCACCCTCTGATCTCGAAAGGAATGAACTGTCGGTCGAAAGTCCGGTGGATTGACCTGCGTTTGGAGTGGGACGCCGATCCGATAGCCTTGTCCCATGGACTACGGACCGTCGATCGCTCTCATCGTGGTGGACGTGCAGAACGACTTCGCCGACCCGGAGGGGAACCTCCCGGTGCCCGGGGGCGAGTCGGTGATCCCGTTCATAAATCACCAGATCGCGCAAGCGCGCCAGGCCGGGGCGTTGGTCGTCTACACCCAGGACTGGCACCCGGAATCGACCCCGCATTTCGAGAAAGACGGTGGGATCTGGCCGGTCCACTGCGTAAACGGGACGAAGGGCGCCGAGTTTCATCCCGACCTCGACCTCGCCGGTGAGGCGATCTTCATCAAGAAGGGCGCGGGAGGCGAAGACGGGTACTCGGCATTCAACATCCGTGACCCTGAGTCGGGGGAGGTGTCTTCGACCGGTCTCGCCGACCAACTCCGTGGTCGAGGAGTGACAGCCAACGCGGTGTTGGGACTCGCTCTCGACTATTGCGTCAAGGAGACGGCAAAGGATTCGGTAGCGGAGGGTTTCGAAACAAGCCTGCTCGCCGACGGTACCAGCGCGGTAAACCTGCGTTCCGGCGATGGCACGCGTGCGGTGGCGGCCATTTTCCTGGCCGGGGTGTCGGTCGAATAGGTTAACCCCCCTCCCCGAGAGCCTCCGCCACCAGGTCGCGTTGCAGTTGTTTCATGCCGGGAGTGAGAGACACGTGATAGATATGCGGGTTGACCAGCCTGCGGACTCCGGGGTCGAGGCGGCTCAGATCGGCGATCCGACGGGCGCGAAGGTCTTCGATATCCGGCGAGCCGTCCTTGCGATCACCGTGCTCGAACACTCTGGTCATCAAGGGCTCTATAGCGGAGAGGGAGGATGGCTCGAGGGAGCGGTGGGCGTCGCGGTGAGGGTGATACAGGTCAAGCGTGCCCGAACCAGGGAGTTCCTCCCCCGCCAGGGCAACTACGTCGGCGGTGGCCAGGCCCCGGGAGTCGTAGAACCGGTAAACGTCCTTGTCGCCCGGTATGGGCACCTTTTCGACGTCTTCTGAGACTTTGATCGCCGGCGCCCACTGCCCGGCCTCGTCTTCGACAGCGACAAGCTTGTAAACGCCACCAAGCGATGGATCGCCCTCGGAGGTGATGAGCCGCGTGCCCACACCGAACGTGAGTCGTTCGACCATCGAGGCGACAGAGATGCCGTAGCCGGGAGCTTCGGTCTCGATCTGGGAGAGGATCTGCCAGATGACCAGTTCATCGAGATCAGAGGAGAGGACTATTGGCACGTCGTCGAATCCTGCTTCGTTCAGGAGCAAGGCCGACTGAATGGCGAAGTAGGCGAGGTCTCCGGAGTCGAGACGGATTCCCCCGGGCTGGTGACCTTCAGCTGCAAGTTCTTCGAACACCGTGATCGCATTGGGGACACCCGAGGTCAGCACATCCACCGTGTCCACCAGCAGGACGCACTCATCGGGGTAGATGGCGCCAAATCTACGGAAAGCTTCGAGTTCACCCAGGCCCAGTGCCAGGTAAACCTGGACGAGCGAATGTGCGTGAGTGCCTTTCGGATCGAGCCCAACCGCATGCGAGAGGGCGACGTTCGATGAGAAGTCGCAGCCTCCGATCAAGGCGGCCCTTCCGCCGGCGTCAGCTCCGGAGGCGGGGCCGCGCCGCATTCCGAATTCGAGCACAGGACGGCCCCGACCCGCTTCTTTGACGCGCGACGCTTTGGTTGCGACCAGGGTCGGGTAGTTCAGCCGGTTGAGGAACGGCGTCTCCAGGATTTGCGCCATAGCCAGCGGCCCGGTGACCGTCGCCACCGGCACGTTGGCATGGACGATCCTTCCCTCGGGAACCGCATCGACCACAATCGACCCGAAACCCCCGTTGCCCGCCAGCCAATCCACGAACCCGTCGTTGAAGCGCCGGTCTCCCTCGGGCGTCATCTGCGTGCGCAGATATTCGAGCTCGTGCTTGCCAAATCGTGCCGATGCCATCCAGTCGAGAAGCCAACCCAACCCTGCCGTCACGCAATACCCAGCTTGATGCGTCCCGTAGTCGGGATAGGAGCGGAAGAAGTAGTCGAATTGGGCGGGCCGTTCGGCCAGCCCCTCCCTCCAGTACATCTGGGCCATCGTCAACTGGTACTGGTCGGTCCCGAGGATTCCGCCAAGGAGGAGACCATCTCCAGACGTATCGCTGTCCACGTTCGAGAGCCCGGGTCGTGTCTTCATGGGCTCAGGTTACGAGGGGCGGTCCGTCGTTGGCGAACGGTCTCACCGACCTCCCGGTAGCGGTTATCGGGCGTCTTCCTCGTCGTCCTCGTCGAGAGCGTGCCCGCTCAGGAACTCCTCGCCGGGACCACCTTCGGTCACGACGGCTGGGGGAATGGTGGCGTCCGGATTCTCAAAGACCTCGACTCCCTCTGCCTCTTCGCGTTCCCGCTCCAGAGCACGATCAGGGACCGGGCTGTCATGAACCTCAAAGCCTTCCGCATCTTCCCGGGCTCGCTCCAAGGCAAGCTCTCTGTCGGATCTATCAGTCATGTCTCGACCTCCTGTCGTTTGTGACGCCTTCTGGCGCCTTCGATTGTTGGTGACCGCCTGCAAAGCCAGGTCGGGCCAGTCGGTCCGGTGCCCATCAGTACCCACGGCACCCCTGGGTTAAGCCCATAGGTCAGTCGCCGTCGCCGATGTCGACGTTGTAGGCATCGAAAACGAGTTCCGAGCCGAGCTGGCGATGCGTAGCGAGTCTTCCCAGGAGAGACATGACGCGGCGACGTACCACTGTCGGTTCGAGTTCACCATGGTTTGAGCAAGCCGCCAGCGCCCGGTCGAAGGCGGCGCGTAGCTCACCATGCTGTCGTTGCATCTCCGCGACCTGGCCAGCGAGGCGCGGGGCTTCGGCGACGATGGTTGAAAGCAGTCCGCCTTCATCTTCGACTTCGTTGATGTGGGCGTCGAGAGCCTCACCCAGTTCGCTCAGGGCCGCCTCGATGTCGGCCCCCCAGGGCGCGGTCGCAGAAGGGCGGGCAACCCGGGTCTCGACCCGCGCCATTGCCTGGCGGAGATCGATGCGCCGTTCGCGCGCGGTGTCCAGACCGGTGTGAGCTTCCAGAGCTTCAATCGGTCCTTCGAAGGCGATGCTCCCAGAGTTGGTGTAGGTGCTCATATGGTCACTGTGCCCAAGTCAGTGTTGCTGGCGCTAGGGCCTTCCTGCCCTATTCCGGAGGACGGGCCAGGGCGAGTTCGGGTCTTCTGGCCCTGGTACCAACGCCTCGAATTCGGGCATAATGGCCCGCAAAGGAGACAAGATGATCGTTGTCGTAGGTGTGGAAGGATCGCCGGTGTCGGTTGAGGTCTTAGAGAAGGCCGCGAAGCAGGCACGCTGGCGAGATGCGGAGCTGCATATCGTCCATGTAAGCCAGATGCCCATTGTCTATTCGGAGGTTCCCATAGACCTGACCGGGATTGCCGAGTCGGAGAGGGTCGCCGTATGGGAACAACTGGAGCCGACGGTTTCCGCAATCGACGTCCCGACCAAACGGATCGACCTCCAAGGCTACGCGCCGGACCTGCTCCCCGACTACGCACATAGGGTCGGCGCCGATTTGGTCGTGGTAGGCACACGCGGCCGGGGTGACTTCGCTTCACTGATTCTGGGCAGCACCAGCCATCGCACGATTCAAGTCGCTGGCTGTGACGTGCTGGTGGTGAATCCGACGGCAGACTGAAACCACGCTGTATAGGCGGAACGGGACTAATTCCGGTCTTGGTGTGACGTAGGTCTCTAGGGCAAGCCTTCGCTCTGCCCGATCCTTGTGAACGAGGCTGGGAAACGAACAGCCGAGGTCCGAGGAACGGAGTTGTCCGATGGAAGGTCACGAGGGCAGGCCGATCAGGGTCTTTCTCGTCGACGACCACGAAGTCGTGAGGGCAGGGATCAGATCGTTGCTCGACAGGGACCCTGAAATGGAGGTCGTGGGCGAAGCAGCGTCTGCGGCGGCAACACTCCCGGGTCTCGAACAGACCAGGCCCGATGTTCTCGTCCTCGACGTCCGCCTGCCCGATGGGAATGGGATTGAGATTTGCGGTGAGGTCACCAGCCGGTTCCCGAAAATCGGAACGATCATCTTCACGTCGCTAGCGGACGATACGTCGAGCGCGGCGGCGGACGCCGCAGGTGCCCGCGGTTACCTGCTGAAGAGGACGCGCACAGATGAGTTGCTCTCGGCAATCCGGGTGGTGGGCACCGGAGCCAACTTCTACGGCGCCGGGCATTCTGGAGGAGAGGAAGTTGAAAAACCCGTTCGCCGGCTGGGGGTTCTTTCACCGCGGGAGGGAGAGGTGGCACACCTGGTCGGGCGGGGAATGACCAACAAGCAGATCGCCTGGGCAATGGGGCTGGCGGAGAAGACGGTCAAGAACTACATGTCGAATGTGCTAACCAAGTTAGGGATGAACCGGCGTACCCAGGTGGCGTCCCTGGTGGCGTCGGCCGAGGGTGCTATGGAGAGGTTGACGATCCCCGACAGCTGGGATGAGGCGGGAGTCGGCCTGGAGTCAGTGTGAGAGCGGACCGGGAGGGTTAGACCGGGAGAAGGGGGCGGAACAATGTCTACCAACAATGAGAATCGGGCGGCACAAGGCCGAAAGCCCTGGCTGCTTGACGTGGTGGTCGGGGGGATCTCCGGCGGCCTCGTCGGTGCGGTCGTAGCGGTCAACCTGGTCATTTATTCGGGCATGGAGCGGGGCTACGAGACAACTATTCCTGAGGTATTCAGGGAAAGCGTCTTGATTGGCTTGTTGGTCGTGGCAATTCTCCTCGCCGGCCCGGTGGCTGGTGTGTGGATTGCGCGGCGTCTCCGGCGCCAGCGCACGTCAGGTCGTGTCCACGGCTGATCCGGCGCAGAAGTCACGCGTACGTCTGCGCCATCTAGAGCCCTATTCGCGCGAGTTCTTGACGTAGCTCCGGGGTGATGCCGCTTCGTGCGGGAACGGTAGCTTGAGCAAATCCTCGCCACCAGGAGACCTCGCCCGCCCCGATCGTCACTCCCGGCATGTTCAAGGACGAAGAGTTCGTCGAGTTCCGGAACGAGGCAAGCCGATAGTCCGCCTCATGTTCTGACCGGGGAGCAGTGTCGGCTCTCTCAGGCTCCCAAAGATGGCACCAGCTCGGATAGCAAATCGCGCACCCGTCGTTCGATGTCGTCGCGGATCGGGCGCACCTCCTCAACGGTCTTGCCGGACGGGTCGTCCAGCTCCCAATCGACGTACCTCTTCCCGGGGAAGACCGGGCAGGCGTCGCCACAGCCCATGGTCACGACCACTTCGGCCGCGCGGACGATCTCGTCGGACCACGGCTGGGGGATCTCGGCGGCAATGTCGATGCCCTTTTCGGCCATTGCTGCCACCGCAGCCTGGTTCACCAACTCCGCGGGCTCGGACCCGCCCGAGAAGACATCCACCTCGTCGCCGGCAATGTGGCGCATCCACCCGGCAGCCATCTGAGATCGTCCGGCATTGTGCACGCAGAGGAAGAGCACGCTGGGGTTGAGGGTGCTGACGTCGGCGTCGAGGCGGATCAGGGCGCGAAGCCGATCGCGGGCGAAGCGCTCGGCGAGCAGAGGCACCCATGTGCTTGTGGTTGCCCGCTCGGCGAGCGTATCGAGGGAGCTGTTCATGAATCGCTTGATGGTCTCGGCGTTGAGCTTCCCGTCGTATTGGCGGCGGAGGCGTTCGGTAGCTTCCCTGATCTGGAGCTTTTCGGCGGTGTCGAGTGTGACTGGCATGTGCTTCCTTAGTTGAGTGACGGTCGTCGGGCATTCTCCGGGAAGAGAAATCGGGCGACCGGGACGCTGAGGAGGCCGGCTGCGAGTTGTGCCAACACGAACCCGGGCACCGAAGCAGCGCCGATGCCGGTATACGTGTCGGTAAAGACCCTCGACACGGTCACGGCAGGGTTGGCAAAGCCCGTCGATGAGGTGGCGAAGACGATGGCGGCCACCCATGCGCCAACCGCCAGAGGCACAGCCTCGGCCCGATCTGTCCTGACCAGGGCAAGGATCACGAGCACGAGGACGAACGTCGATATGAGCTCAGCGAGGATCAGCCCCGTGCCGACGCGGTCGGTTGTCGATGCTTGCAGCATCCCCTCTCCGAAGCTGTAGTTGGCGGCAGCGACACCGGCTACCGCCCCGACCAGTTGGGCTGACCCGTATCCGATTGCGAACCGGCCGTCGATGGCACCTGATCGCCAGAAGGCCAGGGTGACAGCCGGGTTGAAGTGCGATCCCGATACAGTCTGGAGAAGTGCGATGAGGACCGCCAGGCCGAGCCCGACCGCAACCGCATGGGCCAGTAGCTGCACCGCGGCATCGTCGCCCAGCCTTTGGGCGGCAATCCCACTTCCGACGATGACATAGAGGAGGAGGGCGGTGCCAATCCCCTCTGCAACGATCTCCCGTCTCATCAAATCAGGCACGCGCGTTCCCGAGCCGATCGACCCGGGCTGCGATCTCTTGGAATGCTCCCCGAAACGACTCGAGGTTTCCCGCTCTCACCGGATCCGGCACCGACCAGTGGATTGTTGTCTTCGCCGGGGGCAGGCCCACTTCGCGGGCGCGGTCGCAGACACTGACGACGAGGTCGGGTTCGACTTCGATAGCTGCATATCCCGCTGGCCGGGCTTCCGAGAGATCGATGTCCATGCCGGCTGCCGCTTTGACTGCAAGGGGATGGACCCTGTCGGCGGGGTGACTCCCCGCACTCTGGGCCTTTTCCCCTGTGGCCCGCTCCCATACCGCCGCTGCGAACTGGGAGCGTGCGGAGTTGTGGGTGCAGACGAAGGCAACCGAAGCGAATTCCCGCGTGTGCCAGGGCGGTGGTTCCGGGAGGGAGGCCCAGTTGAGCGATACGTACTTTCGGCGCCGATCTCCCTCCGACCCGCTGCGCCGGATCAGTGAGGCTTCTTCGAGGATGTCGAGATGGTGGGCGAGGAGGTTGGTTCCAATTTCAGCAACGCGGGCGAGTTCTGCGACCGTCATGTCGGTCGACGTGAGGAGGTCGACGATCAGGAGCCTCCGGGGGTCTCCCAGGGCCGCGTGCACCGTTGCCCTACTTTCTAGACTCATATACCCTAAATTGTATTGACTCAATAATTATTGTGTCAAGTTGGAAAGAGACACGTCATTATGACCCGATCTGGTTTGGCACCTTCCGGTGAGGGCGATGACTCTGGTTCCGGCTCGAGGAACCTGCGATAGTCAGTTTGGTATCGAAAGGAGCCAGAAATGGAAATCAACACCGGATTGTCCGAGGAAACCAGGAGCGAACTGGCCGTGGGCCTCGGCCGTCTGCTCGCTGACACCTACACCCTGTACGTCAAGACACACGGGTATCACTGGAATGTCACCGGGCCCATGTTCAGGACGTTGCACCTGATGTTCGAAGAGGAGTACATAGACCTTCGTGAGGCGGTCGACGTGATCGCCGAACGGATCAGGGCGTTGGGACATCCGGCACCGGGGAGCTACTCCGAGTTTGCCGAGTTGACTTCAGTGCCGGACGAGAAGGGGGTGCCTGAGGCCATGGAGATGGTGCGAAATCTCATGGAGGGCCATGAGTCGGTGGTCCGCACCGGCCGGGCGGTGGTGACGACGGCCGAGGAAGCCGGTGACGTCGCTTCGGCAGACCTCGTGACCCAGCGGATCGACATTCACGAAAAAACTGCGTGGATGCTCCGATCGATGGCCTCCTAGGCCGCCGCAGTCCCTGTTTCGCCAGGGCACCACATGCCCTGGTAGCCGCAGTTGCACCGGTAGGCGATCTGCAGCCCTTTACCGGTGCGCACGATTCGCTCGATGTTGTCGAGAAAGAGCAGGACCCGCGATCCGTGTGCGGGGCAGTACGGGGCGAACATCAGCGGACCCCCTGGAATCTGTTCTTCCGCCACCAGGCCCACGTCTCTTCGCGTGCCTGGCTCAGGCGCAGTGACGATTGATACAGGTCCGGAATCTCGGCTCCGGCGAGGCGGAGGTCCTCGCGTTGAAGCCACGCCGTGGCGAGCCGATCGTATGTCTCAGTGAAGGTGGCTTCTTGCTCGACGGAGATTGCGCCTGTCATCTCTGCTTCGTTCTGCCGCTGCTTCGTAACGGCTGAAGTGTATTTTGATACTTACAGAATAGCTCACGGTGTGTAAGCCGTCAAACGTGTTTAGGGCATTACACCGAGAAGCGGCTATTTGACGATCAGAACGTTTCGATCGGCGGCGTGGGCAACCCCGTGGCTGACGGATCCGAGCAGCAGGGTGCC
>JBHJOQ010000148.1:0-15252 GCA_050329555.1 Acidimicrobiia bacterium | reverse complement strand
GTCGTCTCCGAGCGTGTCGAACACGAGCTGAAGATCATCGAGGAGATGCAGTTCCCGGCCTACTTCATCATCGTCTGGGACCTGATGCGCCACGCCCGGGAGAAGAGGATCCGTGTGGGCCCGGGCCGGGGCTCGGCGGCAGGGTCGATCGTGTCATATGCCCTCAAGATCACCGACATCGACCCGCTCGAATACGGCTTGATCTTCGAGCGCTTCCTCAACCCCGGCCGGCGACAGATGCCCGACATCGACATGGACTTCGACGAGCGCTTCCGCGGCGAGATGATCCAATACGCGACCGAGAAGTACGGGGCGGACCGGGTCGCACAGATCATCACATTCTCGACAATCAAGGGAAAGCAGGCGATCCGTGACGCCGCCCGGGTGCTCGGCCATCCCTACGGCCTTGGTGATCGGATCGCCAAGGAAATGCCCGCCTCGATCCTCGGTAAGGACCCGACACTCACCCAGATCCTCGAGCCGCCCGACTCCGATGCGGAGGGGGAAGTCAGGGATTGGTATGCCAATGCCCAGGGCCTGCGGACCATGATCGAAACCGATCCTGCAGCGGCGGAGATCGTCGAAGCGGCACGCGGGCTCGAAGGCTTGCGCCGCCAGGACAGCATCCATGCCGCCGCGGTGGTAATCGCCCCCGAACCGCTGATCAACATCGTCCCCATACAGCAGAAGGGCGTCGACGCCGAGGTTGTCACCCAGTACGAGATGCACGGTGTCGAGGAGCTCGGCCTGCTCAAGATGGACTTCCTCGGCCTGCGCAATCTCTCGATCATCGAGCGCTGCCTCGAGCTCGTCGAATTGTCGACGGGGACCCGTCCCGACATCGACAACGTTCCCCTCGACGACGAGAAGACGTTTGAGCTGCTTCGCGCCGCAGACACGATCGGGGTCTTCCAACTCGAAGGCACCGCGATGAGGTCGCTGATCCGCTCCCTCCAGCCCGACTCGTTCAACGACGTCATCGCCCTGGTCGCTCTATACCGTCCCGGCCCGATGGGGGCGAAGATGCACACCCTCTACGCAGACCGAAAGAACGGGCGGGTCGAGATCGAAGACCTCCACCCCGAAGTCAGCGACATCCTCGCCGACACTTACCAGATCATGGTCTACCAGGAACAGGTCATGCAGGTGGCGCAGAAGATGGCGGGCTATTCGATGGGCGACGCCGAGCAGTTCCGCAAGGCGATGGGCAAGAAGATCAAGTCGGTGATGGCTGCCGAATCGGAGAAGTTCGTCGCAGGCTGTCTGTCCCAGGGGCACAGTGAACAGGTCGGCCAGGAGATCTTCGAGTTGATCGGCCACTTCGCCGGTTACGGATTCAACAAGTCACACAGCGCCGGGTACGGCTACGTCGCCTACCAGACCGCCTACCTCAAGGCGCACCACCGGGCGGAATACCTCGCTGCTCTGCTCACTGCGACCAAGTCGAACAAGGACCGCACGGCCATTTACCTCAACGACTGCCGCCAGCATTCCATCGAGGTCCTCGTACCTGACATCAACGAGTCCTACTCCGACTTCACGGTCCACCAGGGCCGGATCCGATTCGGTCTCTCGGCGATACGCAACGTGGGCGAGGCGGTCGTCGAGAGGATCGTCGAAGCCAGACAGGATGCGCCGTTTGAGTCCTTCCTCGATTTTGTGAACCGGGTCGACCCCTCGGCGCTGAACAAGCGAGCCATCGAGTCGCTGATCAAGGCCGGGGCATTCGATGGCGTCGGTCAGCCCCGTAAGGGTTTGATGCTGGTTCACGAGGAGATTCTCGAAGCGACACTGGAACGACGCCGCAACGAGGAGATGGGGCAGTACTCGTTGTTTGCCGAAGCGGGTGGCGACGAGACGTCCCGGACCTTCGAGGTGCCCGACCAACGCTGGGATCAGAAGATCAGGCTCGGGTTCGAAAAGGAAATGCTCGGCCTCTACGTGTCGGATCACCCGCTATTGGCTGTCGGCCCCTCGCTGGAGGCGGCGACGACCGTGGCCCTTGCTGACCTGGCCGACCACCCGGACAAGTCAAAGGCGACTATCGGTGGGATCGTCGGGGCTATCACCCGTCGCTGGACCAAGAACGGTGACCCGATGGTCTTCTTCCAACTCGAAGGGCTGGAGGGCTCGGTGGAGGTCCTTGGTTTCCCGCGAACGGTCAAAGAGCACGGCCATTTGATCGTCGAGGACGCAGTGCTGCTGATCAACGGGCACATCGACAATCGGGGCGACGACGTCAAGTTCGTGGCCAGGGAGATCAAAGAGCTGGAGATACGGGACGACTCGACGATCCGACTCCGGGTGCCCGCCGGACGGCTGACGCCGGAGGTGGTCTCCCAGCTCAAGTCGATTCTTGCCAATCATCCCGGCACTGCCGGCGTGTTCTTGCACATGACCAACAACGGGTCGGAAAAGGTGATGCGATTGAGCGATTCGCACAAAGTCGAGCCCCGCTCTGCGTTGATGGCCGAACTCAAGGAACTGCTCGGGCCGAGCGCGATTATATGAGAATTGCTATGTGCAGCGCAGAGAGCGGGCGGCGACCTCGATCAGGGTCGATGCTTTCCGTGGCGCCGCCCGAGGAGATACGAGCTGATTGCCAGGGTCGTCCCTCCAGCGGCAATTGAGCTGAGGACAACCGTGCGCTTGGTCTTTCTCGCGAAGATCACAACCGGCCAGCCCCGCTCGTGAGCGATGTCGTTCAATGCCCCGTCTGGGTTGACTGCGACCGGATGCCCGACCAGTTCCATCATCGGCAAGTCCGACACCGAGTCGGAGTAGGCGTAACTCCGTTCCAGGTCGTATCCGTGCTCGGCGGCGAGTTTCTCGACAGTTGTTGCTTTGCCCGGTCCGTACATGAAAGGCCCGTCGAGCTCGCCGGTGTAGTGGCCGTCGACGACGCGCCCACGGGTGCCCAGGCCGCCGCTCATGCCCAGCGATGCGGCCAGCGGTTCGACCACGACGGACGGTGAGGCGGAAACGATGTAGGTGGCACGCCCGGCTTCCTTGTGCATCTTGAGTAGCTTCTTCGATTCGGGACGTACCTGGGACACCAGTCGAGGCAGCACAGCTGCCCCTAACAAGTCAAGGGCATCCGCAGGTGCTCCTTCGATCCGGGAGAGGAAAGCTGTCCTGGTCTCGTCGGACGACTCACCCTTGTCGCCAAGAATCATGAAAGTCAAAGCGGATGTCACCCAGGACATCACTTCCTTGTTCCCGGCCAGCCCCTGTCTCCATGCTTCCAGGCCGATGGGCAGCGCGGAGGTGCCCGATATCAAAGTCCTGTCGAGATCGAAGAAAGCAGCTGAAGCTGACATCGGGGCCCAGCTTACGGGGCCTCGAGCAGGCCGTCGGGAAGCGCATCGGCACTTTCCATCAGCCGGCTCAGCCCATCGAGGTCGTTCGGTGGCTCGGGAACCCACGGAATGGTGGCCACGTGAGCATGGTTTGCTGCGGCGAATCCGGCACGGGCGTCGTTCTGCCTCAGGCTCTCGGCTCCCCACCGAAGCACATTCTCGGCCAGTTCCCGCTGCAGGTCATCGGGCGGTTCGAACCCAGCCCACTCGGCAGGGAGTGTCCGGTTGAAGATCACTGCGGCAGGTGTCCCGCCCACCTCGGGCAGTTCCCGGTAGAACCGGGTGGCCTCGGCAATGGGTGCGGGGTCGGCAGTAGTGACCACCAGGATGGTGGCCCGTCCCATCAACGCTTCGATCTGTCTGCCCCGGTCGGAGACACCGTCATACGTTGTGCGCAGGTCGAGGAGGAATTCGGCAACCCGCTCCAGCAGGTCAGAACCCAGGACGGAGTCGGCGATGCGGAGGAAAGGCCGCCCGGCCCGCCTGTAGAGAAAACGACCGGGAAGCGGCCCACCGGTCAGCCAGCGGAGCAGGCGCCCTCCGACTAGGTCGGCCATCTGTGCTGGAGCGGTGAAGAAGTCGATTCCACCAGCCGAAGGGGGAGTGTCGACCACGACGATGTCCCACACTCCGGCTTCGACAAAGGTGGCTGCCTGATCAGCAGCCGCATACGACTGTGAGGCGGGGAAGTGCTGGCTGGCCGCTATGAAGAACTCGTTGTTCACGAGGCGCTCGGCGACTTCGGGGTCGGCGTGTCTGGTTGCAACCGACCGCCAGGAGAGGGAGGCGTCGAGCATTGCGGCCCACAAGTTGGGGTTGTCGGGATGCGGTTGCGGTTCAGGCCCGAGCTCTTCGCCAACTCCGAGGGCCGACGCCAGTCGGCGTGCCGGATCGACGGTGAGCACGAGTGTCCGCACCCCCGACCGTGCGGCCATCACTCCAAGCGCGGCGGACACCGTGGTCTTGCCGACCCCGCCCGCACCTGTAACCAGTATCGCCTTGGTCACAGGCTCGCCTCCAGCTCGTCGGAGAGGCGAGCCGCGACTTCGCTCGGAGTGAGCAGGCCGAACAAGAAGGGGAGGGCGAGGTCGGGCTCGAGACGGGCGAGCCAGTGCCGCTGTTCGGTGTACACAGCATGGTGGTGGATGGCTGCGTCCCTGGCCGGGCCCTTCCCGGACGGCTTGGCCGAGAGTTTGCTCACCAGCCTGTTGGTGATAATCGTCGGTGGTGCGACGAGATCGTTCTGCTCGAGCCACTCCAGTGTCTGTGCGGTCTCTGTGGTCGGCAGCTCCTCGGCCAGGTTCACCAGCACTAGCCGGCTCACGTCGGGATCGCTCAATGTGCCGCCCATCCAGGCGGCTTGCCTCTGGATGCGCCCGGTCGGTACCAGTTCGGAAATGGAAACAGGGGCTCGGAGGTAAGAGCCGATCTGGCCGGTTGGCGGGGCGTCGGCTACCACCAGGTCCCAATTCTGCTCCCGCACCTCCCAGAGTACTTTACCGATCGAGATGATCTCCCGCACTGCAGGGGCGGCGGTGGCGAGGGCATCAAACGCGCGTGCCAGGGGACTCAGAGTCTTCAAGCCTCGGATCGACAGTTGCAGGGTCAGGTACTCGATCAGGGCGTCGGACCGCACGATCCTCATGGCGAAGAGTTGGGGACGAACCTCGCGAGGAGTGAATTCGAGGCCACTGATACCGAGATGGGCGCTCAGGCCGGCGGATTCGCCCATGTCGATGATGAGGACCTTCTTCCCCTGCCTGGTGGCCAACTGGGCGAGTGCGGCCGAAACCGCGGACTTGCCAACGCCGCCTTTGCCCGAGACGACCAGCAGCCGCTTGTCGAGCACGCCGCGCTCAGTCCTGGAGCTTGAGCGGAATGGTGAGAACCAGGCTCCCGTCGTCGACCGACCAGGTGGCCTTGGAGACCAGGAGAAAGTCGGTGTAGTCGGTCTCAGCCTGCTGAACGAACTTCTTGCGCTCCTCACCGGCAACAGGGGGGAGCGGCCGGTCCTTGACCGCTTCGGCGCGCCGCCCGAATCGCTCGATCATCTTGTCCACATCTAATTGAGCCATAAGAGGAGGGTAATGCTGTTCTATTTGTGCGGGGGAGAGACGGGTGTAGCTGTTCCTCCGGAGGCGAAGCCGAACGGGGGAAAGGTTCCTGTTGGCCCGAAAGGGCCGAGAGGTAAGGGGGAGGTCCCTCGAGCTGGGAGATCAAAGGCGTTGGTGGGAACGCCCCACCCTCCCCTCCGACCTAAGGTCGGAGGTACTCCCTCCGCCAGCGGAGGGAGAGTTTCGTTTTTGGTCGGTGCGGCGCTCGGATTCGAGGCGTTCTAGGTCTACGTCGGAATAGTCGACGAAGGTCATTGCGTCGGCGATGAGGCGATGACCGGCCACTTCGCGAATTGCGGCATGCATCTCGTGGGCTACGCGACGGTAAGCGGGGTGGCCTGCGGGCTGGGATCGAAGTTCGATGAGATGGAAGGCCTGCCGGGGGTTCATCTCCATTATAAATCTGACGTTGTAGGCAAAAGGGACCACGTACTGGGCGATGTCGGCGCCGAGGTCGTCCCGCACCGCCTCATATAGTTCTCCTGCGGAATCCATCGTTGCTGTCCAGCGTTCGGAATGTCCCAGCTCCTCGATCTCATCGGGAACGTCGTATCCGAGACGGGTCGAGAACTTCTGCCACTCCAGGGTCATCAGACGGTGGCGCTGCAGATCGCGGAAGGCGCCGATGTCACAGCTGACGTCGAACCGGTAGGTGGTGCGCTCCATGGGGCGACCGGGGCGGTGCCGCCGATTCTCCCGGTCGCCCACCATGGCAGCGACTATCTGCGCCTTCTCCGCCGGGCTCATCGCTGCAGCCATCTTCTGGAGAGCGGCATCGGGCAGCTCCGAAACGGCATAGAGAGCGGCGGCTGCGATCTTCGTCTCGGCGTCTTCGTCCCAGTCGGTGAGAGTCACCGAAGGGCCGGAATCGGCAGGCTGAGGGAGTTCGGAGGCGAGAGCCTCGAGTTCGTTGCGGACTCCTTCGAGGTATCCGGACCAGCGCACCCCCCGGTCGGGGAGATCGACCCGGGTGAGGAACGAGGGGATGACCTTGCGGAGCTCGGCGAGCATCATTTGTCCGTAGTCGCGCACCTCGGCGAGCGGGCTGGCCTGCATCCGGACCAGGGCCATCTCATATGCCTGGCCGGTGGCATAGATGCCGACGTTCGAGGTGGTGGAGACCGGGAGGAGGCCGCGGACCGTGTCGCACGCCTTGGCGCGGATGGTGGCGTTGTAGATCATCTTCGAATCGGATTCGGCCCGGGGATGGCGCTGCTCGAAGACTCCGATCATTTCCGATACCAGGCTCGAGTATTCGTCGAAGACGTACTCCTTGTGCTTGCGATAGTGGTCTGCGTGCTTGCTCTTGACGATCTCGTCAGGGGTGAAATAGCGATAGCTGTCCCCGAGCTTTGCGTCGTAGCGGATGTAGCGCGTGGATTGTTCGAGGTATGCGGCCAGCCTGCCCCATTCGAGGACCTTGGTCAGGAGGTTCGATGCCTGCTCACATGCCAGGTGTGCCCCGCCCAGTTGGGCGACAGAGTCGTCGCCGTATTCGAAGAAGACCCGCTTGTAGAGGTCCTCGGCCCGTCGCATCGCGACCATTGGGTCGTCTTCGATGTTGAGGGCAAGTGTTTCGATCCCGGTGTCCTCGTCGTTGATGAATTCATCGAGGAGGAGGCGGCGCAGCGACTTGGCGGAGCGGGAGTAGCGGGCAAAAAGGGCACCCTTGACCACCTCAGGAAGGTTGATGAGCCCGAACACCGGAAGGTCGGTGTTGGTCACGAATCGGTTCAGGACCGAAGTCTCCTCCGGGGTGAACTCTTCTTGGTAGTAGCCGGACATTCGTCGGCGATTGTATGCCGGAAAGGAACCATCAACGGGTACCGTCTCGTTCTGTGTCCATGTGGTTTATCAGAGTTGCAATAGTCCTGCTGGTCGTGGCTGCGATTGGAATCGCCGTGGTCCCGATCCTGGTAATGGTCGACCTGCTCGGAGGCGGAACCGGCTGGGGGCTGTGTCCTGGCGGCATCGAATCGTGTGACAATCCGTATACGACTCCGTTCGAGCTCCTGCTCGTTCTGGTGGTCGGGCTGTTCCTGGTGACGCTCGCCATCCGAATGGTGATGAGGCTCGCCAGGCGCCTCCAAGCCGAGTCGTTCCAGGTCAATGTGCCGGGGTCACCGCCTCGGCCTGAGTAGATGCCGGGTCCTTCTGGCGCTTGATGACAACGACAATCGCGATCAAGATCATGCCGGCTCCGAACCACCCGGCCAGGTCGAGCCGGTCACCGAGGACGACCCAGGCGGTCGCCACGCCGAAAGCCGGTTCCGCCGCAAGGACAACAGCAGTGGTCGAAGGCCCGACGACGTTCTGCGCCCAGGCCTGGAGGACGTAGGCGCCGACGCTGACCCCAAGCCCGGTGAGGAGGATGGCGGGCCAGACCTCCCTTGCCGGCCACGCAAACCCGTCGAGGAGAGCTGCGAGCGGGATCGAGCCGATAGCGACGATCGTCAACTGGACCGCGGTCAGAGGAATCACCGGATGGCGCGGCGCGAAGATCGACAGCGCAACCACGTGGACTGCGAATGCAAAAGCACAGCCCAGCGTGAGCAGGTCACCGCCTCCTAGCCGCAGACCCTCCGCACCGGTCACCAGGAACAGGCCGACAAAGGCCATGGCTGCGGCGCCAACTGACCAGGGCGATGGGCGATACTTATGGAATGCGGCGGCAAGGAACGGCGTGATCACCACGAACAGGCCGGTGATGAGAGCCGAGTTCGTGGCGCTGGTCACCGCCAACCCTCCGGTCTGCAGGGCGTAGCCGACGAACAATGCGGCGCCGGCGATCGAGCCGTCACGCCAGATCAAACGTCCCTTCGGGAGCGTCACTGCCAACAACACCGAGGCGCCGATGACGAACCGCCATGCAACGAAGGAGATCGGGCCGATGAGCTCGATTGCAGACTTGACCACCACGAAGGTTGCCCCGAACAGAAACGCGGCAACAACGAGTGCGGAAATAGCCTTGAACTCAGGAGAGGGTCGCACGAACCCTGGGAGGTTAGGGGCTTGCCGCCGAATACTATGCCTCCGTCATGCCAGGAACCCGAGCCGACGGAACCACCCCTTCCTCCGCAGAACGAGGCAAAGCAAGAGCGGTGCTCAACAGGTTGAAAGCCCGATACCCCGAGATCGGCACTGCGCTCGACTACGAGAATGTGTGGCAATTGCTGGTGGTGACTGCGCTTTCCGCGCAGACCACCGATGAGAATGTCAACAAAGTGGCACCGATCCTGTTCGCCGCGTATCCGGACGCCGAGGCCCTGGCCGACGCCAACCCTGAGGATGTCGAGAAGATCGTTTACTCGACCGGCTTTTTCCGGCAGAAGACCAAATCGATAATCCAGCTCTCCCGAGGCGTTGTCGACCTGTTCGACAACGCTGTGCCGGCAGACCTCGAGCAACTGGTGAAGCTGCCCGGAGTGGGGCGGAAGACCGCCAGCGTTGTCCTCGCCGAAGTCTGGGATGTCCCGGCAATAGCTGTAGACACCCATGTCAACCGGGTTGCCCGCCGGCTCGGACTCACCGGGGAGTCCAAGCCGGCGAAGATCGAAAGGGACCTGATGGCCCTGTATTCGCTGGCGGACTGGTCTGGAATCTCCATGCGTTTCATCCAGTTCGGCCGGGATACCTGCGACGCCCGGCGGCCCGACTGCGGTAACTGTGAGCTGTTCGCGTTGTGTGAATGGACCGAGCGGTTCGAGGTGGCTGCGGCGGCTGGTAAGTGAACCGGTCGATCCTCAGGTTGGCGGCGCCCGCCCTGGGTGCCCTCGCCATCGACCCGTTGCTGACCCTCGCCGACACTGCTTTTGTCGCCCGGCTCGGCGTGACCGAGCTTGCCGCTCTCGGTGTCGACACCGCAATCCTGGGTTTCGCCTTTTTTGCGTTCAACTTCCTCGCCTATGTCACCACCCCGCTGGTAGCTCGCGCTCTCGGTAGCGGCGACGTCGAAAGTGCGAAGCGGTGGGTGGGCGACGCCCTGGTCCTCGCAGTGGGCCTCGGGATCATCGTCGCGGTGGCAATGCTCGCCCTCGCCCCTCTGGCTGTGAGCTTGATGGGTGCAGACAGTGCGGTCTCCGGCCCCGCTGTCGACTATCTGCGGATCCGGGCGTTGGCGACGCCGGCTGTTCTCATCGTGCTTGCCGGCCATGGTGCCTTCCGGGGCTATCACAACACCAGGACCCCGCTGGTTGTGGCTGCAGTCGTGAACGGGGTCAACCTTGTCCTCGACCCCGTTCTCATCTTCGGCTTCGGGTGGGGTCTCCCGGGCGCCGCCATCGCCACGGTCATCGCCCAGTGGCTGGGGGCAGGGCTGTTCATCCGGATGCTCTCCCGGCGGGAGATGATGTCCAGGCATCAGAACCTCAAGGCTGCCCTACCCAGTCTCCTCACACTCGGGCGCAACGGGGCGCTGGTATCGATGCGCACCGCAGCGATCCTCATCGCTCTCACCGTCGCAGCCGGGAAGGCAACCAGGCTGGGAGCGGAGGAGATCGCAGCCCATCAGATCGTCGTCCAGGTGTGGCTGCTGGCCTCGATGAGCGCCGACGCCTTTGCAATCGCAGGCCAGGTGATGGTTGGTGATGCTGTGGGCAAGGCCGAGCGGAGGATGATCAATGCCATCACCGGTCGACTCGCCGGCTGGGGGATCGGGATCGGTGGATTCTTGTTGGCCGGGTTCTGGCTGGGGCGCGGGCTGCTTGCCCGCCTTTCCTCCGATCCGTCCGTGGGTGACCTGGCGGTGGACGCCGCAGGAGTGGCGGCCCTGATGCAACCAATTGCGGCTCCGCTCTTCGTGGCCGACGGGATCTTCCTCGGGTTGCTTGCCCTCGGCGTGCTGGTGATATCCACGACGTCGGGGGCGGCAGTGGCTGTGGGCCTGATGCTCTTCACCAGCCTCGGCGACTCGCTCACCGGGATCTGGTGGGCGATTGCGGCGATGGCCGTGGTGAGGCTGGCAGTGTTTGCCTTCGCCTATCCCCGGTCGGTCACCGGCGCACTCAGGTCCTGACCCCTCGTCTCGGGAAGTGTCAGGGTCAGGAGCGCGGCAACGACCATGCCCACCCCCAGCGTGGTAACGGTCGCCGGGAGACCGAATCTCCCGATTGTGTAGACCCCGCTGATGAGTCCCAGCGCTGAACCGACAATGGCGAAGTTCGCGGCGGCGGTGTTCGCACTCGACCGGAGGCGGGTCGGGAAGAGCTCGGCGCGGTGGCTGCCGCCGGCGGGGACGAAAGCGAATGTGCCGAACGAGCTGAGAAGGACAGCAAGAACGATGAGCGGTAGGTTCGTCGTGTTGTAGAGGAGGATTCCGCCGACAAGGGCAAAGGTGAGGCTCATCACGGTCGTGAACCTCCGCCCCCAGGCGTCGGCAAGGTGTCCGCCAATGAAGAACCCCACGCCGCCCACAGTGCCGCCGAGCAGGCTGATCAGCACCGTGTCTCCGGTGCTCAGCCCGACTCCTTCGATGAGGCGCCCGGTGGAGAACGCGAGGGCCACCGAGGAGAAGGCCGAGACAAGAAATCCGATCACGCCGACCGCCCAGAATTTGCGGGCGTGTATACCGAGCGTCAGTTCTCTCCAATGCCCATCGTGTCGGGTTCGGGTGAAAAGCTCGCTCTCAGGGATCTTCTCGACGAGAAGGGGGAGTGCCAGGACACCGATTCCGATTAGCAGGTGCGGGATTCGCCATGCATCGGGGGAACCGTCGGCGAGAGGGAGTGTCATCAAGGAGATGCCCGCTCCGAGCGACACCGCAGCGCCGTAGAAAGAGATCGAATACGCCCTGATGTCGGCCGGAACCTGCTCGGCGATGATGACAATTGCCAGGCCGCTGGCGGCTGTTGTTCCGATGCGCAGGATGCCTTGCGCGACACCGAACTGCCATCCCTCCAATGCCAGACCGGCGATGGTCCCGCCGCCGAGGATGAGCGCTAGCGCCCACAGGAAGGGCTTCTTCCTGCCCACATGGTCGCCAAACCAGCCGAGAGGGAGGGCGCCGAAAGCAGCTAAGCGGGCGAAACCGAGGAGAAGGCTCATCTCACCTTCGGAGAGCCCGAGGCCGGCTCGCGTGAAGGGCAGAGTTGTCGCCGCCTGCGACTGGGCGAAGCCCTGGATCAGGCCGGCAAGCCACATGATCGCGACCAACAGTCGGGCGTTCCGGTCGAAGCTGCCCACCGGAAGCACGGGGTCGAGGAGTCTGCGGAGACGAGGCGGCATTGCAGCCAGCGTAGAGACGAGTACCTTGTCCTCGTTCTGACGCGGGCTTCTTTATCCCGTATGTATCCGCGGTGTGGGAACATCGGAGCCCCGAACCAGGTTGCACAGGCCCTACATGTTCGAAAACGTCGACTCGGCAACATACCTAATCCAGCTCGTCATAGCGTTCGGCGCAGGTGTCATCTCCTTTGTGTCGCCCTGTGTCCTCCCCCTCCTTCCCGGCTATCTGTCGATGATGTCCGGTTACTCCACCGCCGAAATCGAACAGGGCGACGTGTCCACAGGGCGGATGTTGCGGGTGATCCTCTTGTTCATTGGCGGGTTCACCGTGGTCTTCGCCTTGCTCGGTGCTGCAGCAACAACTCTGGGCAACACGCTCACCCGCAATCTCGGTACTTTCGAGCGTATCGCCGGCGTGATCATCATTGCGTTCGGTCTGCTCATGGTTGCCATGGCGATCTCCAACCGGGGTTTCCTCGCCTCCTTCAACCAGGACCGCCGGGTTGATGTCCGTCCCTCCCGGCTGGGCAGGTGGGCGCCGCCGGTGATGGGTGCTGCTTTCGCCTTCGGCTGGACGCCATGCATCGGCCCGGTGCTGACCGTGATCCTGACCACTGCTGGGACCCAGGGATCGCTGCCTGCGGGAGTCGGCCTCCTGGTCGTATATTCGCTGGGATTGGGGGTCCCGTTCCTCCTCTCCGGGCTGGGCCTGCTCAAAGTATTCGGGCGGCTCAAGCCCTACCTGCGCACGATCAATATCGTGTCCGGCCTGGTGCTTGCGGGGTTCGGGGTCCTCATGGTCACCGGCCGGGTTGGCGACCTGTCGGCGATCATCGTGCGCTGGTTCGAATCGGTACCTTTCCTCAGGGACCTATCCTCGGTTTGATGCAGCCAGGACTAGCCCCCGCCCCAGAAGTTGTCTGGTTTCGCGGTGCAGACGCCATCAAATTCCTCAACGACCTGATCAGCCAGGAGATCGGAAAGCTCCCGCCCGGGTCTGTTGCCCGCTCCTTGTTGCTGGGACCGCAAGGCAAGCTGCAGTTCATCCTCTGGGTACTCCGCGGTGACGACGAGGTGGGGTTGGTGACCGAAGATGGCAGGGGCGACGAGTTGGTCGAGGCCCTCACCCGCTACCGGATCAGGGTCGACGTCGAGATCGCGAAAGAGGAGAGGGATATCTGCCTCGTGGTCGGTGAGCGGACCGACGCGCCGGGGACCTGGACGGCCGAGGGCGACGCCGTCGTTGCCGATCTCTCTTGGGATACCGTGGCGCGGACCCTCCAAATCGGGGAGACCGCACCCGACCTTGCGCATCTCTCCGCAGATGACTACACACTCGCCCGGATCGAAGCCGGGATGCCTCTGATGGGGGTCGACGTCGACGAGAACACCATCCCCCAGGAGACCGGTCTCGTCGCCGGTTCGATCTCATTCGACAAGGGATGCTTCCTCGGTCAGGAACTCGTCGCCCGACTCGACTCCAGGGGCGGGAGGGTCAACCGCCACCTCCGCATCCTCCAACTCGACTCGCCGGTGGCAGCAGGCGCTGCGCTGAGTGCCGATGGGAAGGGTGTGGGGACCGTCACCAGCGTTTCGGGTCTACGCGGGCTCGCCCTGGTCTGGCGCGAGGTGGAGCCCGGAGCTCGGGTGGACGCCGAAGGAGTCGGGGCAACCGTGCAGAGAATTCCACAGAAATCTGAGCCGGCCTTCACCGGTTCTTAACAACTGTTAGGCCAGACTGTGTCGATGCCCGCGCCCACCCGATCTGTGTTGCTGGTCGAAGATGACGACTCGATTGCCGATATGCTCCGCGGATTCTTCGAGCGCGACGGGTTCAGGTTCCTCCACGCCCTGACCGGGGAGGAAGCCATCGAACGATTGCGGATCCGACCAGTCTCAGTCGTACTGCTCGATCTCAACCTCTCCGGGATCGACGGGGTGGAGACCTGTCGCCGAATGCGGGAGTTCACCCAGGTCCCGGTGCTGATGCTGACAGCCCGGGACAGTGAGATCGACAAGGTGCTGGGACTGGAGATGGGCGCCGACGACTACGTCACCAAGCCTTTCTCGCCTCGTGAATTGATGGCCCGGGTGAAGGCGGTGCTTCGCCGGTCCGAGGAGCCACTGCAGAAGCCCCGGATCCTTGAGGTTGGCGGCTTCGAGGTCGACGGTGGAAAGCGAACTGTTACTACCCCCTCCGGGGACAAGGTCGCTCCGACCGCGCGCGAATTCGACCTGCTCTGGTTCCTCGCCGAGCACCAGGGCATCGCCCTGAGCCGGAGCCGGATCTTGGAGACGGTCTGGGGCTACGAGTATTTCGGGGAGACCAGAACGGTCGATGTCCATATCCGCCAGCTCCGGAAGAAGATCGAGGGAATCCCGATCGAAACCGTATGGGGCGTTGGCTATCGGTTGGGTGAGTAGATGAGGCGCAGGTTATTCTGGTCGATCGCCGGAGTGTCGATGGCCATGGGTTCGCTGGTTTTGCTGGCGGCGCTCTATTCATCACAGCGGGCCGCGGTCGACGCCACCCAGCGCGAGCTGGAGCGCGCCGCCACCGAGGTGGTGGCCATTATCGAGGAGTCGATTTCGGCAGGGGAGAGCAGGCCCGCGGCGCTGGCTCAGCTGATTGCCCTGCTCGGCGAAGACCGATTCGTTTCTCTGCTTGCCCGCCTGGAAACGGCGGCAGGTGGCTCTGAGCTCTCGTTCGGAGCGGTTGCTCCCAACGGCGAGTTCCTCACCAACGGACCGCTGTTCGAGAGGCTCAAAGTCGATTTGACTGAAGTCGTCCCCGGCGAGAGCTACTTCTACGAGACCGATACCGAGATGGTTGCGATCACCGGTAGCCAGCTCCCGGTGCGCGACGTTGACCTGGTCTTTGTGGCAGGGCTGGCCCGATCGACACCGGTGGTGCAGCTTGCCGACCGGTCCGGAAGCGTCGTCGCGATCTTTCTGGTGATGATCATGGTGTCGGCTGTCGTGGCCCGTCTGCTCTCTGACAGCATCCTCCGCAGGCTCGAGCCTTTGGCGACGGCATCGAGGAGTCTCGCTTCCGGCGATTTGACTGCCAGGGTGCCGGACCTCGGCGATGAGGAGTTGGAAGACCTCGTCGAAGCCTTCAACGAGATGGCTGAGGAACTGGGGGAGAGCAGAGTTCGAGAACGCGAGTTCCTGCTCGGCGTCGGCCACGATCTGCGGACGCCGCTCACCACAATTGCCGGATACTCGGAGGCGCTGGAAACGGGTGATGTGGATGACGAGGAGGTGCGACGAATCGGCGCGGTGCTCGGTGTGCAGAGTCGCCAGCTCAGCCGGTTGATCGAGGACATCAGCTTGCTTGCCCGCCTCGAGCAACCTGAGTTCGACCTCCGTTTCGAATTCGTAGACTTGCCGGCCCACGTCACGGAGATGGTGGAAGGCTTTCAGCGGCGCTCCGAGGAGCTGAATGTCGACCTCATCATCGAAACCGAGCCGGCTGAGGAGATCGAGACCGATCCTGATCGGGTGGCCCAGATCACGTTCAACCTTCTCGAGAACGCCCTCAGGTTCACCCCGGC
>JBHJOQ010000071.1:0-8140 GCA_050329555.1 Acidimicrobiia bacterium | reverse complement strand
CCGACTGGGTTTTCGCAGCGGGTGCGGCGGTGCTCCCGATGCTCGCTTTCTTTGCCGCCCTGGGAACCGAAACCGAGTCCGCGGAAGCAGCGGAAGACCCGATTCGGTTCGTTTCGTACAACGTTCACTCGGCATTCGACATCGACGGCAGCCTCGACGTCGCTGGAATCGCCGAGGTGATTGCTGACACCAGGGCCGACGTCGTCGGCCTCCAGGAGGTCCCCCGCGGACAGCTCTTGAGTGCCAACACCGACTTACTGACCCTGCTCCAGCTCGAACTGGGCTTCGAGCACGTCGCTTTCTTCGGCACGACCGATCCGGTGTGGGGAAATGCGATCCTGAGCCGGTACCCCATCGTCGATGTCGCCACTGACTACCTGCCCCGGGTCGGAACGCCAATGCGGCGAGGCTCTCTGGGTGCGCTGGTAACGATCGGCGATCGCAACGTCCTGGTCATCAACACTCACCTTCAGCACGTCAACGACTCCGATGTCCACGACGAAGATCCCGAAGCCGACCTTTTGCCGGTTCACACCGAGCAGATCAACGTGATCCTCGGCCAGTGGGGAGGCCAGACTCCGGCAGTGTTGATGGGTGACTTCAATGCAAGACCGGACTGGGCCCAAATCGGCATGGTCACCTCAGCCGGATGGGTGGACACCTGGGCAGAAGCAGGTTCGGGCGACGGGTTCACGTCCAATGCCGCCGACCCGAAGTACCGGATCGATTACATATTTCACACCAGCGATATGACTGCGACCGATGTCGGCGTGATCCAGTCGACGGCATCGGACCACTTCGCGGTCGTGGCCGACCTCAGCTTCGAGTGAGCGCAAGTGACATCCAAGGTTGCGGAGACATTCTCGCCCTCGAGCGGATCGCCACATCGCTCAGGGAACGACGTGATCGCCTTAGCGGCGAGCTGGCACGCCTGACGGAACCTCCGGAGCAGGGTGCGGGTATCGGTTTTGGAAAGAGGGTGGGTGACGGGACCTCGGAGGCTGTCGAGCGAATCAGCACAACTGCAACGGCAAGGTCGATCGCCGCCTCGATCGGTGAGATCGACATCGCTCTCCAACGGTTCGAGAAGGGTAAATACGGGGTCTGTGAGGTGTGTGGTGGGCCAATTCCTGCTGAGCGGCTGGAAGCCCTCCCGGCCACATCGACTTGCATGAAGTGCGCCACGCCTCACTAGATCAGTCGGCCAGCTTCCGGTAGCTGCCCCTGAAGTGGGCTAAAGGCTCCAGGAGGTCGGTATGAGAAGTCTCATCGATTGCACCGATGAGAATTCCTGACCACCCCGTCTCGGCGATGGTTTGGAGCGAGCAGGAGGCGCGGTCGGGCATTGCAGTCAGGGTGGGCCCCCACGCCGACGGCTCCCAGTCTGCGGTGGCGAACATCCCTCCGGGGCTGGGCCTCAGGCCGGCGAACACCTCGGCCAGCCCCTCGTGGCCCTGTCTGCAGATGTGGACTACGAATCTTCCCGTTTCCTGCACCACATCGAACAGGTCAGAGTTGGGTCCGATCGCGGCATACAGCCGCGGTGGAGCGCCGTCGATGGCGAAGAGTGACGAGACTGTCAGGCCGGTCTGCGCTCGAGCATCGCCTGCGGTGATGATTGTTACCGGGGAGACGAGACGGCCCCTGAACCTGCGCAACCGATCGTCATCTTGAGGGGAGAAGGGGTTGTCGGAGTGGATCACAGGCCGATTGTGCCACGGTATACGCAACGACCGACACTAGCTTTACGGGTAAGCGATTGAAGGAGAATTGAATGGCCCTGGATAGCACTGGATCAGCCCATTGGGAGGGCGACCTCATGTCTGGAAGCGGTGTTGCAAGCCTCGACTCATCGGGTGCCGCCGGTCCGCTACCGGTCAACTGGAAAGCTCGCGCCGAAGAGCATGGCGGAGTAACCAGCCCCGAGGAGCTGATTGCAGCAGCACACGCCTCCTGTTACAGCATGGCGTTCTCCAACATGCTCGCCAAGGCCGGCACCCCGCCCGAGTCGCTCGACACCTCGGCCACTGCCACCTTTGTCCCCGGCGAGGGGATAACGGGAATCACGCTCACAGTCAAAGGGGTTGTCCCCGACATCAGTGAGGAAGACTTCCAGGCGACAGCCGAAAATGCCAAGGAGAACTGTCCTGTGTCCAAGGCCCTCGCTGGCAACGTCCCGATAACGCTGGACGCCGCTCTCGTCTGAGGCGTAGGATAGAGACCGGCAGATGCGTCTCGGGGTAGCCGCGGCCGTTGTCGATGGGCGCCTCGTCCCGGGCGACGTCGACGTGGATGGACCCTTGGTGGTCGCTGTCGGCGTCGGCGGTAAAGGAAGCGGAGTCGCTCTGCCCGGATTCATCGACATCCACACCCACGGATACGACGGCGTCGACTTTGCATACGCCAGCCCCGCCGAGATGCGGGCCGCGTCGCGTGCCCTGACCGCTACTGGTGTGACCGGGTTCCAGCCAACTCTCCTCACCCTCTCGGAGAGCGATTTCCGGGACGCATTGCAGGTCCACGCGGCCGCCGCTTACGAGGGGGCAACCTTTCTGGGCACCCACCTGGAAGGCCCGTTCCTTTCGCCGGAGTATCCGGGGGCACATGATCCCGACCTGCTGCGTACTCCGGATCTCGACCTCTGTCGCCGTTTGGTCGATTCGGGGCAGGTAGGACAGATGACGCTTGCCCCCGAGTTACCCGGTGCATTCGATCTGATCGAACTGTTGGGGCGCGCGGGATCGGCGGTGGCGATCGGTCATTCCGACTCCGACGCAGCCGTGGCCCATCGGGCCTTCGATTCAGGCGCCACGATCCTGACCCACGTGTTCAACGCCTCCCGTCCCTTCTCCCATCGGGATCCGGGAGTCGGAGGGGTGGCACTGACCCGGCCTGATGTTTTCATCTCTGCTGTCGTCGACAACGTGCATCTGAGCAAAGAAGCAACCCTGCTCGCCATAAGTGTGGGAGCCGATCGATTCCTCGTCGTGACCGACGCGATGTCAGGTGCGGGAAGAGGTGACGGCACTTTCCAGCTCGGGAACAGGGAGGTAATGGTGAACGGGGGAGAGGCGCGCCTCGCTGACGGCACTATCGCCTCGAGTGTTCTGACAATGGACGCTGCGTTGCGCAACCTCGTCGAACTGGGTTGGGACCTCCCGCAGGCATCTGCGGCTCTCGCCTCCACCCCGGCGCGTGCGATCGGCCGCTCCGACCTGGGTGCGATCAGGGTGGGCAGCCGAGCAGATATCGCTGTCGTCGATGCCGAAATGAGTGTCCTGGCGACTTTTGTCTCCGGGGAGGAGCGATATCGCAGGTGAAGGCCTCAGGATGACCCGGCGCCTCCGGGTGGCGAGCGTTGCTCCCGCAAACAGGGCAATGTGTCCAATGATCGCTACCCAGATTCCTGTTCCGATCGCAACATCGATCCCAACACCGACAATGGCCCCGGCCACGAACCCGAGCCATGCCCCGAGAATCCCGATCGCGAGGGCTCACCGGGTGACGTAGTCCCGCGGCGACGGTCCCGCCCACAACGAGGCCGATCAATGTGACGGAGAGCGCAGGAAAGATCGACGCCGGTGAGTCCCGGAGTGCTTACTTGCAGGGCCCGGAAGCACCATCTCCTCAGGTTGGGTCTCTTGTGTGTCGATAACCACAGGTCGTGACGACTCTCAAAGAACCACCGGTCAAGTCTGACCTGTTGCCGGCCTCGCCGGCGCCAGAGACGAGGACATCGGAGCACAGTCATCTCCAGAATGAGATTGTTGGTGGCGTTCTTACCGTCACTTTTCTCGTTCTTGTCGCCATTCTCGTCTGGGGCTTTGTATGGCAGCGGGAAGTGCTTCAAGCCGCCGCTCTGGAGCGGTTGACCGGGGTGGCGGCGGCACAGTCGGAGCGCGTTGACGAGTTTCTGGCCGAAGGCTTGAGCCATGCCGAGATGCTCGCATCCCGGAGTCAAATAGTCCGCGGGCTCCCCGGCGGGGGAGGTGGCAGGGGCACCGCTGGCGTTCAGAGGGCGATCGATGAATATGTCGCAGTCGCCCGCGATGTCTCCTGGGTGTCGGTGTACTCGGCTGACCTCGAGCTGGTTGCGAGCACCGACCCCTCTGCGGTGTCTGTCAACGCCGACTACCTCGCCCGGGGATTGCGAGGGACAGTTGTCGGCAACGTGATTGCAGGGGCCGGCGAGAATCTGCACCTCGTCGGGTCGGGTGTCGGTGATCCTGCTGATCCCCTTGGCATTGTGCTCGTCGCCCAGTCGATGGCGCGCCTCAACGCGATGACTCGTGATTACAGCGGGCTGGGCGAGACCGGGGAGACGACACTCGCCCGGGCGGTGGAAGGTGGAGCCGAGTTCCTGACTCCGCTCCGATTCGACTCCGAGGCTGAGTTGTCGTTGGTTGTCCCGGAATCAGCCGTTGACGTCTCGGTAATCCGGATCCTCAACGATGGCTCCCTCCTGTCCGATGATGGTGTGGACTACAGGGGCGTGCCGGTAGTTGCCGCGGGTTCGTTAATCGAGCCGGCAAATTGGATCCTTGCTGTCGAGATCGACCGTGAAGAGGCAATGGAGCCGCTGGACAAATTCGTGCGGGCCGGCCTCACTGCTCTCGTCGTCGGGTCTTTGCTGGCCGCAACGCTGGCGTGGAGGGTTTCACAACAGATCCGTCTCCCGATCCTGGAGATAAAAGATGCAGCCCTGGCCATCGCCACTGGTGATCGTGACACGGTGGTGCCCAACAACCGCCTCGATGAGATCGGAGAGCTGGTCGACGCCTTCAACATGATGACAGCCGAGTTGAACAGCCTGGCCGGCGGACTCGAAGAACAGGTAGCGACTCGCACCGCCCAGCTCGAGGAGAAGAACAGCGAACTGCGCGAGATGATGGCAGCCAAAGAGACCTTCCTCGCGGGTGTGTCCCACGAGGTCCGCGGTCCGCTGACTGCGATGATGGGGTTTATTGAGCTTGCGAGAGACGACTCGATAGCCATGACGGAGGAGAGCGGGCCGATGCTCGAGGCGGCCATGCAACAGGCCGACGAGGTGTTGATCCTTATCGAGGACCTCCTCGCTGCGGCTCGCGCCGAGTCGGGGACACTGAAGGTGGCAAAAGTGCGGGTGAATCTCCAGGCCCAGGTTGCTCAGGTCAAGGAGGGCCTCTCCCCTGCTCAACACGACGTACTCGATGCACGTTTGCGAGAGGCTGTGGCACTGGGAGACCCGGCCCGGATCAGACAAATCGTGCGCAATCTGGTCAGTAATGCCTTCAGGTATGGCGGTGAGCAGATCCGGCTCCGCACCTACAGCGAGGGCGGAAGCGTGAAGCTCGTTGTGGAGGATGACGGCAAAGGCATTCGGGCACCTGACCGTGAGCAAATCTTCCATCCGTTTGTGCAATCTGCTGCGCGCCGTGAGGTTGCTGATTCTGTCGGCATCGGGCTCCACGTCTCTCGGCAACTGGCGGAACTGATGTCCGGTCAGCTCAGCTACCGATTCGAGGACGGGTGGAGTGTTTTCACCCTCACCCTTCCCCGGTTTGTCGAAGACTGAGCCGAACCGGTTACGTCACACACCTTGCCCCGTACGGGTCTATAGTGCTCGATGTCCCTTACGCGATCACTCCTGCCTACAGTAAGGGGTGAAATGGATTTTTCACATTACAGCGACGAGCCGGTCCAGCTTGCGGTCGACCTGGTCAACTCCCTCCACCCGATCGACAAGGTTGAGAAACTGGAGACACCCGAGGACATCGCCAGCCTGGTCGGCGATCGGACATCGGGATGGGAAGGAGCTGAGCTTGCTCCCACGGACACAGATCTCAAGGAGATTCGATCGTTGCGCAAACAACTCCGTGCGGTCTTCGAAGCCGCTGACGAGACCGAGGCGGCGAGAATTCTCAACGGGGTACTGGGAGAGGTTGGTGCGACGCCACGGATCAGCGTCCACGGCATGGGACCCCACCTCCACTTCGAGGCGTCGGGGGAAAGTGTTGCCCGCTGGCTGGGTGCGGTGACGGCCATGGGGCTCACCACGGCTCTCATCGAAGGAGGTTTCGAGCGCTTCGGGACCTGCGACTCGAAGACTTGTGATGATGCCTACGTCGACACCTCTCGCAATCGGTCCCGCCGCAACTGCTCGGAGAAGTGCACTACCAGGGAAAACGTCGCGGCGTACCGCTCCCGTCTCAACAATTGATCATGGCGCGTCTGAGACCGTGAAGTTAAAGGGCATCGACCTCGAGTGCTCACCATTGGCACGGGTCGTTGTGTCTCCCAGGGTGTGATCGATGCCTGTCTCATCCCGGCATTCATCAGTCGCCGGCCACCCGGTGCTCACAGGAGAGCCGCCTTGCGGCCCCGGTACGGATCGTGATGGCCGCTATTTGGTGAAGACGTGGGTCGTCCACAACGTGCCGGCGGAGTCGACCCAGACCCCGACCCCGAGGTGAGTGAAGTCGCCGAGCATATTGGCGTTGTGTCCGGAGCTGGCGGTCAGGCCACCGAATATCGAGGACACCGAGCCTCCGAACGCGACGTTCTCGCCCACCGAGCTCCATGGCGGCAGGAATCTGCTGAGGTTGCTGTGGGAGAGACCCCCGTTGGCTGCCATCTGCTGTGACCACGCTCGGGCCTCGGCATCGAGACCTGAATCGCGGGACAGGGCAGTGAGCCCGTTGGCGGTGCGGTGAGAGTTGATCAGTGAGGCAAAAGAGCTTTCATGTCCCGGGTTGAATCCGCCTGATGGCGGGGCGGTCGTAGTCGCCGGGGCGAGTGACGTGGTGCTGGAGACGGGCGGTGCGGTGGTTGTCGAGGCTTCTTCGGCGATTGCCCCCGATGACAAGGTGGTTGGATCGGGCACGACCTGAGCAGGCTCGGTCTTGAGGTAGGAAGTGGTCGGGCTCTCGTCCGGAAGGAGGTCGTTGATGTCGACCGGCCCTGCGGTGGTCGTCGGGTCGGCAGAAACCGACTGGGAGAGGACCTCGGGGCTTTGTATCAGCTCCGACTCATTCTGGGCGGCCAGAGCGAAGACCGCGGTGGTGAGAATTGCGATTGCTATTCCGGCTGCGAGACGTGAATTCATTCGTTTCTCGGGTCGGGATCCGCAGGCTACCGCAAGCCTGAGATATGTAAACCCCAAAATCCCGAAGTCTCCGGCGTACTTGTGGTATGGCCTCGATGCGAATGAAAGGGGATGGAGGAGATGGTCCTCGACGAATAGCGGCACTGGCTCTCCCTCCCGGCCGCCACCAGATCCCCGGATGTGGTCAGTGCTGGCCACGAAGGTTCGATCCCATCCGAGGGTCCTCCCAGCGGACTTAGCGGTCTGTCCCCTGATCGGCGGGCGGCAAATTTTTGCTCAAGGCCGTCCTTCCGCGGTCGATAACTCCGTGTAGCAGAAAGTTCCTCCTGCGAAAGGCTCCGGTTCAACCCGGGGCCTTTCGTGTTGGCGGGCCTATCCCGTGATCTTGGACACGATCTCTGCAACCGGGTACGTCAGCGACGTGGTGGTATCGGGGACATCGAGGGCCACCCATGACCCACCGGATACCCGCCAGCGCGCCGTCCAGTTGTACGAAACCTCAAACGTGTACCCGGAGTCGTCTTTCACCTCGTATACGTGACGGGCGATGCCGTCGGGATAGCCGTTCAGCGCCGACCCGTCGGCGGGGTATGAGTCGACGACGCCGTCACCCCAGGCCACCACGACCCCGGCCACTTCGATCTCGACTTCGAGACTCAGTCCGCCCGCGACCAGGCTGGCGGTGTGGGCGTCGGGGATCGTGATTCCGGCATGTGTCACCAGACCGGTGACTCCGTTGCCGGGGGGTGGGCTCAGGTCTGGTTGCGGCGGAGGATGGAGGTAGGAGGTCACATAATCCCAGACGGCGCCCGACGGGTCTGATGCGGCACTCGGTTCCGACGTGCACCGAGGAATACGATCGGTCGCATAGGCGATCCCACCCGGAGTCGACGGATCGGGGTCCCAGCCGAGAATTGCGTCGCCGTTGACGAAGAGATTCAGGTAGACCCAGTTGGACGAAGCCGAGGTGAGATACCAACAGTCACCGAGAAGATCGATCCCCATTGCCGGGGAGAGCACCGCGGGAATCTGGTTGTCGCCGGCGTAGTCGACAAC
>JBHJOQ010000141.1:0-6418 GCA_050329555.1 Acidimicrobiia bacterium | reverse complement strand
CTCCGAGCTACGACTCTCTGAGAGCCCACCAGCTCCGCCTCTCGCGCGATGGACGCGCGATGGACGCCTCAAGGGTAGCTTGACGAGACCCCCCGAGACAAGCGAAAAGCCCTTGCTGTGCAAGGGCTTTTCGGTAGTAGCGGGGGCGGGATTTGAACCCGCGACCTTCGGGTTATGAGCCCGACGAGCTACCAGACTGCTCCACCCCGCGTCGGTGGAATTTCCAATTGTAAGGCAGCGCAAGGGTTGTGCCAACCAGCGGACAGCACCTTGCCCTGGCGGGATATGCAATCCCGACCGATCTATGACTTGGTGCCCTGTAGTCCGCCGATGGTCCTGTCGCAAAATAGGAGCGGAGACGGACGAGCCCGCAGGAGCAACTCGTATGGCATATGCATATTTGGACGATGTCCGAGCCAGTGCCTCGACCGAGACCCTATCCACAGCGCCCAGGTTTTCAGGTTGATGGTTGGAGTGCTGGCATCGGGCATGGGCTGATCCACCTAACCGGCTCTCTTCAGACATGGGGCATCGCAGAATTCCAAGCCCTTGGCGGGAGTGCGACTCTCCCATTCGACGGCATCACGGCCCCCATCCTCGCCCTCTTGTGGATAGGAGCGATGATCGTTCTCCTCGTCGCAGGGATGGGTTCATTCACCGGGCGATCCTGGTGGCCGCGCTGGGCTCTGGCGGGGGCGATCGTCACACAGCTTGGGGTCGCGATGTGGCGGGGTGACGCCGCATTGGGGACGCTTCCCAACATCCTGATTTCTACAGCGGCGATTTGGGTCGACAGGGTCGATCCGTTGCTCGACCCTGAGTTTCTCTGATCTATCCGGGGGGGCGTAGGCCGTCAGCCACCTAACCGTCGGGAAGCCCGGAAACGGCCGCCTCGAGCAGGTCGAGCAGGCCCTGATATCGGGCGTCGTCAGGAAAAATCCCCGTAAAGGGGAAAATGTTCACGGCATTCGTGCCGCTTCCCGCTGAGACGGCTTGCACGCTCGCGGTGATGCCTGCCGCCGGATTTTCGTGATTGATAACAGCAAATGCCCATTCACCGATTCCGTCCAGATCGAGGATATCGACGTCGTCGGATTCGAATCCAAACAGACCCTCATCCAGGCTCCCGGCTGCCGCCACCTGCAGGGAGATCCCGTCGAAATCGCCCTCGTCCTTACTGTATGAGCACTGGCGCACAAACTGGCTGCCCAACGCATCCTCCACGGAGCTGACGCTGCCACCGACGAGACCGCCGACCTCCTCGTCGGTCAGTAGCAGACACGGATCGGGTAATTCCTGGGCCTCGGGTTCGGTTGTGTCGGTCTCCGACTCCGTAGTTGTGGTCTGTGTTGAGGCCAGTGTCGTGTCCGGAACGCTCGAATCAGGCTCGGCCGACCCGCCGCATGCTCCGAGTGCCAGCGTCCCAGCCAGCATGATCGCCCGCCACCGTCGAGGCACCGCCCTAATCGCGCCTTCAGACCGCCCCGTAGAGTCCACCAACACAGGAATACTTCCTTTCAACAAGTCGACTTGAGTCTCAGGGTACGAAAAGGTCTTAAGGTCGAGATAGGGGGAACCGGTTGGCATTCGGAACTAAGGCACTCGTATTGACTCTGTCGACAGGGCTGCTCCTCAGCGCGTGCCAGACCGACCCGGTCTCCCTGCCGGACCCTGAAATGGCGGATGACAAAGCAATCTCCGCGTTCGCTTCCGCGGGCATTCCCATCACCGACCCAGAAGGAAGTGTCATCGCCGGAGCTAGCGATCCGGTAGGCCCTCTCAGCCTCACCGAAGACGACGTGGCCCGACTCATAGCGGTGAGCAATGCGGGAGCAGGCGTATCCGGAGACCTCCTCGACGACCTTTTCGGTGAGATGATGCCCGGGCTCAATTTCATGGCCGTCTTCGAGGCATACGTGAAGGACTCTGGCACTGCCGGGAGCGCATGGCTTACCGAGAATCAGGACTCGCTCGGCTTATCGTTTGGCGACGAGTCCATCGTCCCACCGGTCGCCATGGCTCTCTTTGTCGCAGAAGCCCTCCGGCCGGTTCCGCCGGAAGCTTTCGGCCCCGGGTTACTCGCGGCGGGTCCTTTGGTCGACCCGGGGCAGGCCAACTGGGCCATTCCCGTGCCTGTTGTTGGCCCGATATGCGATATGGCCTTCGGTTTCGTGACCATCCACCTCGAGACGATTTTCAACATCTCCGCGTCCAACGCGATCAACTGGCTCCCGGAGTGGTACACCGATGCATGGAAGTACGCGCCCGGGGATCTCGCACTCGCACTCGCCAAGGACCACATCATCCAGTTGTGGGCTGGCCACCTGCCGCAGCTGACCGCGGGGTTGGCAATGCTGTGGTCGCTGGGGATGATCGCCTCCCTCATGGCCGGGTGGACACTCTCGATCCAAGCCGACCCGGTGTCCGATCGCTATGCCGTTGGCGACGAACCAGGTCGACCGCAAACGGCGACCGCCACCGTTTCTGGAGGGCTGGAATACCCCGACAGCCTCAAAGAATGCCTGGACGAGCTCGACGTTCCCCAGCTTGACGGCACCGGGGTCGGCGTGCCTGTCGTTTGGGAAGTGAGCGGTATACCGCCGCACGGGGTCGAGGTCAGCAGCGACACCGTCATCGGAGAGGATGGCACAGCCCGATACATCTGGGAGACAGCACATGAAGAATCTGACGAGGGCACCGAGATCGTCAGCAACGTGACCATCAGCGTTGGATTCGACCCCACATTCCATCTCGAGTATCTGGGGCCTCTGTCCGAGGCGTTTGGTCTGATCCTCAATAGCCTGCCCCCCATGTCGCCGCTCCTCGAGTACTCAACCAGGTTCAGCATCATCTTGGGCGACCTCACCGCCAACCTTCTCGCCGGTGCCACCGTCACGGTGCCCGTCAGCTATCACCGCGACACTCACTGCCTGGTCGGATTCTGGTTGAGCCTCGGCTATGAGGCTGAGGACCAGATAACGGCCGGAGGCATCGGCACCATGACAGTGACCATCGAGCCCGACCTCACGGGAACCATCACTTACAATCCCGAAGCCGAGCTCCTCGCCCGCGTCACCGGGGACAATGCCCCATGGATTCGAATGATTTTCGATGGAGGCAACGAGTTCACCCTCGACGAAGACGGAAGGCCCACCTCGACCAGCGGGCACGTATCACTAACGGCTCTCGTCGACCTCGGAGGGGAGTGGGTGCAGACCACCCCGACCCACCAGCTGCCGGGCGGCGGGACCGCCAACTTCCGCTTCACCTGTGATGGCGACACCCTGCGGATGGGCAACGAATACGCCGAATGGCGTCTCACCAAACTGGGTGGGTGATCTACCCGGGGACGACGGAACTACCGTGTTCATATGGCCGCAACCCAGATCGCCGTCTTCAGCGCCAAGCCATACGATCGTCTCTATCTAGCCGAGGCCAACCAAGCCCACCACCACGACCTCAGCTTTCTCGACGCACGGCTGGACAAAGGGACTGCCGTCCTCGCCAGGGGGAAACCGGTGGTCAGCATCTTCGTCAATGACGACGCATCGGCCGACGTGCTTGCTGAGCTCGCATCGGGGGGCACCCGGCTGCTCGCCCTGCGCTCGGCCGGGTTCAACCATGTCGACCTCGATGCTGCTGCCGCACTCGGGCTCGAGGTGGTCAGGGTCCCGGAGTACTCCCCGCACGCCGTTGCCGAGTTCACGGTGGGGATGATCCTCACCCTCGGGCGTAAATACCACCGTGCCCAGAACCGGGTGCGTGAAGGGAACTTCTCGCTCGAGGGCCTGATGGGATTCGACCTTCACACTCAGACCGTCGGAATCATCGGCACCGGCAAGATCGGCCATGTCCTCGCCGAGATCCTGCGCGGGTTCGGTTGCGAGGTGATAGCACAGGATCCCTACCCGAACGAAGAAACCCGCGCCCTCGGCGTCACCTACACCGACCTCGATGCGCTGTTGGCCCGATCGGACATCATCACGCTGCAATGCCCCCTCACCCCCGATACCCACCACCTCATCAACGAGGAGACGCTCAAGATGGTCAAGCCCGGCGTGGTGTTGATCAATACCAGCCGTGGCGCCCTCATCGACACCGAGGCTGTGATCGAAGCACTGAAAGATGGTCGGATCGGCCACCTCGGCCTCGATGTCTACGAGGAGGAGAGCGAGCTCTTCTTCGAGGATCATTCTGGTGACATCATCCAGGACGACGTCTTCTCCCGACTTCTCACGTTCCCCAACGTCCTGGTCACCGGTCACCAGGCCTTCTTCACCCATGAGGCAATGACCCAGATCGCCGCCACCACTCTCAGCAACGTGTCGGCCTTCGTCGCGGGACAACAATCGGGGAACGAAGTGAGGTCGGTAAGAGGGTGACATCACCTGAGGCCGGCCACCAAAAGTAGTTCGCCACCACCAATCGGGACCTAGTCCTCTGGTGGCAGACACTGAGTCGTGAGACATTGAATCAAGGCGACGGACATCCTTACCCCTTCGCCGGGGAGACAAGATGGCATATTCATATCTCGACGATGTTCGGTCGAGCAGCAGGCTCGCCGATGTCTCCAGAGGCAAGAAGACGATCAAGTGGCTGACCGGTCTGGTTTTGATCGGTCATGGCCTGATCCACGGATTGGGTCCGATGGCGATCTGGGGCATCGCCGACATCCAGGGTTTCAGCGGCATCGCCGCGCTTGCAGTGAGCGATACCGCCCTCAAGATCCTGGCCCTGGCCTGGCTGGTGGCGATGGCAATACTCGTTGCTGTCGGCTTCGGATTGATCGCTGGCCAAAACTGGTGGCAGCCTTGGGCGCTGGCGGGAGCCATCGTCTCCCAGATCGTGATCGCCGTCTGGTGGACTGACGCCGCCGCCGGGACGATCCCCAACATCCTCATCGCCACGGCGGCGATATGGGGCGATCGACTCTACCCACCGCCCGGCTCTGAATATCACTGAAGAAGACAAGCCAAACAGACCGCTCCGGTGAGGAGAGATTCGCCTGGATAGAGTTGAGGCATGGCCAATGTCGTGATCATTACCGGAGCGTCGAGCGGGCTGGGGCTGGCTCTTGCCGGTTCGGTGCCATTCCCGGCGCGGGTGGTAGGGGTCAGCCGGTCAGGCCCACCCGAGGGGGCAAACACCGAACACATAGCCGCCGACCTCGCCGATGTCGCGTCCTGGGCCGGGTTGTCGAGACAGATCACCGAGATCATCGGAAACGAGAACCCCGATAGGGCTGTCTTCATCCACGCCGCCGGCACCCTGGATCCGATCGGGTTCGCCGGTGAAGTGGAATTCGGGCCGTATGTCAACAACATCGTGCTCAACAGTGCGGCGGGACAAGCCCTCGGTCACGCTTTCCTGTCGGCGGTGCGGGATCGGCATGGAACCTACGACCTGGTGATGATCTCCTCAGGTGCGGCAAGAAACGACTACCCGGGGTGGTCGGCCTATGGGGCGGGCAAAGCAGCCCTCGACCAGTGGGTCCGGTACGTCGGTGCGGAACAGAAGCTGCGGGGCGGGGTGCGGGTGACCGCAATCGCACCCGGTGTGATGGACACCGAGATGCAGGCCGCGATCCGTTCGATGTCGGAGAAGGAGTTCCCAAGAGTGCAACGGTTCCGCGACATGTACGAACAAGGCGAGTTGATAGCCCCTGAAGATGCCGCTCGGCGTCTCTGGGGAGCAGTGGAGTCAGGGCTGCAGTCTGGCTCAGTCATCGACCTCCGCGAATTCGGTCGGCCTTAGCAGCCGGGTTGGGCCCGACTCATGGGGTTGGGAAATCTGATGGATTCTTGGGAAGAAAAGCCATCTTGAAGGTCTCCACGAACACCTGGCCGCATACATCCACTGTCATCGTGTACGTCGTGTCGACACTGCGCCAGAGACTGAGGCTCCGGAGGTGGTAATCGGCCTTCGCCTTCGAGCCGAAGTCGAAGAAGCTCGCCCCCGGGAGGTAGGTGTGGCGCTCGAAGTCGATCAGGCTGATCGCAACCGTCTTCGAACCGCCGGAGGGGATCTCTGCAGGCTCGATCCAGAGGTTCTTCGAAGGGAAGATGGTCCCTGATACGACTTCCTGATTGTGATAGGTCCCCTTGGCGTCCGTCCAACTCACCGGACCTGTGCCGGTGATGCCGAACTCGACGTTGCATTTCCCGTTTGCCACGCTGGTTCCTTCCGGACGCTGAATAGTGACCTGAACGCTTCCGGGGAAGAACTGGCCAGCCGGCTCCGGCACCACCTTGATGTCCGGATGTAGGCTCAGCACCCAGCCATCGGAAACAGCTTGGGCTGTGGCCATGTCGGAGACGTAGTCCTCGACCTGGTCGATGATCTCGCCGACCAGGTCCTCAGCCCACTGCTGACAGTCGGGAAGGTCACATCCGACTGCGTTTATCGCAGCTGTGGCGGC
>JBHJOQ010000075.1:0-4978 GCA_050329555.1 Acidimicrobiia bacterium | reverse complement strand
GCAATGCCGAAAAGCACCAATAGTTCCCGATTGCGGGCGACCCTGCCTACCAACCAAGGCAATACCCATTTCATCAGGGCCAGCAGGACCGCTACAAAGGCGACGCCCCGCCCAAACACCAAAAGCAACTGCACTCCCACCTCACCGCCACCTGCGTCGCCAAGGGCCGTGACGGCGATGAGAGCGATGACAACGACCATGTCCTGGACGATGAGGAATCCGACGGCGATTCGTCCGTGAAGATCGTCCAGTTCACGCTTGTCGGAGAGAAGTTTGACGATGATGATCGTTGACGAAAACGTCAGGGCAACGGCGACGTAGGCGGCCGACACGACATCTAACCCGAGGGCCATGCCAAGACCGAATCCAACCAGGGAGGTGAAGGCGACCTGGCCCAGACCGGTTGCCAATGCGACTGGGCCGGTCGTCCTGACCAGCTTGGGGTCTAGTTTCAGCCCGACCAGGAACAGGAGTACCGCGATCCCCAGGCTCGAGAGCAGTTCAATCTCGGTGCCTGCGGCCACCCAACTCAAACCCGCGGGGCCGACGAGGATGCCAACAGCAATGAAAGCGACGATGAGAGGCTGGCGCAATGCCACTGCAACTGTCCCGAAGACGGCACTGAGCGCGATGATCGCCGCCATTTGCACAAATTGACTCTCCATGCGAGTAGCACTGTAGGCGGAGGCACTCGATTCATCCCGTGAGCCGAGGCTGGAGGTCTCCCCGATCTGTCGTCCGCCGCCGGAATTCTCAGGTCTGTTTCGAGCCGAAAATCACAGATCCAGGGGCCGATTCGACCCTCAACTCCGGTCCGTAATGTGCCGATACACTTGGCTTACGTATGGTCGAGGAACTTCATGACTGAATCATCGCGCCTGCTCAAGCAGTTGAATCCGCTGGGCATGGAGGCCTCGATGCATCCTCACCTCAGCGGCCTGTTATCCGAATTGACTATCACTGCCGACGGCACTCCCGATCTCGATTCGTGGCGGATGTTCCTCACCGCGATCGACCGGAACTACCGGGATGTCGACAGCCCAGGCGACGACCACAGCCATCTCGCAATCGGGTGGTCGGCATTCGAGAACCTGTTTCACATGTCCCCGATTCCCCTGATGGAACAGGACTACTCCGAACTCGAGTCTTGGATGGATGAGCTACGGCAGAATGGAGTGACCGGCGTCAGGCAACATCTCGGAGATGACATCGATGCGATTCGGGCGGTTGTGCACAAGATCAAGATCGTGGCGGCCAACCCGGCGGCGGTTGAAGCAGTTGGAATTCCCGCAGACGATCTGGTGGGCCCCATCGACCCTCGGATCGTCAACCCTGGTGCCGAGCCGGGGTGGCTCTCACAATTCGAGGCTGTTTGGAACCGGGTTCCGGTGTCGAGGGCAGGCTTCAAAGCTGCCACCGCTTCCGGGGAGCGCTTCGATGCGGAGTCGATCCTCTCCGCCCCGCTGGTCGACGGTGTTCCTGATTTTTCGCGTGCCGTGCTCACCCTCATCGACGTCACGGATCATCGAAACGAGGAACGGCGGATGCTCGAGCTGATAGAGGCGAAGAACTCGTTCCTGGCGTCGGTGAGCCACGAGATCAGGACGCCGCTCACGGCGATTGTCGGGTTCGCCCAGCTGCTCGGCGACGAGGAGGCAGGGCTCGGAGATGACGACCGCCGCTTGATGGTCTCTTCGATCGCCCAACAGGCCGAGGAGGTTTCGAATCTTGTCGAAGATCTGCTCGTCGTGGCCCGGAATGAACTGGCGCAGATCGAGATTGCGGATGTAAACGTCGACCTGCTCCACCAGCTGAACCAAACCCTCGAGGCCGGCGGTTCGTTCACCACGAAAGTGGAGACCTCCAGCCACGGAGAGATTCATGAAGTGCGAGGAGACCCGGCTCGGATCCGTCAGATCCTGAGGAACCTGCTGACCAATGCCGAGCGTTACGGCGGGCCGGAGGTGCGGGTCCGCATCAGCGCTGACGAAGAGACGGTGGTGGTAGCGGTCACCGACAACGGCCCCGGCATTCCCGTCGGGCAATGGGAGAAAATCTTCGAGCCCTACCAGCGCGCTCATGAGTCGGGCGACCAGCCCGAGTCGGTAGGCATCGGACTGGCGATCTCCCGCCAGCTCGCCGAGCGCATGGGCGGCGCCCTCGACTATCGATACGAAAACGGCCTCAGCATCTTCAGCCTGACGCTCCGCGCCGTCACCGCCTGACTCCACTCTCGACCGCGGACGGCATTTACACCGAAGGACGGCCGCGAGGTCGTCCAACTCTTCTCCGATGGGAGTGTGATCGAGTCCGGCGGAATCGAGCAACTGGTCTAGCCCGATTCCAAACAGCTCACCTTTGGTCCAAAGCGCCGTCGCGTTGCCGCCAAGGATGGCAATGACCCGGGCGACGTTGATACCTCCCCCTCCTGGGTGTTCGACGGCCTTGTTGCAACTGACCTTTCGGTCGGGTTCAACTCTCACCGCAGTGGCTGTCGTGTCATATGACGGTTTGGCCGTGGCGCTGAGCACCGTTGACATCAGATGCCGGTGCGATCGCCTGAACTCGGAGTCGACAGACCGTGCCGGCAGGCCTTCTCCCTCACCTGCCCTGACTCTCGGGGTCGGACTGGTCTGGTGAGTCAGTTTGTGGAAGGGGGGTACGGAGTAGAGAGGTCCGGTTCTGCGCTTGGTTTCTCCGGCCCGTCGGAGCTTTTGTCCTCCATGGTTGCTGGGCCCTCTTGTCCCTTGTGCCCGGCGCGTAGGCGCCGAAGTTCGGCTCTCTCCTCCAAACGGGTGCGCCGCTGTCGCCGCCACACAAGTCCGATCAACTCGTCGAGGAGCAGCGCGATGAGAGCTGTACCCAGGATTATGGCGAACAGCGGAAGAGCGAATTCAAGCCCAAGGAACCGAATCGTCACCTCGCCGGTGTTCTGGACAGCAAGGATGAGGAGGGTGATGGCGGCGAGAAAGATGATGGCGAGACTCACATAGAATCCTGTGCCGCGGTATTCGACTGTCACGTCATTGTCATGCGCTGGCGCCATGTTCCGCTTTCCGGTTGCTCCTCGAAACCATATCATTCCCTTGGAACACCGGCCCCAGCCCTTGGCGGTTGAGACGACCACCGGATATCTTGGTCCCATGAAAGACAGCAACGACAGCAACGTCCAGCCTGCGGGGGAGACGCCCGAGATCGTCTTCGTGACCGACGGCCTGGTGCCAGACTCGGCTCACGACCAGGCAACGAAGATGATTCACGCCCTGTCGGATAGGGCACAACGCCCCGTCATATTCTCCCGGGTCAAGATCCTGGTAGATATGGATCGGCCGCCCGACGAACGCGCAGTCATTCAGGTGGTAATGGATGTATCCGGTGAGCTGATCCGGGCCCAGGTTTCCGCGCCCACTGCAGCAGACGCCCTCAACACTCTTTCCGATCGCTTGGAAAGACGGCTCCGCAAGCTGGCCGAACGCCGCCGCGACACGAGACGAAGGCCCCCTGCCACCCCGGAGGGAACCTGGCGGAGCGGTGATCTCCCCACCGCGCGACCCGACTTCTACGAACGGCCGCGTGAAGAGCGGCGGGTTGTCCGGCGCAAGACGTTCGCCCCCGATGCGATGGTCTCGGTGGCAGAGGCGATCTACGACCTCGACGTTCTCGATCACCGATTCTTCCTCTTCACGGATACCGCAGATGGCGAGATGTCAATCGTCTACGAGCAGGGCGAAAAGGTGATGCTGCGCCGCTTGTCCGGCGGGTCGCCAGAAGACGATTCCTCCGATGTTGCCGACATGGTCAACCCGACGCCGGCGCCGGAGCTGGCAGTCGAGGAAGCCAGCGATTGGCTCGATGCCACCGACGAAGAGTTCGTCTTTTTCCGCAACAAGGACACCGGTGACGCGAACGTCCTCTACCGGCGTTACGACGGCCACTACGGGCTCGTCGAACCGAAAGTGGCCGGCTAAACGGTCCGGGCCCCGTTTAACCCATCAGGGCTGCCGGGTCGACGAGACGGGCGGAATAGCCCCATTCTTGGTCATATCAGAGGTCACAGCCCTGAATTTCTCGATTAGCCGATCCCGAGGACTTTTGGCCCTACAATCGGGCTGGTTTGCTTGGTTGCATCTGAGGCAATGGTCATCGGACACATCACTGCTTCGAGCTGCCCCACAGCTTGCGGAGAGATAGAGGGGAGCAGGACATGATCTCCGGCGAGGTGGGTCGGGGCAGCGGGATCCACACCATCATCGAGCCGTTCCGGATCCACTCGGTGGAGGAGATCGCCATCACCGATCGGTCGCAACGAGAAGCCGCTTTGGAGAGGGTTCGCTACAACCTCTTTGGCCTCCATGCCGACGAGGTGACCATCGACCTGCTGACCGACTCGGGCACAGGCGCGATGTCTTCCAAACAGTGGGCGGGGATGATGCTGGGCGACGAGTCATACGCCGGGAGCCGTTCGTTCTACAAATTCAAGAGCGCCGTCGAGAATTTGACCGGTATGTCCGAGGTGATCCCGACCCACCAGGGGCGGGCTGCGGAGAGGATCTTGTTCACCGAGACGGTTACGGCCGGTGAAGTCGTGCCGAACAACACCCTTTTCGACACCACCCGGGCCAATGTCGAGTACCAGGGCGCTGAGGCACGGGACATCGTCATCGAAGAGGGCCTCGACCCCGATTCGACCCATCCGTTCAAAGGCGACGTCGACCTGCGGCGACTCGAGGAGATACTCAACGACCCGGATCTGAGGGTCCCGCTGGTGATGGTCACCGTCACCAACAACTCCGGTGGAGGACAGCCGGTTTCGATGGGGAACCTGCGAGCGGTCAGCGAGATATGCGCCGCATACGGGGTGCCGTTCTTCCTCGACGCCTGTCGTTTCGCTGAGAACTCTTGGTTCGTCAAGATCCGCGAGGACGGTTATGCCGACAGGACTCCTCTCGAGATTGCACAGGAGATGTTCTCGCTGGCA
>JBHJOQ010000089.1:0-17916 GCA_050329555.1 Acidimicrobiia bacterium | reverse complement strand
GTCCGATCGGGCCAACAGCGCATCGAGGTCGGTGTAGGTGACGCCGAGGGCGCGGGTTTCTTCGTTCGGGTAGGGATCCTGTGCAATGACCTCGCAGCCGAACCCGCGCAGGATCTTGGCGAGGACATGCCCGATCTTCCCGGTGCCGATGATTCCGACGGTCTGGGTGTGGAGGTCGAATCCCATAAGGCCCTCAAGCGAGAAGTTCCCCTCTCGCACCCGATTCTGGGCACGGTGGTACTTGCGTCCGAGAGTCAGGATCATCCCGACGGTGAACTCGGCGACGGCGTGCGGGGAGTACTCCGGGACCCTGACCACCTCGAGACCCAGCGCTGCGGCAGCATCGAGGTCGACATGGTTGAACCCGGCCGAGCGCAGGGCGAGAAGCCGGGTGCCCCCCGATACGAGCTCGGCGAGCACGTCGGCCGATGCGTCGTCATTGACGAAGATGCTGACCACCGGCTTCCCCTCTGCGAGGCGGGCCGTTCCTTCGGTGAGCCGGGCTTCGACGAAGGTCAGCTCATGGCCGTGGGCTTGGTTCGCCTCCGAGAGGTACGCCTCGTCGTAGGGTTTGGTGCTGAACACCGCAATCTGCGTTTTCGCCATCGGGTTACGGTAGCCACGAGCCTGAAACCGGTTCGAGGGTTGTTGCCGGATCTGCATCCGAAGACCGGAAGCGCTGTGCAGGGAGCTTCGAAGTGGCGAGATCAGCCGACTCGGCGAGCCACGGTCTGCGTAATATCCCTCCGTGACCTCGACCGAGACAGCGCACGGAATCCTCTGGAAGGCACTTTTGCTCGGTGGTGCCGTGGCGGTCGCGGCCGGGGTCTACGGCTCGGTTCACGACCCTGCCGGCCAGCAGACCATCTCGTTGTTCTTCTCGAACACGCTCAGTTTCAAGGCGTGGACGACGACCCTGATCCTGCTATTCGCCATGTTCCAGCTCTATTCGGCACTCCGGATGTGGGGGAAGGTGAGCTTTCCCAGGCAACTGCCGTCGTGGCTCGGCGATGCCCACCGCCTTTCCGGGACGTTGGCCTTTGCACTGAGCCTGCCGGTGGCGTTCCACTGTCTCTGGGCGATTGGTTTCGAGCCCGATATGAGTGAGCTGCGCCGATTCGCCCACTCACTGCTGGGTTGCCTCTTCTACGGTGCCTTCGCCGCCAAGGTCACCCTGGTTCGCTCCCACGGCGGGCCATCGTGGGGCCTACCGGTGACCGGGGGAGTGGTCTTCACCGCGCTGGTTGCGATCTGGCTGACGAGCTCACTGTGGTTCTTCACCACCTTCGGTTTCCCCGGCATCTGATGTTCAAGCGGATCGTCGACGGGATTCAGGCGCTGGTAGCACTAGCTGCCCTGGCCACCCTCGTTCTGCTGGTGACGGTGAGCCCGACGATTGCAGAGGTCGATATCCCGGACTTGTCGGCAGGAGCAGAGCTGTTCGCGTCGAATTGCTCGGCTTGCCATGGGCCGGCGGGGGCGGGAGGGCTTGGACCCGCCCTAGCCGGAGGGTTAGAGAACTTCAAAGCCGTCGAAGACGTAGCCAGGTTCGTCTCGAACGGTGTGCCCGGGAGGATGCCCGGATTCGAGACCCGATTGACGCCCGACCAAGTTAACGCAGTGGCCCAATTCGTGTGGACTGACCTCGCGGGGAGATAGCCGCCGGTTGGCACAACCCTTGTGCTGCCTTACAATTGGCTATTCCACCGACGCGGGGTGGAGCAGTCTGGTAGCTCGTCGGGCTCATAACCCGAAGGTCTCGGGTTCAAATCCCGCCCCCGCTACGAACCAAGGCCCTGGTCAGAGCGATTTCTGACCGGGGCTTTCTCGCGCTTCCACCCAGACTTCTAACGGATCTTCTAACGGCAGGTATCGGCCTAGTCAGCAGGTCGTAAGTAAGAACGGGGTAGGCGCTTCCCGATGGGGCAGTATTCGCCTTGTTCCACGAATTCGTGAGGTATGGCCAGATCGTGAAGTATCCGCCCAACTCATGCTGCAAACCTATCGTCTACCGATAGTTTTGCAGTACAATAGGGGCCATGTCTGAAATACCGCGTCCCCCGCTTGGCCGTCGACTGAGTGATGTGACCGAGGCACAGCAAGGTTACTTCACGCGCGCCCAGGCAAATCGCCAGGGTGTGGATGACTCGGCCCTGCAGCGTGGGGTGACGAGCGGGGCCATCGAGAGGCTCGACCATGGCGTTTATCGGATCAGTGGAACGGGCTATGACCCTCATCAGAGACTGCGAGTGGCGTGGCTGCGGCTCACTCCCGACCTGTCGCCGCGGGAACGGACGGTCCGGCCCCACCTTTGGGTTTCGCACAGATCTGCTGCGGCCCTGTTTGATCTGGGTGTGGCAATAGCCGACGTACCGGAGTTCATCTGCGACCGACGTCACCAGTCCCGAGCTGACGTGAAGATACGCGTGCGGACGGGAGGCCTGGACCGCGACTCTTGGACCGTTCACGACGGGTTTGCGGTCACCACCCCAGCCCGGACGATCGCCGACCTGGCGGACGATCACATGGACGGTGGACATCTCGGGCGGATCGCGTCCGACGCTCTGGCCAGAGGGCTGGTTACTGAATCTGAGGTCGCAGGGGCGCTGGGTGACAGGACGGACGTCGATGCGATCTTGGAGCTGGCCACCGGGAAGGCGAGATGATGCCACCAGAGGAGGGCATGCCATACGCCAAGGCGCTGGACTTCGAACGTGCCCTGGTCGATCGTATAGCCAGCGCTGCTGTTTCCTCACCGTACGGCGTTGCGGAGATTCGCCGTCAGTTCGTCTATGGGCGGCTCCTGGCGAGAGTGTTCATTCACGCGGCGGATGATTGGGTGGTGAAGGGGGCCGCCGGTCTTCTTGCTCGCATACCGGGTAGAGCGCGACACAGTATCGATATCGACCTCTACTTCGCCGGGGAGTTCGATGCCGCCCTGGGTGCGCTCCGGGAGGCTGCCGAGGTTGACCTCGGCGACTACTTCACCTTCGACATCGATCGCGGTCCACCCCTCGCCGGGGTTGCAGCCGGCGGCCAGCTCAGCGTGACGACCTACCTCGGCGACAAGGAGTTCGAGAGATTTAAGATCGACGTCGTCGTCACAGACACGATGACCTCTCAGCCCGAGGCGGTTCCGTCTATCGATCCAGTGCAGGTCCCTGGACTTCGTAATGTTTCCGTCTACCGGGTGCACCCCACGGCTGATCAGATCGCCGATAAACACGCCGCCACCGTGGCCAGGTACGCCGGACGTCCCAGCACCCGCTACCGAGACCTCGTCGACCTGGTATTGATCACGTTGACCCAGACCGTGCAGGCCAATCCACTCAATACCGCTCTCGTCAGCGAACACCGTCGACGAGGTACCGAGCTCTCGGTTCCGTTGTCATTGCCATCGGAGGACTGGCACGAGGGGTATCGGAAGATCGCAGAGACGGTTCCCGATTTCGAGGTCCACGACGCCGAAGAGGCCGTCAGGATCGTAAGACGTCTGGTGGATCCGGTGATCGGCGGGCTGAGAGACGCAACCTGGGACCCTGACGCCCAGGAATGGAGAAAGCGATGATCCAGGGAGATGAGTCAGCTGGGATCACGTCCTGGGGCGAGCGGCGTTTCTGAACTTGGCTCGAGCATGGCTCAACGTCGGATGAAATGGATGGGACTTATTGCCGGCGAGGTTGAGTGGTGGACTGAGAGCCTCAATGACTCCGTCTTCGATGAGCCACGGTTGATCGTGTCCCACCCAGCTGAGTTTCAGGTGTTGCCTCTGCCAGGCTGTCAGGTTTTGATTCTGGGAAGTCGACAAGACGTAATTGGTTTTAGTTCGCTCAGGCATTAACTCGAGCGGGTCCATGAGAAGCGCTGCGAGCGTGAACCGAAACGTTGATGAGCCTGTATTCCCTCCGAGGTGATTCTTGTCGATCCGAGACTTGAGAGTTGCTGAGGACTTTTCGTCTCGCGGAGCGATGCCGACATAGAAGAGTTCCAGATCCCGATAGTGAGGATGGGGCGCGCCGGCACCCCTGGGATTGCTCCCGTATCAGTCCACCATCCGTACAGGCCGTTAACTTCCGGCAGCGTTCGGCGCGCCGCCTCGACGTCAACAGGATCATCAAGTAGGGCTCGTACCACTTCGTCCAATTCCATGATCTGAGCTTACGGCGCGGCGATACGGTGCTGAATTCTTCTAACGGATCTTGTAACGGATGGGCCGTCAGAGGCCGGTATCACCAGGAAGAACCTGGCAGGCCACTTTCGCGAAGCTCCTGGTAAAGGGCACATTCCGGAATGAGGCGTCACCAGCCGTCACCCCCAATAAACAACTCATAACCCGAAGGTCGCGGGTTCAAATCCCGCCCCCGCTACGACAAGGCCCTGGTCAGAGATTCCTCTGACCAGGGCTTCTACCGTGTTAGGCGGTTCTTCTACCGGAGCTTTCTACCCGTCTGCGGCGCCGACTGATGCCCAAACTGATGCCCATAGGTCGCTCTTCTCCCTCTAGATCTGTGTGCGTCGGGGTGTGGCTGGCCGAGGAGACGGTCGAGGTGTCGGTGGCGGGTGTTGGGCTGATCGAAGTCTCTTACCGGGGGTGTTGGTGGATGATCAGGTCCGTCAGCATCCGGTGGGGGCGGAGCCGGCCGTGTGGCGGAGACAAACCCGGGCCCGTCCGGTGCGACCAGAGACGGTGGGCCGGCCGGTGGTCCGTAAGGTCGACTCAAGCGGGAACATCAGCTTCGAGGCGATCAATTGTGGGGTGGGGAACCGTCTGCGCGGTGAGCTGGTCGAGGTGAGGGTGGTAGGAAACACGGTGGCGATCTCGGATGGTGGGCGGGTTATCCGCAGCCATGCCGCCCGCCATAACCCGGATACGGAGCATGGGGCGTTTGCCAATCCTGGTGGTCGACCTCGACGGTCAGCCTGACGGTTTACCGTCTCCCCTCATGAAAGAGACGGAGCAGGAGCGGTGGTTGACACCGGGGGTGCGGGGGATCGGCGGGGCGAGCCTCCTCGCCGACCTGGGTCATGAAATCCCAACCTCGTTGTTGCCGTCGCTGCTCACCTCGACGTTGGGTGCGCCGGCGGCCGCTCTCGGGTTGATCGAGGGTATCGCCGACGGAGTGGCCGGAGCGGCGAAGTTTGGCGGTGGGGTGTTGGCCGATGATCCGCAGCGGCGGCGCACCGTGGCTGTCGGCGGGTATACGGCCACCGCGGTGCTCTCGTCGCTGGTCGGGTTGGCAACTGCGGTGTGGCAGGTGGCAGTGCTCCGGGTGGGCGCCTGGCTGGCCCGGGGAATCCGGGTGCCGGCCCGTAACGCCCTCCTCGCCGATGTCATCGGGCAAGGCACCTACGGCCGGGCCTACGGGTTCGAGCGGATGATGGACAACCTGGGGGCGGTCGGTGGACCTCTCCTCGCTCTTGCGCTGGTCGCCGGGCTGGGTATCAGGGGAGCGATCCTGGTCTCGGGGTTGTTTGGTCTCGCTGCTGCCGGGTCGATCGTCTACGCCATCCGTCGCATCGAACGACCCGCCCGAACGGAGCGGCGTCCCCTACGGATCCGGATCCGACCGCTCTTGAAAGGAAAGCTGGGCAGGTTGTGGTTGCCGATCGCTGCGTTCGAAGCCGGCAACATCGCTTCCACCCTGCTCATCCTCCGGGCCACCGAGCTTTTCGCTCCGGCCAACGGGCTCGAGGGCGCCACTCAGACCGCTCTGCTCTTGTACGCGGGACACAATATGGCAGCCACGCTGGTGTCGATTCCCGCCGGGAAAGCTGCCGACCGCTGGGGGTATCGGCCAGTGCTCACTGTCGGATTCCTCGCGGGACTCGTCGCCTATCTCGTCTTTGGGTTGACCGGAGCCGCTCTAGCGACATTGACGGTGGCGTTCATCTTGGCCGGGGTCACTATCGGGATCGTGGAGACCGCCGAGCACGGCGCCGTCGCCGAAGCAGCCCCGGAAGAGGTCCGAGGCTCGGCGTTCGGCCTTCTCGCCGCCATCCAAAGCTTCGGTAACCTCACCGCCTCCGGTATTGCCGGTTTGCTCTGGACTCTGGTCAGCCCGCTCGCCGCCTTCGTCTTCGCGTCGTCAGCCATGGCCCTGGCAGTAATCGGGGCGCTCACGATGAGACGGTCATCTCTCTAAACCGGGGCATCGTCCGTAAGCCGGAGACACACCTTCTGAAGGTCCTTGGGCTGGATTAAGCTGAGGGCGGGCGATGGGGCTCGCCTTAACCGCCGCAAAGGCTGATGGCTCCTACCAATACCACCAGCCATGGCCCGACCACACTCACCCTCGAAGTCTCTGACTTTCGCACGCCGCTTGACTGGCGGCTGGTCGACGATGGCGGCGGTCGCCGCTGGGGGTCTGATCGGATCAGCCGCCCGCACCGGGATCGCACTCTGGATCCCCACCCCAAGCCAAGGTTTCCCGACTGAGGTTCTGGTGGTGAATCTGGCCGGGTCGTTCCTTCTCGGCTTTTACCTGGCCCGCAGAGAGCGGGCGATCAGCAGGAGAACGTCGCTCCAATTCTGGGCGATCGGTGTGTTCGGATCGTTCACCACCTTCTCGACCTTCAGCCTCGACCTCGTCCACCTGCTGGCGGCCGGACGGCTTCTCACCGCAGCCAGCTACCTCGGCGCCTCGCTGCTCGGGGGTCTCGCCGTGGCCCTTGTCGGCCAGCGGATCGGAGCTGGTATCGGATGACCCTCCTTGCCGCCTCGATCGCCGGCGCGGCCGGAGCCGTCTGCCGCTACCTTATCTCCGGTTGGGTCCATGAGGGATTCCAATCCGACCTCCCAATAGGCACGCTCACCGTCAACCTCACCGGCTCCCTCGGGTTGGGGCTGATCGTCGGAGCTGGTCCCCTCGACTCCGTCCTCACCCTCACCGCAATTGGGTTCCTGGGTGGATTTACCACCTTCTCCACCTGGATGATCGAAACCATCCGCCTTGGCCCCCGATCCCCCCGCGCGCTTCTCAACCTCCTCCTCAGCCTCACCGGCGGTGTCACTGCCGCCATCATCGGCTTTACCTTGACCAATTGAAACGAGGCAACATGGAAAACCAAGACGCCCGGCTGCTCCGCATCTTCATAGGCCAATCCGACACCGACAACGGACGGCCCCTCTACCGGGCCATCGTCGAAGTGCTCAGACGAAACGGCCTCGCCGGCGCCACCGTCCTCAGAGGCATCGAGGGATTCGGCAAGTCCAGCCGGCTCCACACCGCGCACATCCTCCGTCTCTCCGAAGACTTACCCATAGTCATCGAATGCGTCGACACAATAGACAAGATCGAAGCCGTTCTCCCCACCCTCGACGAGATGATCGGCGATGGGCTCGTCACTCTCGAACGGGTCGACGTACGCGTCTATCGGGCCAACCAGAAGTAGTGCGATAGCAGCCGCACCTCTGCCCTAGCCATCACACACGTATGATGCACCTACTGGCGCCAGACTGTCTTGCTACTACCGAGACTTGACCCCCTGTCGAGCCGCAGACGGCCTGGCGATCCCGAGAGGGGTCTACCCCGACAAAGGGCTCACCGACGGCCGGGCCCCGCACCCGATGCGAGTGCCCTTCCATCGCCGCCGTTGGCGCCTCTCAGACCAGGGCTCCATCTCCAAGAAACACCCCCTCCAGGCATAGTCCTCCGATTCACACCGATTACCCATCTCCGACTCATCGTCCTCTCATCGTGTGATGCGACTGTGTCGCCATGGCTGCAATCACCAACACCCCCCTGTTCGCCCGGTTCCATGGCGCTCTTTCGTCGCCGAAGGTATGGGTGAGCATCGCCCTCGCGATGTCGATGACTGCGCTGATCGAACGGGATCCAGGCGCCAGTCCCTTGTGGTGGACCTTGCCGCTCCTGTTCGGGGCATATATCTGGGCGTGGAGGAGACGCGGGCGCGCCCTCCGACTGAGCCGCTGGGCAGCGGTGGCGACGTACGTCGTGGCCGGCCTGGCAGCAGGCGTTGTCTACGAGCTGTCGCTCTCGACCGACGGGACCGGGCTCGGTGGGCTGCACGCCGACACCATGACGTCGTTCCTTCTGCTTCCCGGCTACCTCATCCCGGCGGTTCTGTTCACCTTCTGGATGGTGCGCCGATACGGGCTGGATCAGCGGGAGACGTTCTTCGTGGCGGGTGTGATGAGCTGGTACGAGATGCTGTCGATCGGCGCTGGCTACGTGGCAGCGACACCGTGGGTGGCCCCTGTGTTGGTGGCGTTCTACGTGGCGAGTTATGCCGTCTACAACGGTGCTCTCGGGGTGCTGCTGGTCGATCCGGCGACACTGTGGGCTCCCACGCCCCGCCGGATCGGGGCGGGACGCCAACTGCTGTACTCGGTGGCCGGCGGCGCTGGAGCCTGGGCGTGTTTCGTTGGATGGGCGTCCATCGTGCAGTGAGCCGCCGCCCGGTCCGAGCGCTCACCTCCGCGGAGCAATGGCTAGCCGAGCCGGCGCCATCACCCGTCCGGCCCGCGGCGTCCGTGATACGTTGCCAGCCGACGTCAAGGCGGCGCCGATCCAGCGTCGCATCGTCGGATCGACGTCTTCGGGGGACGCCAGTCGGAACTCGTGACCGTGATTGCGCGGCGAGTACGTCGTGGTCTGGTGGAAGCGGTGGTTGCAATTCCGTTCGACGAGCACGAGGCGACCGTAGACGGTGGGGCGTCGGGCACTCGATCACCTACCGCATCGAGGTGGGCCCCAGAGCCGGCAGAACCTGTTCGCGTTGCAGACCGTTCCGCCCCGGCTACAGGGACTGCAAGTCGATCGGAACGGTCCGGCCCGCCCGGGAGGGTTCTCGCTGCATGCCGGGGTGGACATCGCTCCGCACCAGCGCCAGAAGCGCTAGTTGAGACTTGTTTCGGACGTCTCATGGTCCTCTAATGTTTTGATGCGAAGATGTCCGGGTGAGAGCCAGGATCTTGGTTGTGGATGATGACGAGCGGATTGCCTCCTCAGTCCGACGCGCTCTCGTCTACGAGGGTTACGACGTCGAGGTTGCACATGATGGTGCGGCAGCTCTTGTCGAGGTCAAGCGTGCTGAGCCCGACCTGATCGTGCTCGACCTGATGCTCCCGGAGATCGACGGGATCGAGGTGTGTCGGCGTATTCGAGCTTCCAGCGACGTGCCGGTGCTGATGCTCACTGCCCGAGACACCGTCCCCGATCGGGTCGAGGGCCTCGATTCGGGGGCCGACGACTACCTCGTCAAGCCTTTTGCACACGATGAGCTTCTCGCCCGGGTACGCAGCCTCTTGCGGAGGCGTCTGCCGCAGGGGCGGGAAGTGATCCGGGTCGGTCCACTCACCGTCGACGTCGATGCAATGGAATCAAGTTACGAAGATGAGCTTCTGAGCATGACAACCCTCGAGTTCCGTCTGCTCGAGTACTTCGCACGCAATCGCAAGGTTGTCCTCTCCCGGGCCCAGATTCTCGAGGAGGTTTGGGGGCTCGACGTCGATACGACGTCCAACATCGTCGACGTTTACGTCCGCTATCTCCGGCAGAAGCTCGAATCCGGAGACCGCCCTCGAATGATCCACACGGTTCGTGGGGTGGGATACGTGCTCAAGTCCCCGGGGCCCTAGGTGCGAATCCGCTGGAGGCTCACGCTTTTCGGGGCGGCGGTCACCACCGCGGCTCTCATCGTGTTTTCCTTGTTGCTAAACGGCATCGTCGTGAACGGAGTCGGTGAGGACCAGGACCGGCTTCTCCTGGAGATGGCCCACGCCTCCGCAGCTGAGTTCGAAGCTCTCGACCTGGACGCACTCGAATCGGCCGCCGCTTTGGTGGTGACCGACCCGGATGTCTCGGACCAGCCCTTCCTGATCGCCGCTCTCGCTGACGGATCACTGATCTACTCGGAGGCGCCAGCAGATATCCGAATCCCTGCGGCCGTCATCCTCGAAGCGCTCGAGGTCGGAGAGTCTGAAGCGAGCGCAGATGGACTCCGATACCAAGCGACAGCGTTCGATCATCCGAACGGCACCCAAGGAGTGATTGCGGCGGTCCAGTCAATTCGGGTCGCCGATGAGAACCTTGCGGGCTTCCGAGCCTTCCTCATCATCTTTGGCGTCGTTACCGTCATCGCCGCAACCGTCGTGTCGTGGCTGGTCACCGGGCGCGCTCTCAAACCACTCAAGACCCTCGCAATCACGGCGGATGAGATTGCTACCACAGGAGACTTGTCGAGACGACTTCCCCCTGTGAGCACCGGCGACGAGGTAGGGACGCTGACTCGGTCATTCAACGGAATGCTGGAGCGGCTTGAAATCGCGCAGGCAGATCTACGACGCACCATCGAAAGCCAGCGCAGGTTCGTGGCCGACGCTTCTCACGAGCTACGCACCCCATTGACGACGATCAGGTCAAATGCGGGGTTCCTGAAGGAACGCGAAGATGCCGATCCGGCGGACCGAAAGGCTGCTGTCGCCGACATCGATGCCGAGGCCGAGAGAATGAGTCGGCTGGTGAACGACCTTCTTCTCCTGGCCCGATCCGACGCAGGGGAGCTCGCCGCCGACGAGACCTTGGCCCTGGCGGACCTGGTCGAGGACGTGGCACGGCAGGCCAGACACCGCGGAAGGGACATCGAAGTGGACATTGCGGGACCTGTGGCCGCGAAGGGGGAACGCGACGCTTTGACCCAGCTTGTGTGGGTTCTGGTCGACAACGCGGTCAAACACGGTGAGGGCAGGATCCACGTTGAACTCCGGCCCGAGGAGACGGACGCCGTCCTCGTCGTGACCGACGAGGGGCCGGGGGTTCCCGCCGAAGGCACCGAGTCAATATTCGAGAGATTCCGTCAGGGAGATGGGACTAGGACGGGCTCGGGAACCGGTCTTGGGCTGGCGATCGCCAAGACCATCGTCGACCACCACGGCGGGACAATCACAGCTTCCAACACAGCCGAAGGCGGGGCCCGGTTCGAGGTGAGACTGCCCCTCCTCTGAAGGTCTCATCGTCCCCTAATCATCGCCCAACCGCCCACTCATCTTTGTCCGCCAAGTTGTACGGCATGACAACGGTCAGAGAAAGCTACGAGATCGCTGACGGTCTGTGGGCCATCGTCCTGCTGCAAGGGGCGATCACTCTGACCACCGCGCTCGAGGCGACGGTCGGAGCGCTGGCTCTGGGGTCGCTGTTTGCTGCAGGTCCGGTTATATCTCTAACCCTGGGCGGAGCAGTTCTTGCCCTGGCCTCCGCCCGTGGTCTGCGACTTCGTCGACTCTGGGCCAAGCGAATGACAGTGGTCGCCGAGTCCCTACTGCTCGTTGTGGGTGTGCTCGGTGTCGGCCTGTCGTTGTTGATGACCGGTGGGCCCGTGGGGCTGGTGACTCTCGTCACAACCCTGGTCGTGCCTTCGATCGTGCTCACTCTCGTAGTCCGCAACTCGCAAGTGTTTGTTCCGGAAGGAGCCTGAGATGGACGTCCTGGCACACGAAGACGAAGTCGTCATAGAGGTCACCGACGAGGGGACTCGACAGAACCTCCTCGAAGGCTTTGAGATCGGAGACCAGGTAGGAAATCCGCTCTACTCCATTGTTGATGAGCACTCGGCTGTCTACGTGCTGTTCTTGATGCTGCCGCTCATCCCAGTGCTGTGCGTCAGGTTCCTACGCAAAAGTGCTGCTCGTGGCAACCTGCGCTCGGCGCGTGTCATGACGGACTACGCATATCTACCGCTCGCTCGTCGTTGGGCCGTATGGGCTCTCGCCACGTCTGCATTGGTGCACCTGATGCTGGTCTTCACCCATGAGCTCTCGGGGTACTCGGCCCTATATCTGGCCGGAGCGATCGGTCTCGCCATGGCAACGCGGTGGACTTTGCGTGGCACAGACTCGAAGAAGACAACCATGATTGTCGTGGGGTCGGTGGTGGCGTTCTGGTTCTTCGGAGCGCCGCCAGATCAGGTGGGGGTGGTCACCAAGCTGATCGAGCTGTTCGCGTTGGCGCTAATTGCGGTACCCGGCGGCGAAAGCTCGAGACGCTTGGCGCCGATCGGTGTGGTGGCGCTGGTGGTCCTGAACGGTGTCGCGATTTGGATAGGGGCGTTCGCTGCTCAAGGGGAGGACGGTGGCCACCACGGCGGCGAATACCCGGGTCCAGGCACGGTTGTCCCCTACATCCAGAGACTGGAGCCCACGGCGGAGGAGCAGGTGGCCGCAGACGAACTGTACGCCCAGGTGAAGTCTGCGCTGGCCAAGTTTGAGGATCCCTTGGTGGCCGAGGCGTATGGCTACGACGTGCTTCCGATCGTCGGCCGGGACCATCACGCCGACAACCCGGAATACCTCGAGGACGGGCGGATCTTCGACCCGGAGCGGCCCGAGACCCTGGTCTATGCCGAGACGCCTCGAGGACCCGTGCTGCTCGGAGCGATGTTTCAGATGCCCTTCAATGAGCCGGCACCGCGAGTTGGGGGACCACTCACCGTTTGGCACAGCCACGAGAATGTGTGCATATCACTGGTCCCACCGTCAATGGTCGGACTGCTCTCCCCCTATGGCGTTTGCCCGTTGGGTTCGGTGAACATCCCATCAACCAACGAGATGATCCATGCCTGGACTCTCCCCGGGGTGGAAGACGGCTGGGGTCACATCGAAGATGAGTGGCTGGAGCAATACCTCAATGATGTGAGCGCAGCTTCGGGTTGACGCTTAGCGATTCGGGCCTCAATCGTTGGTGTCGGAGTCCGCGGTCATCGATGAATCTGTGGACCGCCTGACTCTGGTCGGCCGTTCGCCTTCGTTGCGGAGTGCGTCAGTCTGTTCGTCTGACGAAGCAGTTGGGTTGGGTCAGGGTTTCGCCTCAACCTCGTGCTGCACTGGAATACGTCACGCCCATATTCAGCGGGAATCGCCAAACTCGTGTGTGGATCGTTGCTTTCCAGAGTTCTGGATGAGTACCTGAGCGGTCCGTCGACATCGTACGCCGACCCACTACGATCCCGCAGGCGGGCGGCGCTGTTCGCCGTGATAAGGAGAAGGAGGCGGCGTGGTCGGTGACGATGAGGTTCGTGTGCTCATCACGGGCGCCGCGGGCATGATCGGTCGCAAGCTCGCCGACCGCCTCGCCACGCATGCCAGCCTCGCCGGCCGAAACATCGCGTCGCTGCACCTCATTGACATCGTCGATCCGGATGTCCCCGCCGCCAGCGTCGTCGAGGTCTCCACCGATGCCGTCGACCTCACCGATCCTGGCGCGGCCCCGCGGGTGCTGGCGTCGCGTCCAGATGTCGTCTTCCACCTGGCCGCCGTGGTATCGGGGGAGGCCGAGACGGATTTCGACAAGGGCTACTCTGTCAATCTCGACGGGACGCGCTGGCTGCTGGAGGCCGCGCGGACGCTGGGCGCATCCGAGGTTTGGTGTCCCCGATTCGTCTTCACCTCGTCGATCGGTGTGTTCGGCGGGCCCTACCCGCCGAAGATCCAAGACGACTTCCATCTGACCCCGCATACCAGCTACGGAACCCAGAAGGTGATCGGCGAAGTGCTCGTCGGCGACTACACCCGTCGAGGCTTCATCGATGGCGTTGCGATCCGCCTGCCGACGATCTGCGTGCGACCGGGAACACCGAACAAGGCCGCGTCCGGGTTCTTCTCCAGCATCCTGCGTGAGCCGCTGGTGGGACGGCCGGCGGTGCTGCCGGTCGGCGATGACGTGCGCAACTGGTTCGCGAGCCCGCGCGCGGCCGTCGACTACCTCGTGCAGGCCGCGACGATCGCCGGTGACGGCCTCGGTGGTCGCATCGCGCTGACCATGCCCGGGGTGTCGGCCTCCGTCGCCGACGAGGTCGAGGCGCTGCGCGCGGTCGCCGGCGACGCCGCGGTGGACCTCATCCGGCGCGAACCAGACCCGCTGACCATCGAGCTCACCGCCGGGTGGCCGAACGCTTTCGCCGCCGACCGCGCGCTGGCGCTCGGGTTCCGTCCGGATGCTTCGATCGACGCGATCGTGCGCGCCCACATCGACGACGAACTCGGCGGGGAACTGGCGGCCTGGCCCGACGTTCCGATCAACCAGGAGCAGCGATGATGGCCGAGGAGGCGACGGCTCGCGCTGTGATCGTGACCGGCGGAGGGTCCGGGGTCGGCCGTGCCGTCGCGCTGGCGTTCGCCGCAGAAGGCGACACCGTGGTGATCGCCGGTCGCAACGCCGAGCGCCTCGAGGCCACCATCGCCGAAACGGAGGGTTCGGCCGGCGAGATGATCGCCGTACCTACCGACGTGCGCGACCTGGCCTCGGTCGAGCGGCTGTTCGCCGCCGCCGTCGATACCTGCGGCCGGCTCGACGTGCTGTTCAACAACGCCGGGATGGGTTCACCCGGGGTCCCGCTCGACGAACTCGATCCCGCGACGATCACCGACGTGATCGCCACCAACCTCACGGGCATGTTCTGGTGTACCCGCGAGGCCATGAAGGTAATGAAGAGCCAGGAACCCCGAGGCGGGCGGATCATCAACAACGGCTCGATCTCGGCCGATCGGCCGCGTCCGCACTCGGCGCCCTACACGGCGACCAAGCACGCGGTGACCGGGCTGACCAAGTCGACGATCCTGGACGGTCGCGGCCACGACATCGCCTGCGGCCAGATCGACATCGGCAACGCGCACACCGCTATGACCGCTCGGATGCATGAGGGCATCATGCAGGCCGACGGGCGCACGGCCGTCGAGCCGGTGATGGACGTTGACCACGTCGCCCGTGCCGTGGTGCAGATGGCCAGCCTGCCGCTCGAGGCGAACGTGGCGTTCATGACGGTGATGGCCACGACTATGCCGCTGTACGGCCGCGGCTAAGGGACCGACCCAGCCTGGGTGAACACCCGGCGGAAGTGTTCACCCTCCGTCCCGACGCCCTCAGGAAGACACGGGCGCTCTCAACGTGCCAATGAGGACGTTCTTCAGCTGTCTTCGTATCTCGGTTCCATTCAGGATCCAGATGGGAGGGCGGACATGGTGCTCATTCCGGGTGACCACGACGGCTACGTCTTCTCGGTCGGATCCATCAACTGGATACCCTTTCTTGCATCAAACGCGGCAAACAACAACGTTGTCACAGTAACTCGGAAGGTGCTAAGTAAGTTCCTCGAACCAACAGAAAGAGAGCTGTTTTGAAGCGGGCTATGAGCTTGGCCGTCGTGGGCTGTGGACATGTAAGTCGACAGTATTTGCGTGGCTTGGCCAATACAGATTCGATAGAGGTGACCAGCTGCTTCGACCTCGATCGCGCCCAAGCCATGGCCCTCGCAGAAGAGTTTGAGATCCCCAAGGTCTATGAAGATCTGTCTGCGCTCTTGGTCGAACCCGAGATCGACATAGTTCTGAACCTAACGCCACCGCTCGCACACGCCGATATCAGTAGAGCAGCACTCGAGGCTGGGAAACATGTGTACTCCGAGAAACCCCTTGCGGCTTCTCGTGAAGAAGCGCGACAGCTGCTGACGATCGCCTCGGACAAAGGCGTTCGTTTGGCCTGTGCCCCGGACACCTTCTTGGGGAGCGGAATTCAGACGACCCGTAAGCTCTTGGATGACGGGTGGATCGGAGAACCGGTCGGTTTCGGCGCATTCTTCCTCTCCCACGGTGTCGAGCATTTCCATCCGAGCCCGGACTTCTTCTATGGGCGCTCGGGCGGGCCGGTCCTTGATATGGGCCCGTACTACTTGACTGCCCTCGTCAACTTGCTCGGTCCTGTGAAACGGGTAACGGCGATGGCCCAGACGACTCATGCCGAGCGTCGTATTACGTCCAAGGAACGATACGGAGAGACAATCAGGGTAGAGACACCAACCCACGTTTCGGCCACCCTGGAGTTCGAGAGAGGGATCCTTGGGACGCTGCTCGCCACATTCGATGTCTGGGCAACTCGCCTGCCCTTCATTGAAATCTACGGCGGAGAAGGCACACTCAGCGCTCCAGATCCGGACAGCTGGGACGGCACGCCGTTCATTCGGAGGTATGGAGATGAGGAAAGGCGGATGCTGGACCTCGAGCGGAACGTTTCCTGGACTCCTATGACCTCCTCGCCCCCATCCACGTATCAAACTGGGGGTGCTCGGGGAATTGGGGTTGAAGACCTAGCTCAATCTCTCATAGACGATCGCCCTCATCGCGCGAGCGCTGATATGGCGTATCACGTCCTCGACGTCGCGCTCTCGATCGCTGAATCGGCAGAAACGTCTCAGCACGTCGATGTGCTGAGTACGTGCCCGCGGCCTGCCCCCGTTCCCTACGACGCGGTACTCGCAAAAGAAGGAAACGACTGATCTTCTTTGGCGGGCTCGTGCCACCAGCTAGGACGCTGTTGCAACCCAGAATTCGTTCCTGGAGCTGAGCTTGCAGCACCGATGCGGTCCAGCAGGACTGCGACCCGTTTCTCGGCACAAGGACGCTGGCTGAATGACCTGCATGCCTTCCCGTAATCTATCGCGTCACCGGTGGTCGGGTTCAGGTACGTCCACCATCACGGGCAGTACTTTTCGCCCGGTACCGCGACTCGGGCAACGCGTCGAACAGGTAGCCGGGCTTCCGTACGCTCTTGAGGTTTCGGAGCCATGAACGGAGCCGGAATGAGCATCGGACCAGCGACGATCAGCTTCGTCTCGGTTAGGGACCTTCGGCCCTAGCTGGAAGGGAAGGGTCCATCCATGATCGACGGAGGCCTCTTGGTGAGGCTGGAAGTCCACCCCAAGGAAAGGAGGGCACATGGCAAGGTTTGCCGAAACCGTTGCTCTGATCAGCGGCGGATCCCGGGGAATGGGAGCCTCGCATGTCCGTGGGCTGGTGGCCGAAGGAGCCAAGGTCATCTTCGGCGACATACTCGACGATGAGGGCAAGCAGCTCGAGGATGAACTTGGTGAGTCCGCTCGTTTTGTCCACCTCGACGTAACCAAAGAAGATGACTGGAAGCGGGCTGTTGCAGCAGCGGAGAAGCAATATGGCCCGATTGGCCTGCTGGTGAACAACGCCGGGATCGTGTCGTATGGAGCCGTCGATGTCATGGAACCCGATGAGTTCCGTCGGGTTGTCGATATCAATCTGACCGGCACGTTCCTCGGGATGCACTTCGCGGTGCCTTCCCTCCGTGAGGCCGGCGGCGGAGTGATCATCAACATCTCTTCGACGGCAGGACTCATGGGCTATGCCACCATCAGCGCCTATGCCGCATCGAAGTGGGGTGTACGTGGTATGACCAAGTCCGTAGCGATGGAGCTGGGGAAGGACAACATCCGAGTGATGTCGATCCATCCCGGACCCATCCGCACCCCCATGACAGCCGATATCGGCGATGAGATCGCCACGGCTCAGCCCATCGCCCGGATGGGTGAGCCCGAGGAGGTCACGAAGCTGTTGATGTTCATGGCGGCTGATGCCACTTACAGCACAGGATCGGAGTGGGTCATCGACGGCGGCGCGGTGCTGGGTCCAGTTATTGAGCTTCCGCAGGACTAGCCGAGCAGTGGCGAAGGGGTGGCGCCTGTCACATCAAGGGGCCACCCTTTCTCCCGGGGAGACGAAGATCCCCTACTCCCAAATGCCGTGGCCACGGATACATGACCTCATGCCGATTAACTGCTGTCGGCCGCAACGCTGGTTTCGTCTATTGTCCGCGAATCGAGCTGCTTGCTCGTGTCGTGCCAGAGCCGTGAGCCCCTGGACCGGTGCGCCGGGCCTCTCACCGCCGGGTCGATCCTATTGGCGTCCGGCCCACACTTCGTGAGGCGTCGCGAGCACGGATTGGATGAAAGGGGACGGTTGGTGCGTTCGCCGATTGTGGGGGTCGTCGGCTATGTCGTCGCGATGATGGTGCCGTTCGTGGTTGCGCTGGCGCCACCGCGACCAGACCCCCGTGGGCTGGTGGTCGACCTCGGCGTGGCGATCGGCTTCGTCGCCTTCGC
>JBHJOQ010000044.1:0-10523 GCA_050329555.1 Acidimicrobiia bacterium | reverse complement strand
TGGCGGTCATCGGGGTCAACAGACACCACGAGGGCACCCTCGTCAGCCTCCAAACTCACTGTGATCGTCTGCGACAGATCAGCAGGGGGCTCGGGGTCGTCGTGGTCGTCGATGTGGATTGTCACCGGTTCGGACTCGGCCAAAGCGTTGTGGTCATCATCGTAGAGAACCACTTTGATCTCAGCATCGTCGAGCTCCTCTTCGACGACGAAGCTGTAAGTGTCGGTTCCGGTATCGCCGGGGGCGATAACGAATTCGGCAGCACCATCAACTCGGATAAACCAGTGGTAGTGGTCCAGATCCGTCTGCGGATCTTGCACTGCGGTAAGTGTGGCCGTCTCGCCAGTGTGGTAGTGATCCTCAACACCTTCGATGGTCAAGACCGGTATGACCGGATCTGGATCATCTGGGGCGTTCAACCAAGTGCCGGACACCTGAAAGGTGATCGTGTAAACGCCGGCGGCTGTGAACGCCCAGTTGGAGTGAACATGTGCCGGAACCGGTTCGGTCCACGTGTTGGACAGGGTGCCAACACTGTTCGCCCGGTGGATCGGGTTACCAAACGCGTCGTTGAGGAAGAGATGGAAGTCCCCGGGTCCTTCGACGTCGGTGATCTCGAACTGAATCGAGGTGAACTCTCCCGCCAATGAGCTGTGTTCGGTGCTCCATCCCGGCCACAACAGACTCGGATCCTGGGTCATGGGGAGCAGCCACACCGGCGTACCCGCAGGACCGAGAAACTCGAAGGGAGCAAACCCAGGCGCTGTGGTCTCGGCTTCCGGAAGGACCTGGAAGACCAGATCTGCCGGATCACGGTACACGATCGCCGTGTCATGCAGCATCGTGTCGTCCTTGGTTTTGATCACCAACTCGCCATCCTCGAGTGTCGGGGCGACTGCGTCAGTATGACCGACGTCCAACAGCAACCTGTCTCCGAGGTCGAAGTCGCCCACCTCGCCGACGAGGAATGTGTATTCCACCTCGGCGCTGGTAACGGTCTGCTCTGCAGCTACCGCGGGGAGCGCTACCCCCAGGAGACCTGCCACTACTGCTAGTGCGGTCAGTTGGGCGAGCCATCTTTGGGCTCGCGTCTTGTATCTCATCGGACCTCCTTCTTGGTCGATTTGCGATCGATGATCCGCTACCATAATCTAGACTAAGAATCATTCGCAACTCGGGATAAGAATCATTCGCATGTTCACTGTCAAAAACGAAGCCGACGGTCGCAGTGGGCCTACCCGACTCTTGGTCGCTTTGCTCGTCTTGGGGCTGGCGGTGTCCACGGTTCCGATTGGCGCACTAGCCGGTCCTGGCGACGCCTCTCCCGACGCCTCATTCGATCTGGAGCTTGTCCTTCGAGAACATGCATTATCTATCGAGAACGGCGACCGGACCGCTGTCGGTCGCCTCAAAGCCGACGTTGTGCCGGCCGCATGGGTAGAGGTGTGGGTCGATGGCTCCGGAGTAGCGTCGAGCGGCCCGGTGGTTTGGTCGGTGAGCGCAGCTCCTGGGGTTGAGATCACCTTCGACAGCGCCTTGGTGCGCGAGGAAGGTGTCGACCTCGACGCGAGTCGGGCATTCTGGTTCGAAGCACCGAACGCCGGGCGTGTAGCGATGTCTCTGCGTCCGACAACACCGGGGCACCACTCGGTCGAGGTCGAAGCTGCCGTCCTGTTGGAAAGCGGTGAGACTTTGACCGCTTCGCGCACCATCGAACTCGTGGCTGTCGCGGACGACGGCGAACCAACACCCGACCCATCAGACACAGTCGACCCGCCCGTCGCCGATGACGGCAGCACCCGGACCGAGCGAGCTGTTGAGACCGACGGAGACGACCGGCCGGATAATCGGCGCAGCGAAGCATCAGAAGAACCCGGCACCGACGACGGATCGTCAGATCAGGAAGAACCGAATGCTCCTTCCACCGACAGTGCGAACGCAAGCGGTGCCGTTGAGGACAGTCGATCTGAGGAAGCGAACAACCCAGAGATCGACGAATCCAACGAAGAACCCGGCTCTTCCGGACCAACTGAGCCGGGCCCTGCCGACGACGGGAAACCACCTGCGGAGAGTGTCGAACCTGATGGCGACGAAACCGCAAACCCGCAGGTAGTAGGCAGTTATCTAGTGGTGCCTGCTCTCGCCACACCGACACAGGCTTTCCTGCAGGCGTCTGACGGACACCCCGACATCGCTTCCGGGTCCGTCACCCTCGACGATGTCCATGTTGATGTCGGTGCTCGGATCATCGACGGTGAACTCGCAGTACTCATCAAGGATGGCACCAGTGCGACCACCCCGGTCTGGCGCAGACCAGCCGATGTCACCCTTGTCGCCAAAGAAGCCTCCGAGATCACCATACCCGCCAACCCAGCCTTCTCCTTCCTGGGATCGCCCGGCGGACAGTCCTGGGTGTTGCCCCAGGTACAGCGGGCTGGACTGCTGTGGCCGGGCTGGAACACCGAAGCGATCGTCCCTGGAACCCTTTCAGGGCCGGTGACCTGGAGGTTGACCGGAGTCAACGGGCCTGGTCGATTCTCGATCTTCCTCACCAACTCTTTCGGGGTGCCCAGTGTGATCTTCGACTCCTCAAACGGGCTGCCCGACTCTTATACGATCCCGGTAGGCACCCATGCCCACGGCAACTGGGCATTCTCCGCGCCTGGTACCTACCGACTCACCTTCGAGATGTCGGCCACCCTCGCAGCCGGCGGGTCAGTATCCGATCAGGGAGTGGTGACTTTCGTCGTCCAAGGAGAACTGGAACAGCAACCAGAAGACGCCGAGCCGGAAACCCCTGGGGACGACGACAACCCGGGGACCGACGACAACCAGGAGTCGTCCAACCAGGATTCGGGGTCCACCCTCCCCCAGACCGGGCCCCGGCAACTCGAAACCCGGGTAGCCGCCGCCTCGGCGCTGCTCCTCCTCGGCGTAGCCCTGGTCCTGGCTACCAGGCCCCGCAACCCAAGCCTGATCTCTTCGTAAACGAGAAAGACCACCAATGTCACCAGTCAAGAATCTGCCACGCCCGTTCCATCGAGCCATCGCCGCCGCGCTAGGTGCCTCTCTCGCCCTAGCCGCCTGCTCGACCGATGGGGTAGTTGCCGACCACAACGAGGCGATTCCGGTTGTGGTCACCACCGAGATCCTTGCTGATATGATCCGCAACGTCGGGGGCGACCGAATCGACGTCGTATCGATCGTGCCCCATGGCGGAGATCCACACTCCTACGAGCCGACCCCAGCAGATGCGATCAAGGTCACAGAAGCCAGGGCTGCCTTCAGCAACCATCTGCTATTGGAGGATCACGCAATGATCCGCCTCCTGGACAACAACGTCACGGAAGGGATACCCAACATCGACCTCGCCGAGCACGCCGAACGGTACGGCGCACGGCTTCGGCCTCTGGTCGAGAACGTCACGCTCGACGTCCTCTGGCTCGGACTCGCTGTGCGCGGGAAAGGCCCAAACCGGGCGGCATTGGTGCACCTGCAAGCGACAGAATTGGAAGGCCCCGGCGATTTCTACCTGTATCTAACCGACGCTCTCGGATCCCCGGAGGTCTACATCGATTCCAGCGACGGGCTCGACGACACCGACCACACGACCCTCCCCCCAGGGGCGCACACCCATCTCAACTGGGCGTTCACCGAACCGGGACGCTATGACCTAACCTTGGAGGCCAGCCTCGATGCGGGTGACGGCAGCCCACTCCAGCCAATCAGCCGCGGCGCTTTCACCTTTGCTGTCGGCATCGACCCCGTAACCGTGGACAACGGCGGCCGTCAGGTGGTCGCTGAGGGCCATGCCGACGCCGCGATCGACCTCGACACCGGCAGGGTCTTCCTGTGCACTGCCGAGCTGTCCTGTGCCGATCACGTCGGCGATATCGATGCTGGGGCAGCAGTCATCGACGTGCCCACCCGCGCCTTGGTGCTGGTACCCGACGGCGAGCAGTTCCGGTTCCTCGGAGATCCTGGAGCACAGATTTACGAGCTACCCCAGGCGGTGCTCGGAAAGCATGTCCACGGCGAGATCGACCCCCACCTCTGGCAAGATGTGAGCAACGCTATCGCCTATGTGCGGGTGATGGCCGATGTGCTGATCGACCTCGATTCCGCAGGCCGTGAGATCTACGAGGCGAATCGCGATGCGTACGTCCTCCAGCTCGAAACCCTCGACGAATACGTACGCTCCAAACTCGCCGAGATCCCGACAGCCAGCCGCCACTTGATCACTACCCACGATGCCTTCGGGTATATGGCGGCCGCCTACGGCTTGGAGATCGCCGGGTTTGTGGTGCCCAACCCCGCACAAGAGCCCAGCGCCGCTCAGGTGACGCGGCTCACTGAGACGATCAGGAACCTTGCGGTCCCGGCGGTGTTCATCGAGCCGAACCTCGCCACACGGGCCAGCGTTCTCCAGCAGGTGGCCCAGGACCAGGGAGTCGAAGTGTGTCTCGTCTACGGCGATTCCTTCGACCGCGATGTCCAGACCTACATCGACATGATGAGACACAACGCCGATGAACTCCTCCGCTGCCTTGGAGGCCAGGGTTGAGAGTGAACCGAACCGGCCATCGACTCCTGCTCGAGCTGTTCGTGGTCTTTCTCATCCTGATTCCGACGAGCTCTGCCGTGGCACAGACCGAGGGCGGGGAGCTCGCTCCGTTGGGCGAACAGGTGGTCATTGATAACGGGCACGTCGATATCGGGCCCATCTACATCGATGGTGCCTGGGGGATCCGGATCAAAGACGACACCGGCGATGCCCCGGTGTGGCGTCGACTCGAAGACGTGGCCCTTCGGGCTATCGATTCCTCTCAGATCGCGGTCCCCGAGGCCGGCTACGAGTTCCTCGGTAGCCCCGGCGCCGTACTGTGGCTACTGCCTCAAGCCCAGACCCTCGGGGTTCTCTGGCCAGGGTGGAACACGCAACACCCCACAGTCGTTGAAGAGATAAGGACCCCGATCACCTGGACCCTTCATGGTTTGGAAGGGCCAGGGAGCATGATCCTTTTCCTTTCCGGCAGTTTCGGAGAGCCAGAGGTTCTCTTCGACTCCAACCAGCCCTACCCGCAAATGATTAGCGTTCCCCTCGGCACCCACGTCCACGGAAACTGGACATTCGACCAGCCCGGCACCTACCGCCTGGATATCGAAATGAGTGCAGAGACCCACACCGGAGAGTCTGAATCGGATCGGCGCAATCTCAGCTTCGTGGTCGGCGACGCCACTGACAGCACCGCTGTGTTCACCAGTACATCATCACCAGCCGACGCCACAGAGCCAGACACGGCAGACGACCCAGATGAGGAACCGGCAAGCCGAAATGCACTGTGGGTCTTGTCCGGGCTTGCCGCAGTGTCCGCAGTTGCTCTGGTCTTGGTGGTGGCTCAGAGACGAGGGAGGGCCCGATGACCGGGGAGGCCACAAACCCAAACCCACTAAGTGTGTCCGGACTTGCGGTGGAACTCGGTCAACGAAGAGTTCTTCACGACGTCGATCTCTCCATGACCGCGGGGGAGGTGGTCGGGCTCATCGGCCCCAACGGAGCAGGCAAGACCACACTCCTCCGAGCTGTGCTCGGACTGCTCCCCTATCAGGGCACTGTGCTCATCGCCGGGAAGCCTCCGGGTGATGGAAGGACCCCGATCGGATATGTCCCGCAACGCCACGAGTTCGCCTGGGACTTCCCGATCACGGTCGAGGGTGCAGTCATGACCGGACGCACCAGGATGATCGGCTGGCTTCGCAAGTCCAAGGCGGCCGACCGGTCCGCAGTCGGGGCCGCACTGGAACGAGTCAGGATGACCGACCTCCGCCACCGTGCCATCGGCGAACTGTCCGGAGGCCAGCGTCAACGGGTCCTGGTCGCTAGAGCCCTGGCTATGGACCCGACCCTCCTCCTCTTCGACGAGCCGTATACCGGTGTCGACGTTCCCACCCAGGAGCTCCTCACCGAACTCATCGAAGACCTCCTCGCCGACGGAAGAGCGCTGCTGATGACCACCCACGACCTCTCCTCAGCCTCCAAGATCTGCACCCGGCTCTGTCTCCTCAACCAGACGGTCGTAGCCACCGGAACACCCGAAGAACTTGCCGACCCCTCAGTCTGGCTAAAGGCGTTCGGAGTCGACTCGTCTACCGACCTGATAGCCGCCATCACCAGGCACGCTGAATGAGCGACATCATCAACCTCATTGCCGAACCGTGGGGACACGTCTTCATGACCCGAGCCTTCGTCGTCGCCATCGCCGCAGGCATCACCTGCGGAGTCATCGGAACCTTCGTCGTGCTCAGAGGCATCGCTTTCATCGGCGACGCCGTGGCTCACGCCGTCTTCCCCGGTGTAGCTATTGCATTCGTCCTTCGGTTCAACATGATGCTCGGAGGGGCAATAGCCGGAGTCGTCACGGCCCTCTCGATCACGTCGTTCTCCCAGAACCGTCGACTACGGGAAGACACCGTGATCGGTGTCTTCTTCGCATTCGCATTCGGGCTAGGCATTGTCATCGTCAGCACCCAGAGCAATTACACCGGCGACCTCGCCTCGTTCCTCTTCGGACAGATTCTCGGGATCAGCAACGCCGACGTGATTGTCGCCGTCGTCGCCGGAGCAATCCTGGTCGCCCTCACCGTCGCTATCCGGAAAGAACTAGTTACCGTCGCTCTCGACAGGGAAACCGCCAAAGCATCGGGGCTCCCCGTCGTCAAACTAGACGGCCTCCTCTACGTGATGGTCACTCTTGCGATCGTCATTTCCCTTCAAGCCGTCGGCAACATTCTGGTCTTGGCCCTCCTCATCACACCCGCCGCCACCGCTCGGCTCCTCACCGACAGACTCAGCACGATGATGCTCTTGGCTGCCGGGATCGGAGGAGGCTCATCCCTCCTCGGCCTCTACATCACCTACCGCTACAACCTCGCATCCGGCGGGCTCATCGTCCTCATTCTCACCACAGTCTTCCTCGTCGTCTGGTTCCTGGCCCCACGCCACGGACTCATCGCCCGGAAGCGAACCAACATCTACCAAACAGGACTCGAGACATGAGACTGCGAAGAGTCACCGATCATCCCGAAGCCGCTCTCACCCTTGCTGCCAGAGGCATCGCCGCCCAGAGCCCGTCACCTTTCGTGGAGCCAACCAGGGAATTTGACCCCCGTCTCAGCGCCCAAATGGCTCTGAGCCGACACCTGAAAGGGGAGGCTTCGTCAGGCTGGATCGCATTCGACGATACCGGAGAAGGGCAGGCCTATGTGTGTGCCATGCTCGAAGTGGTCGATGAAGACCACCCCGGATACACATACATGCCACCCCGTCACGCCTACGTCACAGCCTCCACCTGGTATGCGGCTACAGCTTATGCTGCGGAGGAGTGCCTGCCACTCATCGTCGAGAGGATCGCCGAGGACGCCCGCGAACTGGGAATCCATCACCTCATCGTCGGAACCAGAGCCCACGACTGGGTAGGAGGGGCGATATGGCGCCAGATAGGCCTGAAACCCAGCTCGATCATGGCAGGACGCCGGTCCGCGCCTGCCCTTACCGCATCGATAGGTGTTCCAATCCGAACGATTCAGACAGGCGATGAGGACTCCCTCTACGCCCTCGCCTTGGAGGAACACCTTTACCACGCCGTCCATACCACTTCCGGGACTCTCTTTCCTCAGGCCGAAGAGCCCAATAGGAGGGTGATCCAGTCCTGGCTCGCCAACCAGGTTGCCGGCACGTCGTCCACCTATGTCGCTCTCGAACCGAAAACTGGCGAACTGCTCGGGAGCACAGCCCTCAGCATCCAGGACCTGCCTGAGAACTCACCCGGGCGTCGATATCTGCCATCCACCTATGGGTACATAGGGCTCACCAGCGTTACTGAGACAGCCCGTGGTCGAGGGATAGGTCGCGCCCTCACGGCGCGGGCCTTGGTCGACTTCGACGAACGAGGCATCGAACACGTCTTCCTCCACTACATTGAAGACAACCACCTGTCACGCCCGTTCTGGAACCGGATGAGCTTCTCCCCGATCGCCGTCGCGCTGGCCGGTGACGTCCTCTAGCGCCTTCTTAGCTGGTTGCAGGAACAGAGGCCGAATGGGTCTGACGGTGGTGGTTTCCCTTCTGTCGACAGCAAGCACGCCTATCGGCATTGCCTTGCCCGACTTCGATTCGGGGGTTCATTCGCCCGGAGCCTTCGGCAACTCCGGCAATTCGACTTCAACGGTCAGGGCAGTGTCTTCGGCACCAACAGAAATCTCCAGCTTGGAGACATCTGCCGGATAGAGAAGTCGAAATACAGGTCTTTGGCAGCGTCGAGGTCAATCGATGTGTCCACCCAGGTGATGGGGGCGCGAGGGACACCGTCGACTAAGAGCCTGACGTCGTCGTTGCCGAAGTTGGTCCCGCCGGCACCGCATAGAGACCCACCGTGATTGAAGACACGGATCGAGGCGTTTCTGGGTTGTTCTCCCAGGTCCCGGAGAACATCGTGCACACGGAATTATACGGCTGACGGTCAGGGGATTCGAATAGGACAAGTGATGGCTGATCCGGGTCTTGAGGGTATCCGACGGCAAGAGTGCCTCTTGCAACGTCGTCCATCCGTCTTCAGGGCTCGGGCTGCGCCTGTCAGCCAGATGCACCATCTGACCTGATGGCTGGGCGCGCCCGCCCCAGGGGATAACCCGTGCCTTGCCTACTGCTCTCTGATCTGGAAGCTGTATGGACCGACGGTCACTATCTCTTGGGACCACACCCGAATCGTGTAGTTGCCTCCCGGAAGTGTGAAAGCTCGATCGTTGCAGTGCGTAATCGACTGCATCGAGACCGGACTGCCAGTGGAGTCGAGGATCTGAGCACGGATGTTGGTCACGCATTCAAGCCAGTCGTAGTAGAGGGCCAACCCGCCAGCAGGAACCGAGAACGAATAGTGGTCCTCGGAGCCGATCTGCTCTCGCCGGCCAGCACTAGCCGCAGGCACCCCATCCGGAGCCCTCTCCATTTCTATGGTGTGGGAAAACGGACCTTGCGGATCAGGCACCGACCACAGTTTAAGCCATAAGGTCCGGCTGCGACCATCTCTCGGGACCACACCTCGGAACGTGTAGTCACCCTCCGCCAGGTCGCGAACCTCTCATTGCAGTGGGTGATCCCACCCGGGATCGACACCGGCGGTCCCGACGGCGTTTGTCGTGTCCAAGGTGTTCCTGTTGAGGTCCACCTTGGACACTTTGGTTCTGGGTCAGTGCTCGTCGCAGTGGTCGCCGTGGAGGGCATGTTTGTGCCCGTCGTGGAGATAGTCCACGTGACCCTCGTGGGCCACCACGTCGTGGCCACAGCCTTCGCCATGGGTGTGATCGGTGAGCGAGTGTTCGGCCCTAATTTCGGACTCTGTCATTTCGGTTCCTTTCGTAGTTGCTGTGTATCGGGCTCGCTGACATGGGTCAGCGCATCTGCAACGAGATGCGTCACGTGAGCATCCGCAACGTGGTACCTCACTGCTTTCCCTGTCCTCACAGGCCTGACAAGACCCGCTTGCCGGCTTGGAAACAGGTCGAGTGTCGTGCAAGCGGGACCGGCTGAAGCGGGCACGGCCAGGGTTCGGGGCGGCTGAAGGAGAGTGCCAACTAGTCAGTGCACCCACTGACTCGCCTTGGAGCAACTCCACACAGTTGCAGACCTGCCCGGCTGGCTGCGACTCGGAGCCAGCCGTGTGGTTGCAGACCGAGCAGCGTCGCTTCGTCCGTCGCCTCATCGGTCGGCGTGGGCATGAGTCCGCTGCACGTTCGTCTCTGCTCCGACTGACCGCTCGGCTCTCGCTTGGGGGCCTCTCGACCCGCCGCAAGATCTACCACGCCGCCCGCTCCACGCAAGGGGGCAAGCGGCTGCGGGACTCCGCTCCGCTCCTTGTCCTCGCCGTCGGCCCTGCGGGCCGACCCCCTTGCACTCCGCTCCAGCGGCGTGGTGGACGGCATTTGCGGCCGAGAGGCCCCCACCACGCGAGAGAAAGGAGCGGTAGTCATGGATCTCAACCTCGTAGTCCTCTGCGGGAGGTTGGCAACGCCGGGGGAGCTGAGACAGTTCGAGTCTGGTACCGGGATGCTGCGACTCCTGGTCAGTGTCCGGACCGAGTCACCCACTCGCCGAGTGGATGTAGTGCCGGTCACGTTTTGGGACCCGGACGAGGACCTGGTCGAGCAGGTCTCGGAGTCGGGTGTCCGGATCTGGGCAGTCGGATCGGTTCAGCGTCGGTTCTGGGAAGACCCGGATGGTCGACGGAGCCGGCTGGAAGTTGTGGCCAGTCAGGTCACGGTTCACGAGCCCGAGGCGGAGGAGGTGGGAGCGTGACACTTCTCACCCCTCGGCTTCGAATCGGGATCGCACCGTGTGGCTGCATCCACGAGCTGGGTCGCCGGTACCGGGTGATCCAGATGTGGCGGTGTCCGGTCCACGACGACACGTACGTGCGTGTCGAGGCGCTTTGGCCGTGGCGGCGCTGCGAGTCGTGCCGGCATCGGAG
>JBHJOQ010000139.1:0-28771 GCA_050329555.1 Acidimicrobiia bacterium | reverse complement strand
ATGTAACTGTTGTAGTCGCCTCGTCATCTCCTGACATCGGGGGTCTCCTCCGCGACGTCCTACCCGACGACCTCGATGACGAGGACGGCAACCCACCGGTCAACATCAGCTGGGGGGGTCCATCCTCGACCGTCACTGTTCACGGTCCCCTTGGCCTCACCGTATTCTCGGCAACGCCTGAGGGCCTCGGATTGACTGAAGCGGAAGGCCAGCAACTACTAGGGAGTGTGGCCCCGGGTTCGATAGTGGCCTGGACCTCGATCGACGGTCAGGACTGGATTCCGGTTGACCTGGGGGTTGGGTATGCCCACAGTATCTTCGAGGTTGGTGGTGAGCTGATGGTGGGCGGCTATGGATCAGTAGGTTACGAGACATGGTTTTCTCCTAATGGCTTGGATTGGGAGCGCGACACCGGGGGAGGACAGGAGCTTCTGGCCCCGTGGCGGGAGGGGTTTGTGGCGGCCAGGCAACAGGGTCCAACTCCTGACATCGCCTACTCGGAAGATCGCACCACGTGGCAGCCCTTGGGCGTGAGCGGGTATCTGCCGGATGGGTTCTCATGGCATTTCCAGACTCTGGCAGCTGGCGAAGCAGGACTCGCGTCGGTGATTACGGGGTATGGCGACACCGGGTTCGTCTCCGAGGATTCCCAGCCAGTTGCCATCGAACGAGACGGGTACACGCTCACAATTGACGGGATGGACGGACCGGGGGTCCTTACATCTGGGGACAACGCGCTTCTCAACCTGAGCACCTACTCGAACCAAGTGCACGATGAGGTGGTGGTCGACTTTCGGAGACGGTCGGTCACCTTCTTGCATCCCGATTCGCTTGAAGCTTTGGTCTCCTTCACGTTCGAAGAGATCGCGGACGCCGAGGCCGAAGCCCTCGGCGACCAGCATCTCATGAATGAAAAGCAGCTTGTCGCGTTTACCGCTGACGGGTCGACGTGGAGCGTCGAAAGTGTGTCCAAAGTCTTTGGAGAGGATGCCTATGTCAACAGCTTGTATGTGACCGACAACCAAGTGGTTGCTGTTGTTACCGAGTTCACGAACCGTTTCGCCACCGTCCCGACAGTCCTCAATGTCGTGATCTGGACTGCCGAGATCCCCAACTGAAATCTGTTGAAAGCGGACCTCGAGTCCTTCTATGAGGTACCGGTCGAAGAGGTGGCGCATCTCGTGCGGTCGATCATTGCGTTCGATCCAATCGAAGTGATGAGCGCACCACTCCTGCTGCGTTCACTCGAGGTCTACGAAACGCACCGCATCGACTACGCAGAGGCGTATCTGGTTGCTTCCGCCGAAGCTTCTGAGGTGAACAACATTGCGTCATTCGACCGAGATCGATCGGTACCGACGGTGACCCGAATCGAGCCACAACCGATCCTGACGTGCCGATATCAGTCGGTCTTCGAATTGGGCGATATCGCATGAGATCGGTCGATATCGAGTGATGTCAGACTTGGGTGGTTCCGACCAGGATCAGTCGGTATGGGTTGCCTCGACCCATCGAATGGATGCCCAGATGCCAAGTCCGGACGCGACGATCATTACGTAGAAGGCGACTCCAAGAGATGACCCGACCCCGCCTCTCGCCGCCATGCCAACAGCAAATAGAGCGAACAACCCTGCAGCGACACTCAAAACGAAGATTGACCAGCGAGCGAGTCGGTTCTTAGGCGCAGCCACGCCCACGCCAGCCACAACGAGGCCAGCAACCAGCGGTAATCCGCCAAGTCCGGCGACGTATGCTCCACTTAATCCATCACTCGTCCACGGCAAGAGTCCAGAAGCCGCAAGGGCAACTCCTGCTACCACTGCGGCGCTCCGCGTCAGCATGGATACAACCCTAATGCCCGATACTCGACCCGCTCTGGAAACGAAGGGCCTGAATCGCACGCCGACGCGCCGTTCTGCTCGGTTTCGGGATCGGGCGTTTTCGCTCAACAGGTGGTTACCCGGTCGGTGACGTCCGGAAAGCCTGTGACCTCACCTTGTACTAGTCGCTGAGATCTCCGTTCACGAGCCACACCTCATCCTCACACAGCCCGGCGGGGCGGCGCTCAATCTCTACCCCGTCAAGGTTTCGTGCAACAAGTTCGTGTTGCGTGCACTCGCTTACGAGAGTCCCTGAGATCTTCTGACCATCCGAAGGGTCAAGAGTCAAGACCAATTCATCCTCTCCATCGGGATGGAAGTCGACGAGAAAAACCTCGATCGTCTCACCAGCGGCGTTGGAGACACCCGGATTCCCCGGCGGCTCCATAGAACAAGCCATTAGGAGGGAGGCCATGGACACGGTGAATATTGCCGTTCGCAAGAACGCGTTCATGGTGTGGCGGTTGTTCGCACTCCAATAGTGTAGAAAATCAGGGCCTCGACCCCATCGAGATTGAACGGGGGGAGGCCCCGGCTGGCGCCGCGAACACACGACGCGAACCGGAACACGACCAACCCGCACATATCACTCGCCGACCGGAACGATGTAGCGCACTCCGGCGCGACCAGAACCGGCATTAGGCGCTACCCGGTCGCCGGCCAGCCAGCCCGTGGCAATGCTTGTACTTGAGTCCCGATCCACACGGACACCGTTCGTTGCGCCCAACCTTTGTCCGAGCCTCTGAAGGTGGCGACGCCAACTTCGTTGCCAGCTCGGCTCGCTGCTCCAGAGCCTCGAGCTCACTCTCCCAAACCCGCAATCGCTCGGTCCACCGACTCAAACGCTGCTCCGTCGCCTCCACTTCACGTTCCCGGCTCGCGATCTTCTCTCCTCGTAGGGCCGATTCTTCCTCGGCCCGTTGCCGGAAAACCGGCGACTCAAAACCACTTGAGTCGCCGAATACGCTGATCAGCTCGCGGTCAATCAAAGCGACGACCGCTCTGCCCATCGAGATCCCTGCCGAGTCGCAATAGCGTTTCCACGTCGACCACTTCGCCTCCGTCACCGGGACCCTCACCATCCGGAACGTCTCGTCCTGGCCAAGTCCAGCGAGTAGCTTGCGGTCGAACCTCGCCAGTGTGCCGCGGTCGAGTTCCATCACGACCTCGCTTGTTTACACGTATACATCACGCAACTTGTTGCACGTGCGTGTGTAGTTGGAGGGTGGTGAACGCGAATCGCGCTCGCGCCTGTCAGTGTCGAGTGCGGTCGGCGTGTTGGTTGACCTGGTGGCTGGGAGAGGCTCAATGCCTGGTTTCCTTTCGAGGGGTTCAGGGTGAGTCGAGGTATGCGGTAGGGCTGGCTAGATCGAGGCAGGCCGGCGGCTTCTGCCGTGATGTCTGAGGATTGCCGGACCTTCGTACCGATCAGGTGGTGCCGCCGACCATCTCGAGCCCGAATGTCATGGTTTCGGAGAGTTAAGAGCGGGCGCATCGTCCGAATCGTCCTTTACGACCCTGTCGTTTGGATGTCAGTAACCCTCCAACTTGGCGGTCAAAGCCAGGTTCCACCGGCCGAATCCCAAATTGGATCGTGGGATCCGGTTAGCTCTTTCTCAAGCGGCATCACACCGAGATGAGAGGGCTTATGGGACCGGGCTGACACTCCGCGGACAGGGCGTCGTGATCTGATGTGCCCCATGTCCATCCAGGAGCGCCCGGGCGATGTTGGCTGAGAAGCTGCTGCTGAAGCCAGAAGAAGCGGCCGAGGTGCTGTCGATCGGCCGTTCGAAGGTCTACGAGCTGATCGGCACCGGTGAGCTTGCCTCAGTACGGATCGGGGCGAGCAGAAGAATCCCGGCGGATGCCCTCGTCGAGTTCGTGCGCCGGCTCCAAGGTTCGGTGGCCGACTCAAGGGCCGGCGGACGCAGATGAGCGTTCAGCTGCGTTGGACCAAGGACGGAGCCAGACGCTACGACGTCCGCCTACGTGACCCGTCCGGTAAGACCTACACGAGGACCTTTCGGACGCGCCGCGAAGCAGAGGCGTTCGAGTCCGACGAACGAGCCAGCCGGCGTCGGGGCAACTGGCTCGATCCACGTCGGGCGGAGGAGCCGCTCCGAGGGGTCGCCGGCAGATGGCTCGAATCGAACCCTGCAAAACGTCCATCGTCACGCGCCCGCGACAACTCGGCGCTTCGGGTACATATTCTCCCCGCCCTTGGAGACAGATCGATCGGGTCGCTCACTCCATCTGACATCCAGCAATGCGTCAATGACTGGTCCGAGCGCCTCGCACCACGGTCCGTCAGGCGCATTTACCAGACCCTCTCAGCGATCCTCAACGCCGCCGTACTCGACGATCGAATTGCCAGGTCACCCTGTCGAGGAATCCGGCTGCCAGCCATACAGCCCACCGACCGGCCCGTGCTCACCCGCAACCACCTCGCGGAGCTCGCCGACGCTATGGGGCCTCAGAACGGGACGATGGTCTATCTCGGGGCGGTGCTCGGGCTTCGTTGGGGCGAATGCGCCGGTCTCCGTCTCGGCCGGATCGACTTCGACCGATCGACCATCGCTATCGCCGAACAGATCACACGAGGCGTCGGAGGGCGCTCTGCCATCGGACCACCCAAATCCGAAGCCGCCCGCAGAACCCTGGCCGCACCACCCGCCCTCATGGAACTCCTCGCAAACCATCTCGAGCAGCGTGGGCTCACCACCAGAGACACCGACGCCTACCTCTTTGCCACCCCGGACGGGGAACACTTCGATTACTCGAACTGGCTTCACCGGATCTGGTACCCGGCCCGACAGGAAGCGGGCATCGAGTGGGCCCAGTTCCACGACCTCCGCCGGGCCAATGCCACCGGACTCATCCTCGAAGGCATCGACCTCAAGACGGCCCAGACCCGCCTCGGGCACACCGACCCCAGACTCACCCTCGGCATCTACGCCCAGGCCACAACCGAAGCCGACCGGCAGGCCGCCGAGCGGCTCGGGGAACGATTTCTACCCAGCCAGAACCGCGATCGCGGGCAAGGTCGTGGTTTGTGACGCGCGATGGACGCGCGATGCAAACCGGTCCCAAACAAGCAGGCCGCTCCGGAGAGCGGCCTGACCTGGGGTTTCTGAGTCGGGACGGCGGGATTCGAACCCACGACCTCAGCGTCCCGAACGCTGCGCGCTACCAAGCTGCGCCACGTCCCGATAAGCTGATTCTACGCAGTCACAATCAGTAGGTCAGATCGAATTGCTACGCGAGCAGTTCGGCGATCTGGACGGCGTTGAGGGCAGCGCCTTTTCGGAGGTTGTCGCCCACCACCCAGAGGTTGAGTCCGCCCGGTTCACCGAGTGTCCCCCTGATTCTGCCGGCGAGGACATCATCGATCCCTGCAGAGTCGAGAGCGGTCGGAACCTTGTCGGTCCAGACCTCGATCCCCGGGGCGTTGTTGAGGATCTCGGTTGCAGCTTCGGGAGTGGTCGACGATGCAAAACGCATCGAAGCGGCAATGCCGTGGCCGACTGCCACCGGAACCCTGACGCAAGTGGGCTCGACGGCCAGGTCCGGAATGGAGAGAATCTTCCTCGACTCGTTGACCAGCTTCCACTCCTCGTCCGTGTAGCCGGATTCCGCCTCGGTCCCGGCGAAGGGCAGGGTGTTGAAGGCGATCGGGCGCAGGTAGATCTCCGAACCGGGGTCGACCCAGGAGCCGTCCATCAAAGCGTCGACATCGTCGCGCAGCGCATCGACCTGGCCCATCATCTCGTCGACTGCGGCCTTGCCCGAACCGGAGACGGACTGATAGGAGCTGACCACCATGGAGCGAAGGCCGAGACTGTGGTGAAGCGGTCCGGCGGCCATCATCAGGGCCATCGTCGTGCAGTTCGGGTTGGCGACGATCCCGCTGTGATCCGACGCGGCATCGTCGTTGACCCCGGCGACCACCAGGGGAACATCGGAGTCCATCCGGAACGCCGATGAGTTGTCCACCACCACCGCTCCCGCCTCGACGAAACGGGGAGCGAACTCCTTGGACCTGGCACCTCCCGCGCTGAACAGCGCCACTTCGACCCCCGCAGTGTCGGCGTCGGCGAGGTCTTCGACCTCGACATCACCCCAACGGGTGGGGACGATGCTGCCTGCCGAACGCGACGATGCAAACAGTCTCAAATCGGAGACTTCGAACGCTCGCTCTTCGAGGATGGAGAGCATGGTCCGGCCCACCGCCCCGGTGGCGCCGACTATGGCAACATGCTTGCCGCTCACGCTCCAACCTCCTCGGTGATCATGGGCGGATCAAAGGCTTTGTGTAATGCGTTGACCGCATTCTCAACCTGGTCGGCACGGACCACACAAGAGATCCTGATCGTCGACGTGGAGATCATCTCGATGTTGATGCCCACTTCGGCGAGGGCACGGAAGGCGTGCGCCGCAACGCCGGGATGAGACTTCATGCCGGCACCGACCAGGGACACTTTGCCGATCTCGGTGTCAACGTCGACCGAGAGCGCGCCGACCTCGACCGCAACGTCCTTGGCGATTCGCTCGGCCTCGTCGACCTGCGAGCGCGGGACCGTGAAGCTGATGTCGGTGGTCCCATCGTGAGAGACGTTCTGGACGATCATGTCGACGTTCACGCCGGCATCGGCGAGCGGGCCGAAGACCGAGGCAGCGACACCGGGACGGTCGGGAAGGCGGTTCACCGAGACCTTCGCCTCCGACCGGTCATGGGCGATCCCGCTGATGATGGCTTGTTCCATTGTCGTCTCCTTGACCCAGGTCCCTACCTGGCCGCTCAGTGATGATCGCACGTGGATCGGGATATCGAACCGCCGCCCGAATTCGACCGACCGCGACATGAGCACCCCCGCACCAGCACCGGACAACTCGAGCATCTCGTCGAAGGAGACCTCTTCGAGCTTCTTGGCTCCGGGGACGATTCGGGGGTCGGCAGTGAACACACCGTCGACGTCGGTGTAGATCTCGCAGGCATCCGCCCCAAGAGCCGCAGCCAGGGCGACCGCCGTGGCATCAGAACCGCCGCGCCCCAGCGTGGTCACCTCCTTGGAGTCGGGATCGACTCCCTGAAAACCGGCGACGATCACGACCTTTCCCTCGGCAAGTGAGTCCTTGACACGGTGCCCGGTGATCTCCTTGATCTTGGCTTCACCGTGTGAGGAGTCGGTGAGGATCCCCGCCTGGCTCCCGGTGTAGCTGACTGCGGGAATGTTCCTGACGTCCAATGCCATCGCCAGCAACGCCATCGAGATCCGCTCCCCGGCGGAGAGCAGCATGTCCATCTCCCTCGGTGGGGGCTTGGGGGAGATGTCGGCAGCTAGGGCGATAAGCTCGTCTGTGGTTTGGCCCATCGCCGATACCACAACCACTACATCGTTGCCGGCACGGCGTGAAGCTCCGACGAGATCGGCGACGGCGCTGATCCGCGCCGGGTCGGCAACTGAGGTGCCGCCGTACTTCTGAACGACTACAGGCATAGGACACAGTTTGGAGCTTTTTGGACCTCAATACGAACACCGTCCGACGATTGTTTTCTGTCGACGCCTAAAGTCCCGATTCGATGTCAGATCGCCGCCACCGCCAGAAAGAACTTCGCGCCGCCAAAAAAGAGGCGGAGAAGAAGAAAAGCGCCCGCCGGGAACTCACCCGGCGCCTCCTCACGGCATTTGGCTTTGGGGCGATTGTCGTGGGCTTTTTCGCCCTCGGTGCGATTTTCGACGGCGACGGTTCCCTGCCCACCGGCTATGAGGCTTTCCGCGCCCAGGAGACCGCGTGTGGGGCAGATCAACCCCCGGCCCAGATCGTCGAACAGTTCGACGCGCCTGAAGCCCAGACCGACCTCGAGACCGCCTCGGCTGCCACGGCAACCATCCAGACCTCGTGCGGCGAGATCGTCATCGACCTCAACCTCACCAGCAAGGCGACGGTTAACTCGTTTGTATTCCTCGCCCGGGAGGGCTTCTACGACGGGCAAGTCATCCACCGCGTCCTCGCGAACTTCGTGATCCAGGGAGGCGACCCGGAAGCCAACGGGACCGGTGGGCCCGGATACAGAGTGCCTGACGAGTTCCCGGCTGAAGATTTCGTCTACGAGGTTGGGGCGGTCGCCATGGACAACCGGGGACGGGGCACCACCGGGAGCGACATGTTCATCGTCGTCGCCGATGCCAGTTCGCTGAACCCCCAGTTCAACGTCCTCGGCACGGTCATCTCGGGCCAGGAGGCAATCGATGCCATCACAGAGGTCGAAACCGCGCGGCGACCTGGCTTCCGCGAGGACAGCCTCCCGCTCGAAACGGTCTACATCGAAACCGTCACGATCGACGTAACCGGCTCTTGACCCACTCATCAGCGATGATTCGTGGGCAATGGCAGTAGACCTCCACTCCCACAGCACATTCTCAGATGGCTCGGACACACCCACCGAGCTCGTCCACCGCGCCATCGAGTTGGGGCTGACCGCCATCGCCCTCACCGACCACGACACCCAGGAGGGTGTCGAAGAGGCCCAAGCGGCTGCTGACGGGGTCGAGCTGATCCCGGGGACCGAGCTTTCCCTGACGCGAACCGAGGGCGGGATGCATTTGGTGGTCTTGTGGCTGGAACCCGGACCGGGACCGCTCCAGGACCGGCTCGCCGAGATCCAGCACGCTCGCGCCTCGCGCAACCAGAACATCGTCGACGAGCTCACCCGCCTCGGAATGCCGGTCAGCCTCGAAGAGGTCCTCGTCGAGGCAGGCGAAGGCTCGGTCGGGCGACCCCACATCGCGGCGGTCATGGTGGCGAAGGGATACGTGCCCGATATCAAGACCGCCTTCGACCTCTGGCTTGCCAACGGCGCACCGGCTTATGTGAAGCGGCGCCTGCTCACTCCCGAGGAAGGTATCGGCCTGGCCCTGGAGTCGGGAGCGGTGCCCATCCTCGCCCATCCCCACACGCTGGGTGTGAATCGAGCATCCGAAATGGCCGACCTTCTCGATGAGCTCAAGGGGTATGGCCTGGTCGGGCTGGAAGCCCACTACTCGGCATACCAGCAGCACGAGCGCTACGGCTACGACGACCTGGCTCGGCGCTTCGGTCTCCTCCCATCTGGAGGAAGCGACTATCACGGGACTTACAAAGAGGGGCTGGGTTTGGGTTCCGGCTACGGCGACCTCCACGTCCCCGAGCGCATCCTCGAGAATCTGAGGGAATCGAGACAATGACCAAACCCATCCGGATGGGGATGGCAGCCGCCGTCGTCTCCGGGGGCATCCTTCTCTCCCGACTGCTCGGGCTAACGCGGGAGAGCCTGCTCGCGGGCCTGATCGGGCTGAATGCCGAGGCGGACCTCTACCGGCATGCCTTTGCCCTCCCCGACTACTTCAGCTATCTGCTCGCCGGTGCATATCTGACCATCACCCTGATTCCGATTCTCAGCCGCCATATCGAGAAGGGAGACACCGAAGCCACCAGCCGCGCCTTCACCTCGGTCTTCCGCTTCGTCGCTTTCGCAATCGTGGGACTCACTGCGGTGATGTGGATCTTCGCCCCCCAATTCGTCGAGCTGGTATTCCAGGCCCGGCCCGAGGACCATGTGCGACTCACCTCCCTCACCCGGATCGTTCTCCCCGCCCAAATATTCCTCGTGCTCGGGTCGGTGCTGATGGCAGTCCAGTACGCCCATAAGCGATTCGCCATCCCGGCTATCGCCCCTGTGATCTACAACCTCGGGATTATCGGTGGCGGGTTGATCGGGTACGCCGCTGGCGAGGCGAGCCCGGAAGCCTTCCTCTGGGGCGCTGTGGTCGGGTCGGCCATCGGCAACTTCGGGCTCCAGTGGTTCGGGGCGCGCCGCACCGGTGTCAGGCTGGTGCCGGTAGCCGGACATTCGGCAGTGGGTGAGTACTTGATCCTCGCCCTCCCCCTGATGATCGGCCAGTCGGTGGCGGTTCTCGACGAACAGTTCATCAACTGGTTCGGCCAGGTGGAGACCGGTGCGGCTGCAGGGCTCTTCTACGCCCGCCGCCTCACCATGGTCCCCATCGGCGTGATCGCCCAGGCAGCCGGAGTCGCCGCCTATCCCTTTCTCGCCCGGCTTGCTGCCAGTGGTGCCCGCCAGGAGCTGAACGAGACCACAGAGAGTGCCGCCAAGAAAACAGTCTTCGTCTCGGCTGCGGCGACCGCGCTCCTGGTCGTGCTCGCCGGCCCGCTGGTCTCGCTCGTCTACGGCTACGGCGAATTCTCCGCTGGCGAGGACAATGCCAGCGTCGTTGCCGGCCTCCTCATCATCTATGCCTTCTCGATCCCGGCCTGGGGGCTGCACCAGATCATCGCCAGGCACTTCTACGCGAGGCGCCGGATGTGGGTGCCGGTGATAGTGGGCACGGTCTCGACAGTGGTTGCGATTCCCACCTGGCTGATCCTCTACAACATCATGGGAGTGCAAGGTTTCGCCCTTGCCTCGACTCTGACCATGACCGGATATGCACTCGCTCTACTCCTCGCCTGGGGCGGCGACGCCGGCTGGGACGGCGTGCGCCGGATCGCGCCTTCTTTCGCCCGGGGCCTGGTTGCAGCAGGCATCGCCGCGCTCGCGACCGTCCCCCTGGTCAACGCGCTAGCAGGATCGGGAACACCGGGGCCGTTCGCAGCCCTCGGCATCGCAGCCGTAGGCGCAGCCAGCACCCTGGGCGTTTTCTTGCTCGTCGCCAGGATCCTCAAAGCACCAGAGCTCGACGCGCTGGCGGCACGAATCCGGTCGCGTCGGGCCTAGCTCGGAGAAGGCCGCTTCTGTTCGAAGCGTGAGGGGTAGATCTCGGGGCAGAGGGCGCGGACCCAGCCGGGAACGCGATTGTCGTTGCTGTTCCGCCCTGCGGCTCGGACCTTCTCTTCGGCGGTGACATGGTCGAGCACCACGGCGATTACCGCCGCCTCGAATTCGGACGCTCCGCCTTTGATGTCGAATGGTTGTCTCAAGATTGCATCTCCACGAGTTCGATGAGCGTCCCACCCAGGTCTGCGGGGTGCACGAAGGCGATCCGTGTTCCCCGGCCGCCTCTTCTCGGGCTCTCGTCCACGAGCCGGGCACCGGTCTCTTTCAAGTGAGACAGCGCAGCTTCGATGTTGGTTACCGCATAGGCGACGTGATGGAGACCTTCACCGTGCTTCTCCAGGAATCGACCGACCGGTGTCTCGGGGCTGAGGGGCTGCAAGAGCTGCACGAAAGAGCCTCCAACGGCGATCATCGCTTCCTCGACTCCCTGTTCCTCTACTACCTCTCGATATGCGGGCTCGACTCGGTACCGGTCCCGATAGCCATCGAGCGCGGCATCGAGGTCGCGTACGGCAATTGCAACGTGATCCAGGTTGAGCAGCTTCACCCGTCCCACGATACCGTCCCACGACCGGTCCGGCTGATCGGGAAGAACTGGTGTCGTCGGGCCGTTACCATTGCTGGTCAGGAGGCTCTCATATATGACAAGAAGCGTTATAACCGGCATCGCACGGACCCCGATCGGCAAATACGGGGGTGCACTAGCCCCGTTGCGGGCAGTCGAGCTCGGCGGTGTCGCCATCGAGGCGGCGGTATCGAGGTCGGGCTTGAGCCCGGAGGCTTTTGACGAGATCCTCTTCGGTCACGTCCTCCAGGCGGGAGAAGGCCAGATCACAGCACGTCAGGCTGCAGTCGCTGGCGGACTTCCGATGTCGATCCCTTCGACCACCATCAATAAGGTTTGCCTGTCAGGGATGTCGGCTGTGGGCCTCGCCGACCGCTCCATCAGAGCAGGCGATTCCAAGTTCGTTCTCGCCGGTGGCATGGAGAGCATGAGCAACGCCCCTCACATTGTGAGAGAGGTCCGATGGGGTGCCCGCATCGGAGATGTGACCATGGTCGATGTGATGCAGCACGACGGGCTGTTCTGTGCCTTCGACCAATGCACGATGGGCCAGTCTTCCGACCTGAAGAACAAGAGGCTGGGCATAGGCCGTGATGAGCAGGACGAATGGGCCGCCCGCAGCCACCAGAGAGCGGCAGAAGCCACCGCACGCGGAGAGTTCGAGTTCGAGATCGCACCAACATCCGTTCCCCAACGCAAGGGCGACCCCGTCATCGTCAGCGTCGACGAAGGCATCCGCGACGGCTCGACTACGGAGAGCCTTGGCACGCTCCGACCGGCCTTTGTCGCTGACGGCACCATCACCGCTGGAAACGCATCCCAGGTATCTGACGGCGCTGCGGCACTCGTAGTTGCCGACCCCGTCGCCGCAGATGCCGCCGGGTCGCCAGTGCTTGCCGAAATCGTGGCGTACGGTCAAATCGGCGGCATCGACGCCACCCTGCACGAACGTCCGGCAGAAGCCCTCGCCGTAGCCCTCAAGAAGGCGGGTTTGAAACCTGCCGACCTCGACATCGTCGAGATCAACGAAGCTTTCGCGGCGGTTTCACTCTGGTCAGCGCGGATGCTGGACATTCCCGATGAGAAGGTGAATGTGAACGGTGGTGCCGTCGCTCTCGGCCATCCGCTCGGGGCCACCGGGGCGAGACTCATCGTCAGCCTCATCGGAGCCCTCACCGCCCGCGGGGGCGGCATCGGTGCGGCCACCCTCTGCGGTGGTGGCGGGCAGGGAGATGCAATCATCGTCCGGGTGGGCGACTGATGGTCGAACCAGTCGAAAGGAACCTGGGGCTCGACCTGGTCCGGGTTACCGAGACGGCTGCGATGGGTGCAGGGCGCTGGCTGGGACGCGGCGACAAGGAAGCCGCGGACCAGGCAGCAGTCGACGGAATGCGTTTTCACCTCGCCACCCTCGAGATCGATGGACAGGTAATCATCGGTGAAGGTGAGAAAGATCGGGCACCGATGCTGTTCAACGGGGAGCGGGTCGGTACCGGAACCGGTCTCGTTGTCGACGTAGCGGTTGATCCTGTGGACGGGACCACCCTTACCGCGGCGGGGATACCGGGTGCGATCGCGGTAATTGCCCTTTCCGAGGGCCGGGGGTCGATGTACGCACCCGGCTCCCTCGTCTACATGGACAAGATCGCCGTTGGCCGTGAAGCTGCGGGCAAAATCGACCTGGAAGCGCCCGTCGAGCACAACCTGCAACAGGTGGCGAAGGCGAAGAAAAAGGATGTGAACGACCTGCGGGTGCTGATCCTCGACCGGCCCCGTAATCAGAAGTACATCGACGAGGTCCGAAAGGCGGGAGCCCGCATCAGCTTGATCCGTGACGGCGACGTGGCCGGCGCAATCGCCACCGCTCAGGACGAAACCGCAGCCGACATCCTCCTCGGCATAGGGGGCTCCCCCGAGGCCGTGCTCGCTGCAGCCGCGCTCCTCTGCGTCGAAGGGGACCAGCAATGCCGCCTATGGCCGAGGGATGAGATCGAGCGCCAGTACGCCCTCGACGAGGGGCTCGACCTCGACAAGGTCATGACCAACAAAGACCTAATCGCATCGGACAATGTGTTCTTCGCCGCCACCGGAGTCACCGGCGGCGAATATTTGCCCGCGGTCGAGTTCCGCGGCGAAACTGTGGTCACCCATTCAGTGATAATGCGGTCGAAGACCGGTTCGATCCGCTACATGGACGCCTACCACCACCTCGACCGTCTCCGCCACATCTCCGCCCAGACCCTGGATTAGTCACCCCTGGTATCCGGTGCTCCTTCCCACGCGATATCTCAACGGCCGCCCGCCGTCTTAGATTGATAGCGCACTGCAAGGGTGGATTGATATCAGGCGAGGCCGGAGCGGCGCCAGGTACGGACCACCCAGCCGGCGGCAACCACCAGCGCAGCAACACCGGCGATACTCACCAGAATCCCACCCGCGTCCGTGCCTTCAACGACTATCCCCATTGCAGCCACCAACCCGCCGACGATCAGGGCCGTGCCGACACCGCGGACCAGTTCGGTCAGCGGATCGACGGGCCGGACCCGCAGGGTGAAGGAGATCGACGCGGTTTCGACAGATAGCGTGAGCAATAGTGCCTGGACCCACATGTCCGGAACCACCGCAAGGTCGAACGCGACCACCAGGCCGAGGCGGACGACGAATCCCACGGCCAGGGCGGTGATCCCACCGCGGTGCCCCATAATCAGACCCGTAGCGAGCAAGGCAACGATGATCCACCCCAGCAGAGAGATGAACCCGTTGCCGCCTGGGTCGGACACCAAAACCAGGGTTATGGCAAGGGCCACCGAGAGAAGGGCGGTCAGCCGAGCTGCCGTCGCCACGACGACCTCCTCGCGTCGAGTTGATGGAGCGGTACTTCTGGAGGGTCGTCCCTTGCCCAGACGGCGACAGCGATCCCCGCTCCAGACAAGCGGTCCCGAATCCGATCCCGCTCCATGGACCAGATTCTGCGTCCGATCTCCCGATCCCCCCGCTCCGGCTCGGTCAGCCGATCGGTTGCATCAATCTCGATCACAACGACGTCGATTCCCGATCTCCGCAGGACGTTCAGCAGACCTGCCATGTTGTTGTCGAGCATTGGGCTCAGCGCAACTACCAGGGCCGGCCGCTTCGCTGCCCTGATCACCGACCGCTCCACAGCCTCCCAGAGGACTTCCCCGGGTCGGACGCCGAGGAGTTGCTCGAGGAGCCTGCGTCGGTGGATTTCACCGGAGCCGGGGCCAACCCAGCGACACATGCCGTCGAGCGTTACCAGGCCAAGGCGATGACGACGTCGGGCATGGCCATGGAGCAACGCCGCCGCGAGCCGGACCGAACGGTCGACGAGGTCGACCAGGCCGGTGTTCGCCTCGACCTGGGCATCCACCAGGAGGATCACGTCCCCGTTTCGCTCCGGATGGCGCTCGTTGACCCACAAGCCATCAGAACGGGACGACACCCGCCAGTTGATGTGACGAGGGTCGTCGCCGGGAGCGTAAGAACGCAGATCGGCAAACTCCGAGCCCGAGCCCCGCAATTTGGAGACGATGTCGCCGGAGTGGAGATTGGTCTCGAGGGGCGCCAGCAGGCGTTTGAGGGCAACCTCCTGAGGCACGACGACCCAACTCTTGAGATCCGGCGACGTCTGGCCGACGTCGAACATGCTCAGTGGCGCCTCGGTATAGGTGCTGATTGGTCCGATCCGGTGCCGGCCCCAGGACGATGCCCGGACCGTGACCACAACATCGGCGCTTTTCCCGACGGCCGGCACCATCAGACGGCCGTCGCCGAAAACCCGGGCCCCGACGGCATCGACGACTTCGAGGCCGCGACTCAGGTTGAGGTCGGCATAGGTCCGGCCCGGATCCCCTTCGGACTCGAACCGGAGTCGGATCCGTCGCTCTTCGCCTTCGACCAACGACTGTGGCCACTCCAGAATCGACACCCGCAACGGGAGAGCCTGGCCCCCGAGGATCCCGACCACGGCGAGAACCAGGAAGGCAGTGCCGATGAAGACCGGCTCGGGGCTTCCTGCGGCCAGCCCCGCCGCCATCCCGACCAGGCCGGCTGACACATAAGCGCGCAACCGAGGGCTGGATCGTATGTTCAAGGCATGAGTTTGTTGGGAAGCGCCGGGGGCGTTTCGATCTGCTCCAGGATCTCGGTCACCACCCTTTCTTCGGTGAATTCCTGCGCCCAATACTCGGGACGCATGATTATGCGGTGGGCAAGACCGGCGATGGCCACATCCTGGACGTCGTCGGGAACCACGTAGTCCCGTCCGGCAAACGCGGCGGATGCGCGCGCCAGCTTCATCACTGCAAGTGAACCCCTGGGACTGGCACCTACCCGCACCCGACCTGAAGTCCGGGTGGCAGCGACCAGGTCGACTATGTACTTGCCCACCGATTCGGCGACATGAACCGACTCCACCGAGCGTTGCATCTCGAGGATGGTCGACCTGTCGACGAGTTGGTTCAGCGGAATGTCGTCGGTGCCCCTCCTGGCACGACTCTCGAGGATCGACCACTCGGCTTCCCGGTCGGGGTAACCGAGGCGCACCCTTGCCAGGAACCGGTCAACCTGGGCCTCCGGCAACGGATAGGTGCCCTCGTATTCGATCGGGTTCTGGGTAGCGATCACGAGAAACGGGGGGCCCAGGGGGTGCGTCTCCCCGTCGACTGTCACCTGTTTCTCCTGCATTGCCTCGAGGAGCGAAGCCTGAGTCTTGGCCGGAGCGCGATTGATCTCGTCTGCCAGCAGCAGGTTCGTGAATACAGGTCCCGGACGGAACTCTGGCCGGTTGGTGGCCGGGTCGAGGATCATCGAACCTGTGATATCCATCGGCATGAGGTCGGGAGTGAACTGGACCCGGGAGAATCCCATGTCGGCTACCTGGGCGAATGATCGCGCCAGCAGGGTCTTGGCCAGTCCGGGGAGGTCCTCGATCAGAACGTGGCCGTTGGCCAACAGAGCCATCAGAATCAGTCGCAATGCTTCCCTTTTCCCCAGCACCGCGCGCTCGACTTCGTCGAGGATCGAGTTGGCCACCTCGGCGACCTTCGCGACTTCGAGGGCCGGTGCCGTCACAGTTTCTCCAATCCAGCTACCAATAGCTCGAGGTCTTCGACCGGCACCGCTTCGTCACCGGCACCCATCAGCGTATTCCATTCTCGCTCCCCGATCAGCTCCGCTGCACCGGACGACTCGATTCTGAGCCCGTGCCGTTCGAGCCGGTGCTCTGCTATCCGTGTGAGAGCGGGTCGGAGCCGACGGTCCGGACTGAGGTAGCCGCTCGTTGCGTCAATGACCATCAGTTCGGATGTTGCGATGGCCCGGGGCAGTCTCGACACGTCGGGACCGGGAACGGTGAAGAGGGGGACTTCCAGCGGGTCACCTCGATTCGGGATACCCCGGTATTGGAGAGCGACCAACAGCACGAGGAGCCCCTCCCAGAGGGCCAGTCGGGTGGCGCCCCGCATCTGGATGAGGATGAAAGCCGCAACAACGGCAGCAGCGACGGCACCGGCCACAAGGCGGATCATCGCCCAGCCTCCATCTCATGGCACAACCTGCCGGAGGCTGCCTCGGCTTCCTCGGCATCACCCACCGACACCGGGCCGTGGCCAAAGCGGGTGCGGGAGTAGCGGGCCATGAGCTTGCTCACACTGGCGCGGTCGAGGTCGAACTCGGTCGTCACCCTCCGGGCATGGCGTTGGGCGGTTTCCGTCGCCCGCCGCACCACCCCCCGGCCTCCAGCACACTGCTCGAATCGCAAGTATGCATCGAGGACACGGGCACGAGGCTCGGTGCCGAGATCGATCAGGGCCGGGCTGATCCCGCGATCTGCTGGCGGGCGGGGGCTGGCCGGCTCGGGGGGTGGTTCTGCGAAAGGGGAATCGGCCACACGTATCGCCAGCCCGACCCGGGTCAGGGCAGCTGCGATCACAGCGGCCACCAGGAGCGAGAACAGCCAGGCCGCAGCTCCTCCTCCTGTGGTTGCCGGGTCCCCGGTTGTGCCGACTTCGCCGGCAGCCGCCGGTTCTGCGACGAAGCTCTCCGCTACCGGCTGGAAGAATCTGAGGATCAGCAGGAACACCAACACTCCGAGGATCACGCCTGCGTAACTACGTTTTCGCTCCTGCCGGCGGGGCCGAACCTCTTTGATCGCAAAGACGAGGATGATTGCGCCGAGCACTGAGAGCACGATCAGGATCCAGCCGATCAGCTGCCCCAGATTGATATCGAAGTTCGTGTCGAGCTCGAACAACGGGTCGTCCCGAAATCCCCCCGGCCGCGACCGTGCGGCCACGGCGACCACAAACCCGAGGGAGAGCAACGTCACCAGTCCCAGCACAACCGAGACATAACGACGTTGCCGGCTCAAGGCTACGAACCCTTGTCGATCAGGTCGAGCACCGCCGTGAGCGTGTCGGCAATCGGGGCGCCCTGGTCCTCGAGCACGTGACGGTGGTGGGACCCTCCGTCATAGAGAATCGACCTGGCCCCGACCGACACGGCAGCCATGTGATCGTCGGGAGTGTCGCCGATTACCACAACGGTGGCAGGATCGACATCCTGGTCGAGGAGGTGCTGTTTCAAATACGCCGCCTTCACCTCGCCACTCGGCTGCTCCAAACCGGTGACCAGAGAGAAGTATCTCTCGATCCCGTGGTTCCGAACCGTCGGGACCAGGTGCTCATGGGTGCTCATCGAAAGCAGCGACTGCCCGATGCCGAGGCTTGCTGCGCCGTCGAGAACAGACACTGCGTCGTCGGCCAGCTTCGCATCGTCGACACCCGAGTAGTAGACCGCATGGAAGATCTTGTTCAGATCGGTCCATTCCATGTCACCGACCGGTCTCCCGAAGAGCGAGTCATAGAAGGAGCGGACCGGTCTGGTGTAGTGGTCCCGGTAACTGTCGGCATCGATCGGATCGTGTCCGAATCGGCCGATCGACTCGCTGACCGAGCGCACAACCAGCTCGAGGTCGTTGAGCAAAGTCCCGTTCCAATCCCAAACGATATGTAACGACGCCATCACTCTGCAGGTTAGGAAGTCTCCCCGGGCTGCGAACTCAAAGCACGGTTGGTGGGAACGCCTCTCCCTCCCCTCCGCAGACATCCGCAAGCGGAGGAAGAGACGCGTGTCGAGGTACTGGTTGGAGGGAGTGGTCCGCGTCGTCTGGCGCCTACAGCTGCATGCGGCCGGAGAGGGCCCGGCCCAGAGTCACCTCGTCTGCGTAGTCGAGGTCTCCGCCGACAGGAAGGCCCGACGCGAGACGGCTGACTATGACTCCCAGCGGTTTGAATTCACGGGCAATGTACATCGCGGTGGCGTCGCCCTCAATGGTCGGGTTGGTCGCGACGATCAGCTCTTCGAGATTCTCCTCACCTATCCGGTTCTTCAGCGCAGCCATGGTCAGCTGATCAGGCCCGACCCCGTTGATCGGCGACAGCGAACCCCCGAGCACGTGATAGCGGCCCCTGAATTCCTGGGTGCGCTCCACGACCACGATGTCCTGAGGTCGTTCGACGACGCAGAGGATCCCCGGCTCCCGTCTGGAATCGCGGCATATTGCACACTCCTCGCCGGCGGCGACGTTGAAACACCGGCGACATTGACCTACCTGTTCCCGCATATCGGCAATGGCTCTGGAAAGTCTGATGGCGTCGGCTTCCTCGACCGAGAGCAGGTGGAAGGCCAGCCTTTGCGCCGTCTTTCCGCCGATACCGGGTAGGCGCCCGAGTTCGTCGATGAGGCGTTGTACGGGTCCCTCGAACATCAGCCGAGGAGACCGCCCATGTCCAACCCGCCGGTAAGGCCACCGAACGACTCTCCTGCTGCAGCAGCCGACGCTTCCATCGCACCACGCACGGCGGCGATGACGAGATCCTCGAGCATCTCAACATCTTCAGGGTCGACGACATCCGGTGAGATCTTGACCTCGACCAGCTCCTGGGCGCCGGTAACGGTGGCCTTGACCATCCCGCCACCCGCAGTTCCCTCGAAGGTCTGCTCGGCGAGCTTGGCCTGGGCGGCCGCCATTTCCTCTTGCATCTTCTGGGCCTGCTTCATGAGCTGACGCATGTCTGGTTGTCTATTCATACGGCTCCTAAGGCTAATCCCGGATCGGGACCAACCCCGGGAGACGGGTCTGGTCGGTCAGTCTTCGACGACTTCGGCGCCCAACTCCGCGGCCAGGAGCTCGGCCGGGTCGGAACTCCCCTCGGGACGCTCTTCGAGGTCGTCGAGATCGATGCTGTCCTCAAGTGCCTCGTCGGAGCCCTGGGCGGATCCGGCCTTGAGCCGGAAGCGAACATGGACCTGGCTCCCCAACAGGTCGCTGGCCCTGGTGGCGACAATCGAAGTGACGGCGTCGTCTGAGTTGAGCGACTGGTAGTGGAAGTCGTGTGCGACTTCCAGGATGATGGTATTTCCTTGCACACCCGCAGGGACTGCTTCGCGGAAGTAAGCCCAGCGCCGTGCTCCCAGGACGTCGCGCAAGCTTCCGAAGAGCCCGGCCCACACTTTGTTGAGCTGATCCAGGGTGATATCTAGCTCCGGGAGCTGCTTCTCAGGAGCCGCAGGCGCAGCAGTCGGCGCTGCTTTGGCGACTGGTGTCTCGAAGTTCACCGTCGGGTCGACTTCATCTTCGTCTACCGCAGGAACTGCCTGGAGCTTCGCCGGGCTCGAAGGTTTGGCGGTGGTCGCCGGTGGGCGGGCCCCCCCCGCCTGGGCGTCGATCTTCCGCTCCATCCTCTCGATTCGGGAAAGAAGGGCCCCCTGATCGTTGCTCGTCTCGGGACGGGTCAGCTTGATCAGGGCCAGCTCGGTCATGAGCCGCTCCTCACGACCCTCGCGGAGGCGGACCAGGGCCTCGCCGAGCAAGTCGACGGCGCGCAACACCTCAGAAGACCTGACGAGTGAAGCAGCCTGCTTCCAGCTCTCGTAGACCTCTTCGGGCTCGTCGGCGATCTCGGCCAGGTTGGGCGCGTAATGTGCGAGGAACGCCCCGCGGAAGAAACTGATCGACTCGGCGACGAAGCGGCGAAGGTCGACGCCCAGGGCCGCCAGCTCAGCCACAAGCTCGAGGGCCGATCTTGCGTCTTCTGAGGCCACGGCTTCAGCAAGCCGCATAAAAGCCTCGGAGTCGGCCAGACCCAGAGCCCTGCGCACACCATCGCTGTTGACCGTGCCGGCGCCGAGGGCAGCAACTTGTTCGAGCAGGGAAAGAGCGTCGCGGACCGATCCACCGGCATGCCGGCCGATCGAGATCAGGGCCGGAGCGTCGGCTTTGAAACCCTCGCGATCGCTGATGCCGCTGAGGTGCCCGGCAAGTTCCTCGATGGGGACGGGGTGAAAGTCGAACCGCTGACTTCTCGACCGGATGGTGTCGAGCAGCTTGTAGGGCTCGGTAGTGGCCAGCACGAAGTGAACGTTGGCCGGCGGCTCCTCCAGCGTCTTGAGCAGGGCGTTGCCGGCGGCTTTGGAGAGCATGTGGGCCTCATCGAGTACGAAGACCCGCCGCGACGTCGCCGAGGATGCCACCGTCGAGACACTCACTTTGATATCGCGGATGTCGTCAACCGAGTTATGCGACGCTGCGTCCAACTCCATCACGTCGAAGGAGGTACCTGTTGTGATCGCCTCACAACTAGAACAGTTGTTGCACGGAGAGCCATGTGGGTCCCGATTGGGGCAGTTGAGAGCTTTGGCGAGGATGCGCGCCGTTGTCGTCTTTCCGGTCCCCCGGGGCCCGGTGAAAAGATAGGCATGGGCCACATGGTCCTCGGCTACCTCCCGGGCGAGGGTAGTGGTGACGTGGGACTGGCCAATGACGTCTTCGAAGGTCTGCGGTCGGTATTTCCGGTATAGAGCTTGATAATCCACTAATCCCAACAGTACCCGGTTGCCGGGACATCGTCTCCTCGGGGAGAAGCGGTGATTCGGACAGCGAATCTCTACGGATACCCGCCGGAAGTGTCGATACTGGGCGGGTGACAAAGCCGCTCATCCTTTCCGAGCCTCCCGAAACCCTCACCAATCCGGCAGTGTGGACCAGGGGCCTGACCCGGAAGTTCGGGAAGAAGATCGCAGTAAAGAGCGTGGACCTTTCCATCGAGGCCGGGGAGTTCTTCGGCCTGCTCGGCCAGAACGGTGCCGGGAAGACGACCACTATCAAGACCATCGTCGGCCTGTTGCGCCCCACATCGGGAGCGGTAGGGATCGGAGAGTTCAACACCTGGGACTCCCCAACCGAGGTCAAAGCCCGGATCGGGGTCCTGCCCGAGGAATTCAATCTCTACGAACGGCTCACCGGCGCCGAGCTCCTCGACTTCACAGCGGCAATGCACGGCCTCGAACGCACCGAAGCGAGAAATCGGCGCGACGAGCTCCTCGCTCTGCTCGACCTCGAGGCAGACGGTTCGACACTCATCGGTGACTACTCCCGCGGGATGCGGAAGAAGGTAGCCCTGGGTGCAGCGATAATCCACAGGCCACCTGTCCTCTTCCTCGATGAACCATTCGAAGGGGTCGACGCCGTGTCGGCGCGCCTGATCCGAAACCTCCTGCAACAAGCGGCAAAGGGCGGGACGACGATCGTCTTCTCCTCCCATGAGATGCATCTCGTCGAAAAGCTCTGCACGCGTATCGGGATCATGGTTGCCGGTGAGCTGGTCATCGAAGAGACGCCATCAGGCCTGATGGAGAAGATGGGCGCAGACACCGTCGAGGACGCATTCATTGCAGCCGTCGGTGGAGATCCCGGAGAGACGTCGTCGTGGTACGTCAATTCGTAGAGCTCAAAGCCCGCCTGACCTGGAACGGTTTCAAGGCTGACAGGCAGCGCAGGGTAGGCCTACCTGTCGCAGTGCTACTGCTCACGGCAACCGGAATCTGGCTTGCGAACAAATACGGCTCCGTACATGCGACCATCGATTCGCTGAATGCCGAAGCGGCCCGGGAATACCTGGGATGGGGCGCGCTGATCGCATTTCTCGTGTGGACGACCTTGCCGGTTGTCATCTTTCCTCTCGACGAAAACCTCGATCCACAGCAGACGGCCACGCTTCCGGTTTCGTCGAACCAGCTGATCGCCGGCTTGACCGCTGCTTCTTTCATCGCCCCATCCATCTTTGTGCTGGTCATCCTCGCTGTCGCCAACGGGCTGATCCTCGCCGGCGGCTGGTGGATGATCCTCCCGGCTTCGGCGGTGTTGGCGGTGATGTTCGTCGTGGGAGCCCAACTGGTGTCAGCCGCCGTGTCGACCGTCCTCCACAACCGGCGCGGCCGCGACCTCGCCACCCTCCTCATCTTCGCTCTGGCCGGCTCGATCTTTCTTCTCTACAGGACCGTCGACAGGATCATCGGTGAGTTCGGTTTCGTGAAAGCCGTTCTATCTCATCCGATCCTGGACAGCGCCTGGTTGATACCGCCTGTCGCCGCCCAACGGGCGATGATCGAGGCAGCCGAAGGCAACGCCGTCTCAGCCGTCGGGCTGTTGGCCGCGGCAATCCTCGGGGTTCTGGTGATGGCCTACATCTGGCGCGCCCTGGTCATGTGGATGATCACCACTCCCAAGGAGGGCAGCCGTCCTGCCGCCCGGTCGCGCCGCAATGGGATGGCAACCCGGCCCTGGGGACAGGTATTCACCCTTGCCCGTAAGGAATTCAGGTTCTACGTGCGTGACCCCCGCCAACGCCTCGTCTGGACGGGCACCGTGATCTTCGTAGGCCTCGGAGTGGCCGGCGCGGTTATGGGCACAACCGGTCTTTTCGACATCCGGGGACAGGAGTGGGCACCGCTGGCAGCCCCGGTCCTCGTGCTCTTCGTCGGGCTGCCAATTGCATTAAACCTCTTCGGCTGGGAGCGGGACGCGGCAAGCTACCTCTTCGTGCTGCCGGTCAGGGCGTCCCGATTGCTCGCCGGGAAGAACATTGCCGTGGCCACCGCCCTGACAATCGAAACCGGGATACTCACCGTGATCCTCGCCACGGTGGTCGGCCACTGGCAGTGGGTGTGGCTGGTCGGGCCGCTCATGGTGTCGGCCATCGGGTGTCAGCTCGCCGTGGGGAACTTCGTTTCAGTGATGACGCCGCTTCGCCTCCCGAGGGAGGGGACCGACGTCTTTGCCCAATCGACAGAACAGGGCTGTTTGGCGATCACCAGCCAGACGCTTTCGTTCTTTGCGATCGGCCTTCTGCTCACCCCGCCGGTCTCAGCAGTTGTCCTGGTTGTGGCATTCGGTCAGGCCCTGGCACCTGCTGTCGGCGCTGCAATCGCGGTTGGCTGGGGAATCTTGTTGTACGCGATATCCCTCTGGCTGTCCAGTTCACTGCTGAGGCGAAGAATGCCCGAAGTGCTCGGATGGGTGCAGATCGGCTGACGCCCGCTGGCGATTAGATTCGACGGAGAGCCGAGGAGGTCGGAGCAGATGACAGAGCTTTCCCAGCAGCAGGAAGAGTTGTGCGAACAGAACCAATGGGACTTCACCGACATGACCGCGCTGTTCATCAACACCACCTTGAAACCCTCCCCAGAAGTCTCCAACACCCAAGGACTAATCGGCATCTCGGCGGAGATCATGCGGAGGCAGGGAGTCTCGGTGGACCAGTTCCGGGCGGTTGACCACGACATCGCACCCGGCGTCTGGTCCGACATGACCGAACACGGCCACAGGAGTGATGCGTGGCCGGAGTTATTCGAAAGGGTCATGGACGCCGACATCCTCGTCCTCGGCACCCCGATCTGGCTCGGCGAAAAATCATCGGTGTGCACCAGGGTCATCGAGAGGCTCTACGGCAACTCATCCCAGCTCAACGAGTCGGGCCAATACGCCTACTACGTACGGGTCGGCGGGTGTCTCATCACCGGAAACGAAGACGGGATCAAGCACTGCGCGATGAACATTCTCTACTCGCTCCAGCACCTGGGATACGTCATACCGCCACAGGCCGATGCCGGATGGATCGGCGAGGCCGGACCGGGACCGTCTTACCTGGACGATGGTTCAGGTGGGCCCGAGAACGACTTCACCAACCGCAACACGACCTTCATGACGTGGAATCTGCTCCACCTCGCCCGGATGTTGAAAGACGCGGGTGGTGTGCCCGCTCATGGAAACCAACGCTCGCTCTGGGAAGCGGGCTGTCGGTTCGATTTCCCCAACCCCGACTACAGATAGGCAGAGACAAACCATCCGATCTACGCTGGCGTAGCAATGGCCCAGGGCGAGGCACAACACACCACTTTGGGGAGGCCTCCTCGGTCCTCGTCGCTGAACGTCACACTGCTCAGACTCGGGCTCGCCCTGGGGTTCCTGTTCCTCTTCCTGGTTGGGGTCAAGTCCCTCGAAACCGGCATCAGCGCCCTTGGTGTGGGATTCGTCGACAGTGTCTTCTCGTCGGTTTCCTCGCCCATCGCCGGGCTTGCGGCCGGCATCCTGGCAACCGTGTTGGTCCAATCCTCGTCGGTTAGCACCGCAACGATTGTCGGGCTGGTCGGCTCAGGTGTACTGCCAGTCTCATATGCGGTGCCAATGGTGATGGGAGCCAACATCGGGACCACCGTGACCAACAGCCTTGCTTCTCTCGGGCACCTCAGGCAATCCGCCTATTTCCAGAGGGCCTTCGCCGCCGCCACCGTCCATGACTATTTCAACATCCTGGCGGTAGCCGTGCTGCTCCCGATCGAGGTCGCTTCTGGTCTCATCACCCGGATTGCTCTTTGGGCGACGGACGCAATCGACGGCCTGATTCCTGCAGTCGATGGGTCGAGCCCGATCAAGGACGCGGTCAAGACCCCGGTGAGCTGGCTGGCGGGAGCAATCCAGGGTCTGGGGTTGGAAACCGCGCTGGGGCCGATTCTTCTCGCCACCGGACTGGGATTGATTTTCGTCTCGCTATGGCAAATCACCAGGAACATGAAGGCGGTGGTGTCCGGGCGGCTCGAAAACGCGATCAACTCCATCTTGAGCCGGGGTGCAGGGGTCAACGCTCTCATCGTAGGTTTGGTCATGACCGTGGCGGTGCAGAGCTCGAGCATCACCACTTCGATCCTGGTCCCTCTCGTTGCAGCCGGTGTCCTAACCCTGCGGAACGCTTTTCCGGTGACTCTCGGGGCGAACCTGGGAACAACGGTCACCGCTCTCCTCGCCTCGGTGGCGGCCGAAAGCCCGGCAGCACTCACGGTCGCCCTCGCACACGTGACTTTCAATGTGCTCGGGATTCTGATTTTCTATCCAATCCCTGCGATGAGGGAGATCCCTCTCCGGCTTGCCGAGAGAACCGCCATCGCCGCAGTGAAGAACAAGGGACTTGTGCTTGCATATCTTGTCGGCCTTTTCATAGTTGCCCCCCTGGCAATACTCTTGATTGCATAAGGAGGAGGAAATCCGTGTTCTCATTCTTCAGAGATGCCGACCAAATGGAGTCGGCCGAAGAACAAATCGTGGCGATGCTCGCAAGCTGTCAGGACACCTTCGACCTCGCAACCGGGGCTGTCTTCGGAGAACTCGATGTAACAGAGTCCGGCAACCAGCTCGAGCTCATCGACCGTGACCTGAACAAGACCGAGCGGGCGGTTCGCCGCGAGATGCTCGTCCATGGCACGGTCCGAGGCGCCGCACTCGATCACGGCTTGATGATGGCGTACATGGCGGTGGCCAAGGACATCGAGCGCATCGGCGACTATTGCAAGAACATCTGGAACCTGGCCCAGATGGGCGTCGACCTCTCCACGGGTACGGATCGGGAGGAGTTGATGAGCCACCGCAAGCGAGTGATATCGCTGCTCAAAGAGAGCCTGGAGGCTTTCCGAAACCAGGACAGCGAGAAGGTCCACGCCCTCATTCAGGGGATCGATGCCGACACGTCACACTACGACGAGCACATCGTCGAGTTCGTGAACTCTGACCTCCCCGGGCGGGAGGCCGCGCCTCGGGCCCTGTTCTACCGCTACATGAAGAGAATCAGCGCCCACCTGTCGAATGTGCTGACCTCGATTGTGATGCCCGTCGACAGGATCGACTTCTATAAGAAGTCGAAGGCAGTGGAGTAGCGGCCTCGGCGGTCGACCCCGCTATGCCCACCACCCTGCTGACCAGGGCCCAACCGAACAGAGTCCACGCGGTAACAACGGCGAGCGACTGTCCCACGTCTCGGGCTACCCATTGGGTCAGCGCGCTCCTGATCAGATGCGCCATCTGGAAGAACGACAGGATCACCAGGAACAACCCGTACCGGCTGCGGCGAGGCGCCCAGCTTCCAGAGGGCGAACGCCGACTCGAAGGACGCGATGGAGTTGGGGAGCGCGATGTGCCCAGTCGCCCGCCACGACGCCCATCTCGGCGAACGCACGCGCCAGCCGATTGGTGCGGCGGTCGAAGCCGAGCCAGCTCAGCGTCGTAGGGCAGTTCAGCGCCGGGTCGTGCGGTCGTTCGGCAGCGTGGAGCGTGATCGCACGCGAGCTCGAGAGGTTCCCCATAGCGGCCGATCGAATGCAGCGCCGCCACTGGGGGACAGTTGAACTCACTACTCGAGCACTCGGGGTGGCGCCGGGACCGTCGCCATGGCGCCGGGCACTGCGATCCATCGCACCTGGAGCGGGACGAGGTACCAGGGGTCGAGATCGCCTGGGGAGAGCAGGTCGACAGCGTGGCCAGGTAGCGCCGGGTGGTGGTAGCAGATCGCCGGCACGTCGCCGACGTTCGCCAAGCCGACGAAGTCGCCGTGGCGTGGGCTGCTGCGATGCCACCCGAACAGACCGGGAACGGTCGTGTCGAACGGTCGCGAGGTGGCGGCGGTGTCGTCGAGCTGGGGGCATGCCCGGCGGGTCTCGACCAGGCGACGGATGCCAGCCCACACGCACCCGGTCGGTGTGGTCGGGTCGTGGCGCAGGGCCGCGAGGTCGTGATCGAACGGAGGCCGATGGGTCCACCGCGTGTCGTGCCGCCGAGCCGGATCGTCCCGCCATGCCGTGTCGTCGCCCTGGCACAGCTCGTCGCCCATATACACGATCGGGATGCCGCCGAACCCGAACGCGATGCCGTAGAGCAGGAGGACCCGGGCGATCGCGCGATCGAGCGCTTCGTCATCGCCTGCGGCGAGCGCGGCGGTCACGCCAGCGAGGGTCGCCGCCATGCCGCTCGTCCGCTCGTCACCGACCTCGGTGTTCACGCCGAACGGCGTGCCGCGGGCGAACGAGCCCGGGAAGTCGCCGCGATAGAACTCGGCGAGGAACGCCCGGTGGCCGGCACCGGTGCTACCGCATGCCAACGCATCACCATCGTCGATCGCCCACCCGATGTCGTCGTGGCAGCGCACGTACGTGAACCAAGTCGCCCGGGCCGGTGGATCGGGGAGTTGGGCGAGGGCGTGGCCGGCGAGCTCGGTCCGTCGGGATGCGAGCATCGACCAGCCCTGCACCATCAGCTGGTTGTGGTAGGCCAGCTCGCACTCGCGTCGCTCGAGGCGATGGCGGCCGAGGTAGCCGAGCAGGTCGGAAGGGCCGACGATGGCCTCTGCCAGCAGGATCGTCGCCGGCGCCGCCATGGCGACCACGGCGCGCAGGGCCTGGGCGATGAGATGGGCCTCGGGCTGGTTCTGGGAGTTGGTGCCGAGCCGCTTCCAGGTGAATGCGATGGCATCGAGGCGCAAGATGTCGACGCCGAGGTTCGCGAGCTCGAGCGCGATGCCGGTCATCTCGACGAGCACGTCGGGGTTCGTGTAGTCGAGATCCCACTGGAACTCGTGGAACGTCGTCCACACCCACTGCCGCAGCTCGTCGCTCCACGTGAAGTTGCCGGGAGCCATCTCGGGGAAGACCTCGGGAAGGGCCGCTTCCCATTGGTCGGGCTCGGTCCGGTCGGGGTACATCCGGTACAGCGCCCGGTGGTACTCGGATCCCTCTCGTGCGGCGACCGCCCACGCGTGGTCGTCGCTCGTGTGGTTGAGCACGAAGTCGAGGCAAAGGTCGATCTCGTGCTCGTGCAGCTCGTCGATCATCTCGACGAGCTCGTCGACCGTGCCGAGCCGGGGATCGGGGGCGAGGAAGTCGCGGATTGCGTAGCCGCCGTCGTTCTCCCCGTGGCGGGGGTGCAGCACCGAGAGGAAATGGACGGTGTCGACCCCGAGCTCGTCGAGGTACGGGAGCTGATCGGCGACGCCGCGTAACGTGCCGGCGAATCGGTCGAGGTAGGCCATGTACCCGACCCGCTGGTTCGACTGGTACCAGTCGGGGGTGGCGAGGCGTCCACGATCACGGGCGATGAGCCGGGGCGAACGGTGCGCCGCTGCCTCGCGTGCCTGGGCGACGAGACGGTCCGCGACGGCGTCGGGGTCGGCGTAGAGCCCGGTGAGTGCAGCGCGCAGGTCGGGCAGCCAGTCGGCCAACCGCGTCTCGATCTCGTCGAGGTGTGTCACAGACACGCAGCGTAGAGGCTCGGACCGGGAGCGCTTGCAGTTCGCGCCGGGTTACGTCCAGCCC
>JBHJOQ010000052.1:0-31957 GCA_050329555.1 Acidimicrobiia bacterium | reverse complement strand
GCCGGTCCGGGCCAGAGTGTCCTCAGCCGAGGCGAAGCTCACCTTGCGGGCACCGAGGGCCCGTCGCACCGTGCCGTTCACGTCGAGGCGGTCGGTCGCCAGAACCAGGCAAAGCGCATGTAGGCCCTCAGGCTTCTTGGATGCCACGAGGATCGCATTTGCCGAGTTCTCCAGCGGGACCCCGTATGAGGCACAGAAGGCGGCGGTGTCGGCCAGATCGGGATCGCAATCCATGACCTCGTGATCGATTGCGTTTTCCCTCAGAAAGAGCTCTGTTGACTGATGAAGGGGCATGAAGCGCCATGATAGATCGGGCGAGATGCGGACATGGAGACACTCGAACCGGGATAGGAGGACTGTGCCCCATCCAACATTTCGGGATCTGTTTGAAGCGCTTTGCGTAGTTCCGGTCCGGCCTTAGCGTTGGATCCGTGGAGCGAAATCGCAACTCCCCTCTGGTGCTGTTGGTCGGGGCCGCTGGCTTTTTGGCCTGGTCCGTCGTCCTCTTGCTCACACCAGGTGGATCGAAACCTATCGAAATCGTCCAGCTGGCTCTCAGCGTTGCCACCGGCATCTATGCCGCTCATGCACTGCAGAAGAACGAACCGACTCACAACAGGCGATGCCGCTACCTGGTGCTTGCCTTCGGGGTCATCGGGATCTTGATGGTGCTCGGTCTGGCCAGTGACCAACAATCATCGAGGAGCTGGGCGCGACTCGGTTGGGCGGCTACCGGTTTCGGATACCTGGGGTCGATCGGTCTCTGGTTAGGGAATCCCCGAACCCGGATATCCACCATCTCTCTGGCCGTCGCTGGCGCGGTGTTGATCGTGGCTGCGGCGGGCTTGACGTTGAACTGTGACAGGATTCTCCAGAGGTCATGGTGTGACCCCGTCTACGAACGGGAACAGGTGCTTGCCGAAAGGATCAAGGTCGAAGGCGACCTGGAGCGAGTGGGGAGGGCGGGAGGTTCGGCTGGCGCGGCGTTTGTCACCCATTTCGTTCCTGACGGATCCAGTATCGATTCGGTGATCCGCCCGCCGGGGGAGTGGCTATTCGAACCGATGCCGGCTCAGGGCATAGAAAGGGATCGAGGCGTCTACACCAGTGAGGAGCCTGGATACGCAGACTGCCGGCTGAACGCCAAGATCGAGAACGTCCCAGCCGGCTCCCGGCAGACCATACTGGTGAAATGCGGCGTGGAGACCTGATCCTCAACCGCGGGCGGAACTAGTTCTTGGCCACCCTGGCCTCATCGTGATCGTGGTCATGATCGTGACCCTCTGTGCCGCGATCGGCCTCGTGCTCGTGCTGGGCCATCTGCGCCCGGACTTCTTCCATATCCATGTCCTTCACCTGGCCGACCAGGTCTTCGAACATCTCCGGGGGCAACGCACCCGGCTGTGAGTAGAGGATTACCTGCTCTTTGAACACCATCAGGGTCGGGATCGACCTGATCCCAAATGTCGCTGCCAGCTCTTGCTGGTCCTCGGTGTCCACCTTGGCGAAGACGATGTCATCGTATTTCTCAGAAGCTGCCTCGAATGTGGGGGCGAATGCCCGACAGGGACCACACCATTCGGCCCAGAAGTCGACGATGACTGTGTCGTTCTCCTGAACCGTTGCGTCAAATGTGTCTTTTGTCAGTGCCACGGTGGCCATGCGAAAACCTTCCTGGGTCGATTCGGGTACGCAATGCCCAACACTAACCATGCCTTGTTTGTTCCCGGCTGCCGTGTTGTTGGCGTCTGGAGGCACTCCGATACCATGCCGGGATGCCTACCACCCAGAAGATCAGATACTCCGACTGTGACCCCCAGGGGATCGTCTTCAACGGCAACTACCCGAGGTACTGGGACGACGCGGCCACTGACTGGCTGGATGACCTCGGCCTGGGTGGCCCCGGTTTGGGCGGCAATGGGGTCGAAGTGGTGACCGCCCGACTCGAAATCGACTTCAAGGCATCAGCCACGCTCGGCGATGTCCTCGAAACGTCGATCGAAGTCGCCAGATTCGGAACTGCTTCGATGGACGTAGCCGTTGAAACTGTCAACCAGAGCTCGGGCGAGCTGATCGCCGCCGGCAAGCTGGTCTGGGTTTTCGTCGATCCGGAGCACTTTCGTCCGGTACCCGTGCCCGAAGAGATCCGCAAAGCCCTGGAGAGTGGAACCTCATCGATCTAGTGGTCTGCCGGTCAAATTGGGCGCGCGTAGGCGCGCAGGCGCAGCCGGGGAGCTGCGGCGAGTACTTCGAGGCAGTCAGGGGGCTAGAGGACCGGAAAAACGCCGTCAGTAACTGGACGATAGGCCACTAGCCCTGTCAGAAGGGCGCCGCCTCCGTTATCCGAAGCCGAGTAGGCTTCTATGCCCGCGGCAGAGCCACTGCCGACAGACATAGAGAGGCAGAGACCCATGGCCAAGTACGTGAGCCCTGTTCAAGTACACCGGCACGATCGAAGGGGGCGGGCCCGAAGCGCTTTGCCAAGGCACAGCAGATAGTCGCCGCCGAGACCTGCGAGATCCTTGCCGTATATGGCCTCCTGGGCGCCTATGACCTGGTGTCAGTGGTCGAATGCCCCGACAATCGAGCGGCCGTGAAGATCGCGGCGAAGATCGGCAATCTCATCGGCGCAAAGAGCGAGACTATGCCCGCAATCGAACGGGACGATTTCTTTCAGTTGTTGACCGAGCTGTAGGCGATATCGATCGCCATCGATCGTCTGTTCCACAGACACTGGTTCGGGAAATGGTTCAGGGCACTCCGAGAGCCAAACGGCATAGGGTCTATCCTGGCGTGCGCCCATAATCCACGTTATGTCAAGTCGACATAACGTGGATTGCAATGTAATCGCTCATCTATTGAATCGTGGTTTCTTCGCTCTACTCTCTTTCTGATGGGCCTACCACTGTGTTCGCAAACTGGTTGAGACGATTCCTCTGCGCCGTGTTGCTTGCTTTGATGAGCATCTCGTGTTCGAGCCAGGGCGACTGCTCGATGTGGCCAGATCGTCCTAACTGTAAGCCTGTCGGGACGACGACTTTGGTCAGCACAGACTGGGAACACGATCCTGTCTACTGCATCGAGACTCGGTACTACGACGATGTCGGCGAAGCTGGAATGCGCGAGATTGGCTGTCCGTGAGGCGAGCACGGGGAAGGACGAACAGAAACACAGCCTCGCCTTCATGGGGGCATACCTTCTCTCCTGGCTTGTAGAGCCAATTGCCAATCCACGTTATGTCAAGTTGCTACACACAAATTGATATGAGACGGCCTGAGCCCTGTCTCGCTCGGCCCCGTGGTTTCGCATCGGCGGGCAGGGCCGGACATCGATCAGAACCTACCTCCGGATGTCCCTCATAAAAGCAGTTCAGCGATAGGGTGAGCGCAATACAGGAGGTTGTGGCTTGTTTGAATTGGAACGTTCGCACTTGCCGGTGCCCGGAGACGTGGCAGCCCTGTTCCGCGATATCTGGAGGCACATCGCCGGGCCGGGCTCGGCGTGGACCGGTGAAGAACGAGTGGCGATGGCGAGGGCAGCTCGCGCGGTGCGGGGACACGGCGATGTCGGATCGGAGCTCTCCGGTGCGGTTGTCGATTTGATCGAAGTCCTGGTCCGGGAACCATCGGCGATCAGCCAGCAGACAGTCGATGAGAGTGTTGCCGACATTGGCTTGACCGGATACCTGGAGACAGTCGCTGTGATTTCTCTGGTCACCGGGATCGACACTTTTACCTCCCTTGTCGGGCTTGGCATCGAACCGCTACCGAGGCCCGTTGCAGGTTCACCGGTTCCACCGGGCCGAGTGCGCAACCTGAAACCGCGTAAAGCGTGGGTCCCGACCACAGGCCTTCTGATCCCCCGACTCGCCCTGAGCGCTTTGCCGCCCGAACAGGCCATAACCAACCGGTTCCTCGACCGTCTGTACATGGATGCCGACCAGTCCCGCCAGGTCGGGTCGATCCGGGGTCTTAGCCCCCTGAAGATGGAATTGGTGGTGACTGCTGTATCCCACGGTAACCGGTGCTTCTATTGCACTCTCGGCCACCTCGTCATACTGCAGATGATGGCGAACAGACTGGGAGAAGTCGTCGACCCGATCGCCATTGTCGACCCCGGTGTCGAGCCGGGCATCACCGGTGGCAAGGAACTGATCGAGCTGTCCCGATCAGCGACGAGCCTCCATCCCGATGCAGGTACAGCCAAGAAGGTGGCAGCCGCCCTGGGACCGGAGGCGGCGGTGACCGCAGCGGAGGTGGCGGCGGCATTCATGATGATCAACCGGATAGTCGAAGCTACCGGTCAACCCGCCCTGGAAAAGCAGCAGGAACGGGTACGACCCACCCTCGAGCGCCTCGGGGCGATGGACTTCGCCCACTCCGGGCATACGACCGTACTCGAGCAACCGGGAACCCTGCAGCGGGTGGCGAGAAAGCTTCGCTCCCGGCGCTAGCCCGACTCCCCCACACCCGAGCCGCCGTCCATTGGGCTGCCCTTACCGGGAGAGTTCGGCGACGAGGGCTGCTGCGAGCCGCTCATAGTCCGAGACCGTGTTGTACTGCTGGGCCGATACCCGGATGAGACGCCGCGAAGTATCGGGCCAGGCGAAAACCGGCACCTCGATCTTCCACCTGGCTCTCAGAATTTCCATGAGCGGGTCGAATATGTCGTCGGAGCCCGATGGCCCTTGAGGCAGGACGACCGATGCAATTGCCCCGATCATGCTGTCGGGCGCAGGGATGGTTGCCCCAATGGCGTTCGCCAGAAGGGAACGACCTTCCAGTACCAGTTCGTGGTTGGTGCGCCTGACGCCTCGCCACCCGTCGGGATGGTGGTTGTCCATCACGTCGATGGCGGTGCCGACCGATAGCCGTGCCGACGGGTCATCGGTTCCAACCCAGTCGAATCGGGCGTGGAAGTCGCTGCTGCTGCCGGGCCAACCACTATTGAGGCCATGGCTGATCACAGCCGCAGACATCCAGTCCCGGTGTCGTTCCGCGACATGGAGGAACCCGGAGCCTTTCGGAGCGCACATCCACTTGTGGCAATTGGCGGTGTAGAACGATGCTCCGAGGCCCTCGAGGTCGACTTCGAGCATGCCCGGTGCATGGGCGCCGTCGATCAGAACCGGCACTTCGGGCTCGAGTCGTGCAACCAGGTCGGCGATCGGGAAGACGATTCCGGTCGGGGACGTAACGTGGTCGAGGACAACCAGTGCGGTGCGCTCGCTAACGGCAGCGAGGATAGGGGCGATGATCTCCTGATCACTCTCTAAAGGAAACGGAATGTCCACCGTCACAAGCCGGGCGCCGGCACGGTCGGCGCTCACCGAGATGGCGTTGTTACAGGCGTTATAGCCATGGTTGGTCACGATGATCTCCACTCCTGCTGCCAACCTGGGCTCGAGCGAGCGGGCGACCGAATTCACTCCGAACGTGGCGTTGGGAACAAAAACCAGGCCGTCGGTGTCGCAGTTGACGAATGCGGCAACTGCTGAACGCGCTGCCTCGAGGGCGGGCTGATAGGTCTCCAACATGAACGACACCGGGTTGGCTTCCAGCTCTCTCCTCCAGCGGTCCTGTTCGGAGAGCACCTCTAGCGGCGTCGCGCCGAACGAGCCGTGGTTGAGATGGACGAATCCTGGATCGAGGCTCCATGTTGCCACGGGGCGAGTCTACGGCCCTCGATTCGGCCTTCCGGGGAGATCATCCGCGCCGCCCCCGACGCTTATCATCGCCTGATGAGCCAGGTCAACGAATCCGGGCAGCCTGTGGGCGACGACCTGGAGGGCTGGGAGCCACCGCCGTTCCCGGAGGCAGCGACATTGTCCGGCGTCCATGTCACGCTCGAACCGCTCCAGCTCGGGCACGCTTCAGCTCTGCACCCCACCCTTGGCGAAGCGGGCGACTCGTTGTGGACCTATATGACGATCGGCCCGTTCCGGACCGAGTCAGAGATGCGTTCCAGCTTCGAGACCTTGATCGCGAAAGCCGACTGGTTGCCATACGTGATTCTCGTCGACGGGAAGCCTGCGGGTTTCCTATCTTTTCTGCGCATCGACCCCTCCGGTGGTGTCATCGAGATCGGCTCGATTGTATTTTCGCCCGGTCTGCAGCGGACAACGGCGGCCACCGAGGCCATCTACCTGCTCCTCAAACATGCCTTCGAGCTCGGGTACCGACGCTGTGAGTGGAAATGCGACGACCTCAACGGGCCATCGCGCCGCGCCGCCGAACGCCTTGGGTTCCGTTATGAGGGGACGTTCCAGAAGGCAACTCACTACAAAGGGCGCAACCGGGACACTGCCTGGTATGCGATCACGGATGACGAATGGCCGCATGTCGAACGCACGTTCACACTCTGGCTGGCTCCGGAGAACTTCGATGCCGGGGGGCGCCAGCGCCAGGGCCTGAGCGACCTGCGTGACTGAATCCGGGCCGCGGTGTTGCCAGCAGCATGCTGGCAGCCTAAGCTGTCGGACGTGACTGATCTCAAGCGCTCCGGGCTCCTCCTCCTTATGTAGGGCGGCGCGTCCAATTTCGCGTTCGCCCGCCCCCGGTCCGGGGGCTTTTTCTTTGCCCGGACCCACTCCCCTCCCCCACCAACTTCCACCCGGAGCCTTCATGTCGACAACACCACAAATGCCATTCCACAAATACCGCCCGCATATCCCCCTGGTCCTGAACGACCGCACCTGGCCTGACAGAACCATCGAGACCGCGCCCTTCTGGTGCTCGGTCGATCTCAGGGACGGCAACCAGGCCCTGATCGACCCGATGGACCCTCCGCGCAAGCTGAAGATGTTCCAGGAGCTGGTTGCCATGGGCTTCAAGGAGATCGAAGTCGGCTTCCCCGCGGCGAGCCAGCCGGACTACGACTTCGTGCGCCAGCTCATCGAAGAAGAGCTCATCCCTGCCGATGTCACCATCCAGGTGCTGAGCCAGAGCAGAGACGAGCTGATCGAGAGGACGTTCGACTCGATAGCCGGAGCCCCCTCGGCAATCGTCCACTTCTACAACTCGACGAACCCGCTGCAACGTGAAGTCGTGTTCGGCCTGGACCGCGAGAGCATCAAGGAAATCGCAGTGAACGCAGCGAAGTTGTCGAGAAAGCTCACCGAGGCAGCCGGAGACACGCTGGTCCACTATGAGTACTCACCGGAGAGTTTCACCCTCACCGAGCCCGATTACGCGATCGAGGTGTGCGAGGCGGTGATGGATGTGATCGAGCCTACCCCCGAGAGCCCAATGATCGTGAATCTCCCGGCGACGGTCGAGTGCTACTCCCCCAACGTCTACGGAGACGTGATCGAGTGGTTCGGCCGAACAGTCAGGGACCGGGACTCGATCGTCCTGAGCTTGCACCCGCACAACGACCGTGGCACTGCCGTGGCCGCGGCCGAGTTCGGGCTGATGGCCGGGGCCGACCGGGTCGAGGGCACCCTGTTCGGCAATGGGGAGCGAACCGGCAACGTCGACATCATCAACCTGGCGATGAACCTCTTCGCCAACGGTGTCGATCCCGAACTGGACATCTCCGACATCGACGCCCTGCGCCGGGTCGCCGAATACTGCAACCGGCTCCCGGTCCACCCCCGTCACCCGTATGTGGGCGACCTCGTCTACACCGCTTTCTCCGGGTCGCACCAGGACGCGATCAAGAAGGGTTTCGCGGCCCTTCCCGACGACTACGAGGTCTGGGGTGTTCCCTATCTCCCCATCGACCCCAAACATGTCGGACGGAGCTACGAGGCGGTGATCAGGGTGAATTCCCAGTCGGGCAAAGGCGGGGTCGCGTACGTGATGAAGGAAGAGCACGGCTTCGACCTCCCCCGGCGGCTCCAGATCGAGTTCTCGAAGACCATCCAGACGATCACCGAGAACACCGGCACCGAGATCACCCCTGACGCCATGTGGAGTGCCTTCCAGGACGAGTATCTCCCGGATGCCCCGCGCCTCCAACTTCTAGGACACGAGTTGCACACCTCGACTCGCTCCGACGGGGGCCGAACGACTGTCCAGGCAACGATAGGGATCGGTGGCGATGAGGTGGATCTCGAAGGAGTTGGAGACGGGCCCGTGGAAGCCTTCGTCAGCGCCATCTCCGGGCATTTCGGCGAGAGCCTCGATGTCGTCGACTACACCGAGCACGCGATTGGCAGGGGTGCCTCGGCACAGGCGGTTGCCTATGTGGAGACTTCGTCAGGCTCCGGTGAAATCAGATGGGGTGTCGGTGTTGACGCCAACATCACGACGGCGTCCTTGCTGGCTGTCCTACGCGGGTTCGAACGGCTCCACCGGGATTGACCGTGCCGGCTCAGCGCTTCTCGGTGCCCCGCTTGTAGTTGCCGGTCATCCGGGCCATGACCTCCTGGGGATCTCGGGTTTCGACCCTGTTGAGGAACTTCTTGGCCCTCTCGCCGCGAAGCACGCTCGCCTTGTGCCCGTTGTGCTTGATTATCACCTCGCCGTTCTTGCGGCGGGTGTAGCTGAATCCTGCTGGCTGGCTCATCTCACAAGCTTATCGCCAGAACCGCACAGCAGACAGTGAGTACCAGGGCCACCGGAGCCCAGATCCGTTCCACCTTCGACGGCGAGATGAGGTTGATCACAGTGCTCAAACCGAAAATGCCGGCAAGGACCCACAGGCCCGCAACTCCCCCGATCGAGGTCCCGTCGCCAAGCACTCCGGCGCTGTAGAGGATGTAGACAGCCACGGCAGGATAGAAGAACAGACCCGCTACGGCACTGCCAACCCGGTACCCGGTCGGGAGCCTGCCGGGATGACGTCCGCCCCACGAGGCGGCGCCCCACGGTACCCCCGCTGCGAGAGCGATCTGGAACAGGGCGATGAGCCCGAGGAGTGATGCCGCCAGCACCGATACGGCTTTCATCGCCGGAGACGTTACACATCCTCCGGGGCGCGGCCCCCATTTCACGAGGGCGTTAGAGTCGCTCGCCATGACTGATGTTCCCAGGAAGGGCGGTACCGGCTCGTCAACCTCACGCCCGGTTCGGAAGATACTTTCGGTTGCTGTGGTGCTGCTGGTGCTGGTGGCGGTCTGGGAGCTTTACAAAGTCGTCTGGCTGGAGATGGGCTGGATCCGCCCGGTGCGGCCGGACCACACGACGATGCCCCACGTCTGGGACATGTTCATCGAGCTCTTCCGGCCGGTCAGGCGGGGCGGCGACCTTCTGATCTTCGACCTGGCAGCCCGTTCCCTATTCACTCTGCGTGAGGCATTCGCCGGGTTTGTGATCGGTGGCGTGTTCGGCTTCGGGCTCAGTGTCGCATTTGTCCGCTCGGTGTTGCTGGAGCGTGCCTTCATGCCCTATGTGATCGCCAGCCAGACAGTGCCTATCATTGCCATCGCCCCCATGGTGGTGGTATGGGGCGGCCGTCTCGACATCCCGCAATGGCTGTCTGTGGCGGTGATCTCCGCCTATCTGACCTTCTTCCCCGTCGCCATCAACACGCTGCGCGGTCTCAGATCACCCGATCCGAACGCAATGGAATTGATGAAGTCCTACGCGGCATCGCCTTCTGACGTCCTCTGGAAACTCCAGGTACCGGCAGCGCTGCCCTATATCTTCACCGCGCTCAAGGTCTCGGCGACAGCCAGCGTCATCGGTGCTCTGATCGGCGAGCTTCCCGCCGGCTTCGGTGAGGGCCTGGGACGAGCCCTGCTCACCTTCTCCTCCCAATTCGGGGCTCGCTCCGTGAAGCTATATGCGACTGTGATCGTCACTGCGATAGCGGGGATACTGTTCGTGGGTGCGGTAGTCCTCGCGGAACGCAGGTTCGTGCCGGAAGGAAACAGACGCCGACACGACGCCGAGCTCCAAATGGAAAGTGGAATGTGAGTTCAACCAATAACACCGTGGTCAGGGCCCAGAATCTGGGAAAGACATTCGGGTCGGGACCCGAATCGGTGACCGCGCTCAGCGGAATAGACCTTGCGATCCAGAGCGGAGAGTTTGTCTCCCTGATCGGGCCCAGTGGTTGTGGTAAGAGCACGTTGCTCCGCCTCATTGGCGATTTGACCCGGCCCAGCACCGGGAAGATCACCATCAACGGCAAGAGTGCTGAACAGGCTCGGCTCGATCGGGATTACGGGATCGTGTTCCAGAAGGCGACACTGCTCGATTGGCGGACCGTTACCAAGAACGTCGAGCTACCCCTCGAGATAATGGACGAGAACGACCGCTCGGATCGTGCGGCTGAGATGCTCCAACTGGTGCAACTGGGCGACTTCAAATCCCACTATCCCTGGCAGTTGTCCGGCGGCATGCAGCAACGGGTCGCCATCGCCCGTGCCCTTGCCTTCAATCCCTCCCTGCTGTTGATGGATGAGCCGTTCGGCGCCCTCGACGAGATGACCCGGGAGTTGATGCAGCAGGAGGTCCTCCGGATCTGGCAGGAGACCGGCACGACAGTCGTATTCGTCACCCATTCGATCCCCGAGGCCGTGTTCCTCTCGACACGGGTGGTGGTGATGTCGGCCCGGCCTGGAAGAATCAGCCAGGTAATCCACACCGGCCTCCCCCACCCGCGAACCGAGGACACCCGCGAGTCGGCTGCCTATTACGACAAGATCACCGAAGTGCGCGAGGCCCTCCGCCAGGGTGACCGACAATGACGGCCGACCCGATGGAAGCCTTCAGCGGAGATCTCCCCGTCGGCTCGCCAACCCCATCCTCGCTACGGCAAAGGTTACGGAACTATGGCCCGGCTCTTGCGCTCTTCGTCGGAGGCATCCTCTTCTGGGAGGCCGCAGTCAGGCTGTTCAATATCCAGGCGTTCGTGCTCCCCAAGCCATCGTCGATAGTGGAGCGCCTCATCGCCCAGTGGCCGGAGATCTCTGCCGCCGCCGCGAACACAATGATCGAAGCGATTGGTGGGCTCGTCGCTGGGACAATATCGGGGATCGTCGTCGCACTGATCACCGTCCGCTGGGCAAAGGCAGGGGAAGGGATCATGCCTTTCGCCATCGCCACCAACTCGATCCCGATCATCGCCCTGGCTCCGATTCTCAACAATATGTTCCCGATCACAAATCCGGTTTCGAAGATGGCAGCGGTTGCGATCGTTGTGTTCTTCCCGGTGATGATCAACACTGCTCGAGGACTGGTCGAAGTCGACCAGTCGGAATTGGAGTTGATGCGGTCGTTTGCCGCAAGCCCGCGTGAGGTCTTTGCACGGGTCCGCATCCCCCATGCTCTCCCCTACTTCTTCAGCGCGTTGAAGATCGCCACCACGCTTTCCATAATCATCGCAATTGTCGCCGAGTACTTCGGCGGGCCCCAGGACGTCCTCGGCCAATACATCATCAGCAAGGCCAACCTGTTTGTCTTCCCTGATGCGTGGGCAGCGATCGTTGTCGCCTCCATGATCGGAATTGCCCTGTACGGTCTGGTTCTGGTTGCTGAGCGATTCACCATGCCGTGGCATGTCTCCCTCCGCTCGGCTGGGGAGAACTGACGGCGCATCGGGCTAGAGATGGATACTCTGGTTTGGATACAACCCGAGGAGGAAACAAAGTGAAACGACCGAACGGGCAGTGGCGCAAGGCACTGGCATTGATGATGGCGGTGGCTCTCATGGCTACCGCATGTGGCGACGACACCGGGGAAGGCGGGGCAGGGGACTGCGAGGAAGTCGACGAGGTGCGGGTCCAGTTGCAGTGGGTCGCTCAGGCACAGTTTGCCGGGTATTTCGTCGCCAAGGACCTTGGCTTCTATGAGGACGAGTGCCTCGACGTGGAAATCCTCGAAGGCGCGGTGGAAATAGTGCCCCAGACGGTGCTGGCAACAGGTGGTGCCGAATTCGGTCTGGCATGGGTCCCCAAGGCTTTGGTCTCGCGCGAACAGGGCGCCGACATAGTCAATGTCGCCCAGGTCTTCGAACGCTCCGGGACCCTGGAGGTCTCGTTCGCCGATTCGGGTATCGAGTCGCCCGAGGACTGGGCAGGAAAGAGAGTCGGTAACTGGGGTTTCGGGAACGAGTATGAGCTCACCGCGGCAATCGAGCTCTACGGCGTGGAAGACGTCGAGCTGGTCGGCCAGAGCTTCGACATGCTGGCATTGCTCAACGGCGAGCTCGACGCGGCCGAAGCAATGATCTACAACGAGTACGCCCAGCTGCTCGAGGCCGAGAATCCCGAGACCGGTGAGCTTTACCAGCCGGAGGACTTCAACGTGATCGACTTCAACGATGTCGGCACCGCGATGCTCCAGGACGCGGTATGGGTCAACTCCGATTGGATTGCCGAAGAGGGCAACGAAGACATCGCTGTCCGGTTCCTCAAGGCGACCTTCCGCGGGTGGATCCACTGCCTCGATGCCTTCGACGAGTGTGTCGAAGTCGTGCTGGACAACGGTTCGACGCTGGGTGAGAGCCACCAGGCGTGGCAGCTGAACGAGGTCCTCGGCCTCATCTTCCCAGCTTCAAGCGGGATCGGGGTAATGAACGAAGCTCTGTGGGACCAGACCGTACAGGTCGCCACCGGCCAGATCGAGGAGCTCGGAGGTGTCGAGATCTCGGGTGACGCTTACCGGACCGACCTCGCACAGCGGGCGATTGACGCTCTGCGTGACGAGGGCCTGGACGTCGACGGGGACAGCTTCGAACGTCGCGCCATCGAACTGCGACCTGGAGGCGAGTAGGCAAACGGGGGGGTGGGGAGCGACAGGCGTTCGCTCCCCACCCCAAACCTTCGCTAAGTTTGAGGTTGGCGGGGTTCCTGCCCTGCAGTTAGGAGATCCAAATGGCAAACATCGTCAGAGCTGCAATCGTCCAGACCGAATGGACCGGCGACAAAGATTCGATGATCGAGAAGAACGCCGATTACGCCCGCGAGGCGGCGAAACAGGGCGCCCAGGTGATGTGCTTCCAGGAGATCTTCTACGGTCCGTATTTCTGTCAGGTCCAGGAGAACGAGCACTTCGACTATGCAGAGCCGATCCCCGACGGTCCGACCACCAAACTGATGAAGGACCTGGCCAAAGAGACCAAGATGGTCCTTGTCGTTCCAATCTTCGAAAAGGAAGACGACGGCTTCTACTACAACACCGCTGCGGTGATCGACGCCGACGGGACCTACCTGGGCAAATACCGCAAACAGCACATCCCCCACGTCAAGGGTTTCTGGGAGAAGTTCTACTTCCGGCCCGGGAACGGCGGCTACCCGGTCTTCGATACGGCTGTGGGGAAGGTCGGCGTCTATATCTGTTACGACCGGCACTTCCCTGAAGGCTGGCGGGCGCTCGGCCTCAATGGCGCCAAGATCGTCTTCAACCCGAGTGCAACAAGCCGCGGCCTGTCGATGTACCTGTGGAATCTCGAGCAGCCCGCCGCGGCAGTGGCCAACGAGTACTTCATCGGCGCGATCAACCGTGTGGGCAAAGAGGAATATGGGGACAATGACTTCTACGGGTCGTCATACTTCGTCGGGCCTCGCGGCCAGATTGTGGGCGAAGCCGCCTCCGACACCGAAGAAGAACTCGTGATCAGGGACCTCGACCTCGACGAGATCGACGAAGTACGGAAACAATGGGCGTTCTACCGCGACCGCCGGCCCGACGCCTACGACGACTTGGTCGCCCCTTGACCACTCACGCCCAGCTCCTCGCCCGTCACAAGGAAGTTCTGCCATCGTGGCTCGCCCTCTACTACGACGAACCGATTTCACTCGTCGACGGTGAAGGTCGCAGGGTCGTCGACGCTGAAGGAAACGAATACCTCGACTTCTTCGGTGGCATCCTGACCACGATGTCCGGCTACAAGATCCCTGAGGTCGTGGCGGCAATACGGGAGCAGGCGAACAAGATGCTCCACACGTCGACGTTGTACCTGATCGAGTCCCAGATCGAGTTGGCCGAGAAGATCGCCGGGCTCTCCGGGATTCCGAATGCGAAGGTATTCTTCACCAACTCCGGGACCGAAGCCAACGACGCAGCTCTGATGATGGCAACGCAGTTCCGAAAGTCGAACCAAATCATTGCGGTGCGGGGCAGCTACCACGGTAAGTCCCATTCGACGGTAGCGATCACCGGCATTCGTTCCTGGTCGGCAACCCAGCTCACCCCGTTCCACACCGTCTATGTCCACGGGCCCTACAAGTACCGGAGCCCGTTCGGTCATCTGCCAGACGCCGAGTTCATTGCCGCCTGTGCCGACGATCTGCGAAACATGCTCGAGGTAGCGGTCTCCGGTGACGTGGCTGCGATGATCGCCGAGCCGATCCAGGGCGTGGGTGGCTTTGTCACTCCCCCAGACGGGTTTTTCGGCGCGATGAAGGATCTGGTCGACGCCGAGGGCGGCCTGTTCATCAGCGACGAAGTCCAGACCGGCTGGGGACGGACCGGGGAGCACTTCTGGGGCTACCAGGCCCACGGCATAACCCCCGATCTGCTCACCTTCGCCAAAGGTCTCGGCAACGGGCTGGCAATTGCCGGTGTGATCGGCAGGGCCGATGTCATCGACTGCCTGCCGGCAAACTCCATATCCACCTTCGGCGGTAACCCGCTATCAACCGCAGGAGCGCTGGCCAACCTGGGATACCTGCTCGCCAATGACCTGCAGACCAACGCCTACAAGGTGGGCCAGCGCCTCAAGTCCGGCATTGTCGACATCCAGACGCGCTATCCGATGATTGGCGACGTGCGGGGCAAAGGATTGATGATCGGAGTCGAATTCGTCCAGAAGGGCGGAAAAGAACCCGATCCCGTCACTACGGCGGCGGTAATGGAGGCGGCAAAGGCAAATGGCCTTCTCATCGGCAAAGGCGGCCTATACGGGAACACCTTGCGGATCGCCCCTCCGCTCTCGTTGACCGAAGACGAGGCAGACGAAGGGCTCGGCCTGTTGGAATCCGCGATAGCGAACGCAACAACAGGAGCCCGTTGAACGATGCATGTCACCCATCTTGACGACCAGGCATCACCACTCGCTGCGTTCTCGGCCCCGCCATTCCGGACCGAGGAGTGGCGAAACCTCAGCCTCGCGAGTGGGGCGCCTGGCCGCCAATTTGGGCAACGGCATTATCCAACAGACTCCTGCCTTGGCAACGATTGCGCTTGACGCGATGGGGGGCGACAACGCCCCGGTCGAAACCGTTGCCGGAGCAGTTGATGCCTCCGGACGCGGTGTCGAAGTCGTGCTTGTCGGCAATCGCAGCCTGCTCACCGCTGAGTTGGAAAAGCATGGCGTCGAGCTGCAGATCATCGACGCTCCGGAGACAATCGGGATGTCGGACGATCCGGCCAAGGCGCTGCGGGAGAAGCCAGAAGCCTCGATTACGGTTGCCGCGCGCCTGGTTGCAAGCGGTGACGTCGGGGGACTGGTCTCAGCCGGTTCCACCGGTGCCGCCATGGCTGCCGCGGCAATCCTCATCGGCAGGATCCGGGGTGTGGCCCGGCCCTCTATCGCTTCCATCTTCCCCACGCCGAACAGCCCGACCCTCGTGCTCGACTCGGGAGCGAACCCCGAGGTCACCGCCGCCCAGCTCTACCAGTTCGCCGTGATGGGCTCGATTGCCTCCGAAGCTCTGCTCGGTGCGACGAGCCCCCGGGTTGGTCTGTTGTCAATCGGTGAGGAGAAGGGCAAAGGGAGGGCTGTGGAGAAGGCAGCATTCGCACTCCTCGAGGCCAGTCACCTCAACTTCGTGGGCAATGTGGAGGGTCGCGATGTCGGCACCGACCGGGTCGATGTGATCGTCACCGACGGATTCACCGGCAATGTGTTCCTCAAGACGACGGAAGGGACGGCCCGATTGGTCTCGTCCTACATTGCCGAAGAACTAGCCGGCCTCTCCGAAGCAGCACGAGCCGAGGCTATGCCTGCCCTGCAACGGGTGGCCGACCGCCTCGACTACGAGACTTATGGGGGTGCGCATCTGCTCGGCGTCGAAGGCGCCGTTGTCATCAGCCACGGCTCCTCCACCCGAAAATCGATAGCCAACGCCTTGGTAATGGCGCGCGACGCTGTCGAGACCGATATCCCCACCCGCATCCGCGAGCAGCTGGGGTGAGAACGCTGTCCGAGATCTTGGGGCTCTCCTTCCGCGACCCTACGTTGTTGGACCTTGCCCTTACCCACCGCTCGGTTTCTGCGGAGAACCTGGATCGCTCCGACAACGAGCGCATGGAATTCCTCGGCGACGCGGTCCTGCAACTGGCTGTCACCGATCGTCTCTACGCCGACTACCCGAACCTTCCCGAAGGACAGATGGCCAAGGTCCGGGCTGCTGTCGTCAGCGGTTCGTCCCTGGCGGAGGCAGCCCGGGCAATGGGACTCGGCTCCTATCTCGAGCTATCGGCTTCGGAGGAGCGTTCCGGGGGCCGGAGCAAAGATTCGATCCTCGCTGATGCCCTCGAAGCTGTGATCGGGGCTGTGTTCCTCGATTCGGGTTACCCGGCTGCGGAGAAACTGGTTCTGAGCCTTCTTGGCTCCCGGATCGAGGAGAAAGCACTCAATCCCGGTTTGAAGGACTACAAGACCCGTCTCCAGGAGGTCCTTGCGGCGGCCGGGAAACGGCCCACCTATACGGTGACCGGGACCGGACCCGACCACCAGAGGACCTTCTCGGCGATGATCTCCGTCGAGGGAGAGGTGCTGGGTGCCGGAGAAGGGAACTCGAAGAAGGCCGCCGAACAGGTAGCTGCACAGCGGGCCCTCAAGCATTTGATGTGACGGACTCCTAATCGGCTATTTCGACCAGGTAGGGGCCGTCGGTCCGGGCTCTGAGGTTGAGGTACCAGGTGGTGGTCGCCACCGCGATCGCAGCCATGATCAGGCCCTGGCCGACCACTCCCATAGCAAACGCCAACCCGAAGGCGAATGACGCCTCCCCGGTCATGAACATCGGAATCGCGACCAGCTGGAATAGCTGGCCGGCGGCACCGCCGATGAGGCCGACGATCAGGAGAAACCCGACAGTCTCCCAGAAGTGGCCTCTCACCAGCTCGAAGCTGCGCTTTAGTGCCGCCACGGCTCCCTTACCCTCGACTGCAATCACCGGGGTGTACATCGTGAACATGATGGCCAGCCACAGGCCGGGGAGGACGAGCAACAGGAGCCCGGCGATGATGGCGACACCGGCCATGATCGTGGCGATGAGCCAGATCGGGAAGAGCCTGATCGCTGCCCCCACCACGGTGACATCATTGCCGATAGCGTAGGCCCTGCCGACAGCGCGGGCGGCAGCCAGGTAGAGAAACCCGTAGACAACGGTCGAAACCAACGAGACGAGCATGATTCCCGTGCCCAGCCGGACCAGAGTGTCGACAAGCTCTTCATCGCTCATGAACTCCAATGCCTCAGGGTTATTGAGAACCAGTTCGAAGATCTCGAAGGAGTCGGTCGTCTCGAACGCCAGAATCGTGAGCAGGCCCATGATCACGCTGGTGATGATCGCCGGACCGAGAAGCGGCCTCCACACCTTGCCGAGGTTGGTGACGACATCGGCCAATGAATCGCCGAAGCTGCGGGGTTGTATCTCCATGTCGCCGGTACGGTAGCCCTCTCCGAGAAGCTGGCATGCCCGAACTACCCGAAGTCGAAATCACTAGAAGACACCTCGCCCCTGCGATGACGGGGCGGAGATTCGCCCGGGTAGAGGTCACCCATCCGCGTACCGCTCGCCATAACGGGGGAGACACCTCAGTCGTCGAGAGTCGGCTGCGGGGCCGGCTGGTCACTGCCATGGCGCGCCACGGAAAGTTCCTGGTAGCGCCACTTGATGCGGGCTTCACGATGGTCTCCCATCTGGGGATGTCCGGCCGCTTCACGGTCGGCGACGGGAGCGAAGCAGTCTTGCCGCACACCCACTTCCGGGCCCGGATGGATGACGGATCTGTTATCTCCTTCATCGACCCCCGCACCTTCGGCTTCGTCGCAGTTTTTGACGAAGTCGAATTGGAGACCACAGGACTGAGCCGTCTCGGCCCGGACGCCTGGGATGGCCCCCCTACGGCCGCCGAACTCAGGATCGCCCTCAGGAATCGAACCGCGCCGATCAAGGCGCTCCTTCTCGACCAGGCACCCATTGCCGGTCTGGGCAACATCTATGCAGATGAGTCGCTGTTCGTTGCCGGTATCGACCCGAGGACACCCGGTGGTGAGGTCGACGACGCCGGCCTCGAGCGGTTGCTCCAGTCTGTGCACGACGTCCTGCGGATGGCTATCGACAACGGCGGGACCAGCCTCGACGACCTCGCCTACCTCCTTCCGGACGGGCGGGCAGGGGAGAACCTTGGCCAACTAAAGGTGTACGGGCGAGACGGTGAGCCATGCTATGTCTGCGGTGAAATCATCGACAGGGTTGTCATCCGGGCCAGGTCGACCCACTTCTGCCCGGAGTGTCAGCGTGGCTGACCGCGCCATTCGTGCAAGGGTCGCCGGCAGGGTTCAGGGGGTGGGTTACCGGCAGAGCTGCCGCCAGGTGGCGAGGACGATGAATCTCGTCGGTTGGGTGAGGAACCTTGACGACGGTTCGGTGGAAGTGTTTGCCCAGGGAGAATCCGAGTCCCTCGACAAGCTCGTCGACTGGCTGTGGTCTGGCCCGGGTTCGGCGCGGGTGACCGGGGTCGAATCGGACACCGTGGCTCTCGACATCACCCTCCGCGACTTCTTCATCCATCCCAACCCCTCGAAAACACGCTGATCTGCTTATCGCTGGTAGCCTGACCGGGTAATCACAGCCTTGTCATTCACCAGGAATCAAATGTGTATCTGAAGTCGCTCAAACTCGTCGGATTCAAGTCGTTCGCCGACAGGACCCGGCTCGAGCTGCGCCCTGGCGTGACCGTTGTGGTCGGGCCCAACGGCTCCGGCAAATCCAATGTCGTCGACGCGATTTCGTGGGTCATGGGCACCCAGTCGACCAAGGCGCTGCGAACATCGAAGATGGAAGACGTCGTGTTCGCCGGCACCGCAACCCGGCCCGCCCTGAACCGCGCCGAGGCGACCGTGGTGATCGACAACTCCGATCGAGCACTCGACCTCGACCTCGACGAGGTGGCAATCACCCGACGCCTTTATAGGGACGGGTCTTCCGACTACGAGCTGAACGGAATCTCCTGCCGTCTCCTCGACATCGAAGACCTGTTGTCCGACTCCGGCGTCGGTCGGCACCAGCATGTCATCATCGGCCAGGGCCAGGTCGAGCGGGTCCTCAACGCATCCCCGGAAGATCACCGTGCCGTGATCGAAGAGGCGGCCGGGATCCTCAAGCACCGCAAACGCAAGGAGAAGTCGGAGCGCCGACTCGAGCGCACCGATGAGGACATGCTCCGGCTCCAGGACCTTTTGGGCGAGATGACCCGTCAGATGCGACCGTTGCGGCGCCAGGCGAAGGCGGCGGAGAGCTACCAGGGGATCAAGGACGAAGTGACCGCACTCGCCCTCTATCTCTCGGGCCAGGAGTTGGCCGACAACACGTTGGAAACAAATGAAGCACAGGTGCGCCAGGCCAATCTGCGGACCGACATCGAGACCCATACAGCCGGAATCGGCTCGCTGTCGGCCCAGGTCGAAGAGTTCTCCGCTCTCGCCGGAGACCTCAGCTCGCGGCTGGAGAGGGACAGTGCGGCAGCGGCAATGCTGGAGACCAGCTCGGAGCGACTCCGTCGCATTGCTGCAATCGCCCACGAGCGCAAACGTGCCCTGTCTGGCCGTCAAGAGGCCTCCGTCGAGAGGAGGGCCGACCTCGCTGCAGAGCGGGAGACTCTTCTCCGTGAGCTCAACGAATTCACCTCCAGCCACTCCGAGGCCGTTTCCACTGCCGAGATCGCAGAGGAGAGGTTCCGCAATCTCGAAGCCGAACAGGAATCAATCGCCACCCAGAATGCGCTTTCCCCCGAAGGCGCCCTCGCCGCGGTGCGCGGCGAGCTGAGCGCAATCGAATCGGCGTCTCTGCGGGACGAACGGGAGTTGAAAGCGATCCGGAGCCGGATCGAGGTCGTGAACTCCCACCAGCAGGATGAAGCCGGGGAGGTCGAGAAGATCAACAAGGAGATCCGCGCCCTCGATGCCCAGATCGGAGAGCTGCAGGAGGCGTATTATCGCGACCGTGATCGGCGGATCGCCGACCAGGAGGCCTGGACAAGCGCCGAGGAACGCTTCGCCGAGGCGCGCCTGGTCGCTGCGGGTGCCGGGGCCAGGGTCGAGGCGATCAGGGGTGCGCTTGCCGGCCAGTTCGATGCGGAGGCGAGGAACCGGGTGGAGACGGGTAGCGGCGCACTGGGCTCCCTCGTCAGCTGTCTCGACGTCCCCGCCGGCCTGGAGGCTGCGGTCGAATCGGCACTGGGCCCGTGGGCAAGTGCCGTTGCCTTCGACGGTGTGGGCTCTCTCGAAGACTCTGTTGAGGCCATCAAGTCCGGTGGCCTCGGTGGCATCCCGGTGGTTGCTGCCGTCTCGCCGGGCTCATCACCGGCCCGCGAGGTGGCAGATTCCCTGGGGATCGATGCCCTTGTCGACCGTCTCGGTCCCAAAGCGCACCGTGACCTTGCGTCGCGATTCATCGGCGACGTGCTCTTGGTCGAGGGATGGACCACGGCGTGGCGGCTTGTCGCCAAGCATCCCGCTCTCCGGGCGGTCACACCTGAGGGAGACCTGGTCAGCGTTTCGGGGATCAGGGTCGCCCACCCCGACGGTGCCGGTGTTGCGATGCTCGAAGCCTCCGAAGTCGCCCTTGAGCAAGCCCGTACCGAATTATCGCGCGCCGAGTCGCATCACACATCGGCCAAACGGGACTTCGAGAAGTCACGAGAGACCGAAAGGGAGAGCCTCGAAGCTCTGGAAGGGCTCGAGGCGCGTCTCGCCGGCGGCACCGAAGCCCTGGTGCGCCTGAAGAAGTCGGTCGACACCCTGGGCCACGAGAAAGAGCGCCTCGAGGACCGGATCGCCTCGATCAGTGAGATCGAGTTGCAGCGCTCCGGGCAGGCCGCACAACTGAGGCGTCGCTTGACCGCCCTCGAAGGTGAAGAGGCCGAACGGATGAAGGCGTGGGAGGAATTGGAGGCACGCCGGGTTGAAATTGCAGCCGAGCGCGAAATGGCACGGTCGGAGTGGCAGCAGGCGTCCGAGCGCCTCCGTGCCATCGACGAGCGGACACGCCTGCACCAGGAACGTATCAAGCGGATCGACGCCGACCTGGTACGGCTCGAAACCGCCGATGCCGCCCCGATGTCGGCCTCGACTCTTGAGTTCGTCGAAGACCGTGCCCGTGTTGCGGTCGAGCATCTCGACCGCCGCCTCGGAGAACTGAGACAGCGCCAGGCCGAGTTGCGTGCCTCAAACCGGGAAGCAATCGAGAACCTGGAGAGTGCCCGAAGCGAATATGAGCAGACCCGGACCCGTCTCGACACGGCCCGCGACAACCTTGCGCGGCTCGACGTGAGATGGACCGAGCTCCGGCTGCAGAAGGAGAGCATCGCGGAGCGGCTGCGACGCGACGCCAATGCCACTCCCGAGATGGCCCTGGAAGCACCCCGTCCCGACCTCGACGAGTCGGTCGACCTCGAATCCAGGCTGGCGTCGAAGCTTGCCGAGCTGGGCCGCCTCGGCCCGGTAAATCCTCTCGCCGCACGGGAGTACGGGGAGTTGAAGGAGCGTCACGACTTCCTCAGCGATCAGATGGCCGACGTGGAGTCGTCCCGCTCCGAGCTGCGCAAGGTCATCAGCTCCCTGGACGAAGAAATCGAGTCCAGATTCAACTCAGCCTTCACCGAAGTGGCGGGAGCATTCCAGAAGTACTTCTCGATCCTCTTCCCCGGAGGAAGAGGGCGGATCAGGCTCGTCGAAGAAGACAACCCGAAGTCGGGTCTCGAGATCCAGGCCCAGCCCCTCGGGAAGAAGGTGTCGCATCTCAGCCTGCTCTCCGGTGGGGAGAAGAGCCTTGCGGCACTTGCTTTCCTGTTCGCAGTCTTCGAGGCCAGGCCCAGCCCGTTTTATATCCTCGACGAGGTCGAGGCAGCACTGGACGATTCCAACCTGCGACGATTCCTCAAGATCGTCGATGAGTTCCGCTTGCAGGCGCAGCTGGTGATCATCACCCACCAGCAGCAGACAATGGAGGCTGCAGACGTCCTCTACGGCGTCACCATGGAGCCCGGTGGGTCATCGAAGGTGGTCCGCAAAGTGATGTCAGAGGTAGAGGCCTCCCAGGTCGCCTAGCCTCGGTTCCAGATGGACCCCATTTATCTGATCATCGGTGCCGTACTCCTGGTGGTGCTCGTCGCCGGGTTCTTTTTCTGGCAGCGGGGCGATTCCGACGACACCGTGGTGGTTCCGCGCCGCCCGAAGTCACGGATCAGTGGCCTTGGCGGTGCGCTCCGCGGCGCCTGGGGGAGTGGCATGGGGAAGGGTGACTGGGACTCGATCGAAGAAGTCCTCCTCGGAGCGGACGTCGGGGTTGCCGCCACGACTGCCGTCGTCGAAAGAGTGCGGAAACAGGGTCCAGAAACATACGAAGACGCAATCGAACTGCTCGGTGCGGGGTTGAAGAGTCAGTTCGAGACGGCAGACCGTTCCCTGAGTCTGAAGGGAAGCCCGGCGGTGATCCTGGTGGTTGGTGTCAACGGGGCCGGTAAGACGACGACAATCGCCAAGCTTGCGCACCGGTTCCAACAGGACGGGCGATCGGTGGTCATCGGTGCAGGAGACACCTTCCGGGCTGCGGCCGCCGACCAGCTCGTCACCTGGGGCGACCGGCTCGGAGTCAGAGTGGTTCGTGGCAACGAAGCCGCCGATCCCGGCTCGGTCGTCTTCGACACCCTGGCTGCGGCTCGTGCCACCGGCGCTGATGTTGTTTTGGTCGATACTGCCGGGCGTCTCCACGCCAAGAAGAATCTCATGGCCGAGCTGGAGAAGATCCACCGGGTCGCATCGGGCGGGGGAGAGGTGGCAGAGGTGCTCCTCGTGCTCGACGCGACGGCAGGGCAGAACGGATTGGTTCAGGTTCGGGAGTTCGCGGCTTCGGTGCCGTTGACCGGAGTCGTCCTCACCAAACTCGACGGCACCGCCCGTGGCGGTATCGTCATCGCCGTCGAGAAGGAATTGGGGGTCCCGGTCAAATTCGTCGGGCTGGGCGAGGCAATGGAAGATCTGGAAGTGTTCGACCCGAACCGTTTTGTCGATGAGCTATTGGAGCAATCATGACCGACCACGAGTTGTTGTCCTCCGCCCGCGAGGCGGCTGATCTGGCCTACGTCCCCTATTCCAACTTCCGGGTTGGCGCCGTGGTTGTAGCCGAAGACGGGCGGGTCTTCACCGGAGCGAACATCGAGAACGCCTCCTACCCGGCGTCATCTTGCGCCGAGGCCACTGCGATCAACACCGCCGCCGCTGCCGGTGTGCGCAAGATCGAAACCGTGGCAGTTGCCTGTATCGACGCCAACGACGTCGAAGGAGCTTACCCCTGTGGCCGCTGTCGCCAGATCATGTCCGAGTTCGATGTCGAGACCATCCTGGTCACCGCCGGCGAAGGCTCAGAAACCAGGGAGCACACCCTCGACGAGCTGCTCCCGCACCGCTTCAAGCTCTAGCCCGACTGGACGCCGGTGTTCGGACGGCTGTCCGTCTTGTGGTGTGGTTTTCTGAAGCTTTTCGGTGTGGTGGGTGTTGGCGGGGTGGTCGGGGTGCTCACCCCTGGGGTTTGAGTCCGAGTTGTTTCTCTCCCACCGGAGGCGGAGCCGAACCGGGGGAGTACCGCCGGTTCTGGTCGGCGGGAAGGGGGGCTTGAAACCTCGTTTCCGAGTCGTCATCTGGCGGCCTTCTCAACCGGAGGCGGCCGGTTTGGGGGTGTTGGTAGAGTTGGAATCCTTGTTCGTGGATGACGATTTGATGGTGGAACCAGCAGACAGCGGTCAGGTCTTTGGGATCGGTTCTTCCGCCTTGGGACCATGGGGTTTTGTGGTGGATTTCGACCCGGTAGGTGGAGTCACACCCGTCGATGGAACAGTGCCCTCCGGTTTTGGCTAGTTGGGCCCGGCGTAACGATGGCGGGGTGATTCTCTGAGTTCTCCCGTAGATCATTGGGGTGCCGTCTTCGGCGTTGACGGTGATTTCGGTGACACAGTCACAGAGGACTGCTTGTAATGCTTGGGCTCCGACCCGGGGTCCTGCCAGGAGTCTGACGCCGGCTTTGCCGTTGGTGGGGGTTGCTTTGTCAGCGTCGATGAACACTGTGATTTGGGCTTGTGGCGAGGAACCGCCTGATGCGAGTTGGTAGAGAGCAGTCGCCCGCCTCCACGCTGCAGAACCTCTGGTCCCGTCTGGTAGTTCGGGCAGTTCGTCGGCTTTGCGGGTGAGGGCTTGGTCGATGACTGCTCCGGTGACTCCGTCCAACCCGCCCCGCAACGTCCACCACGACTCGTCCAGTGATGGCTGCATGACCAGGTACCGGTCTTCGGCGGTGCGGGTTTCGTCTTCGATACTGATTTCGACCCGGTCCGCTGCCTCCCGGCGGACACCGGATATGTCGAGATGATCCAGTGTTCCGACGTTGTCGTCGATCCGGGAGAGGGCTTCGGCACGGTCAAACGAGACTGCTCCGGCGGCTAAGGCCTGGCGGATCCAGGGTTTGTCATCAGTCCGCCGCATGGTCTGGACAAGTGTCCGGGCGGTTTCCAATCCGAGGTCCAACCGCGAGGAGGTCCATTCGGAGAGGTTGCGGCAGCCGTCGGCGGTGAAAACCTGACGACGGTCCAGCTCTTCCAAAGCGGAGATCTGAAGTGCCCTGCCCTCAGCGAACTTCCGTTCCGCCACCGCCAGGATCTCCTCGACCTGATCGTTACTGAACCTCTCCCAATCCATACTGACAACGTACCGACAGCCTGTGACAAAAACCGGCGAAGAAGAGCCGACTCCCAAAGAATTTGTTTGAAGAGTTTCTCCCCGGGACACCATCCGGGGAGAAACCGGCTCAGTGTGATTCGATCAGCGAACGACGAATGCTCCGCTTCCGGAAAGCTTCGGTTTGGGGCATTCGTTGAAACAGTGACGCTTGGCTTCGAAATGGCTGCTGTCATCTACGGTCTGAATAGGTTGGAAGGCCGTCGATGAAGGGGTTCCAGCTCCTGCCGCTGCACTCGGTACTGCGGCTATCAGGATCGCGGCTGCAAGTGTCTTAACTGTCTGATTCATTTCTGTTCTCCTCTGGTTGTCCAGGGGATCCGCTCCGGTTGGCCCGAAGCGGATCCTCCTGCGTCCCCGTGTGGTGGGCCGGGGTCTTGCGGGTTCTTAGACAGTCGGCAGTTGCGGGCTCTTGGGTGCGATCAGGTTCTCACCGATCTCCTTGAGCCGGTTGCCGACTGCGCAACGCCATCTGGTCAGGGGCCCCGGGCCTGAGCTCGGGTTCGCTATTGCGGCGAGCCGGTACGCAGCGGCCGCGGCCCTTCTGTCCTCGATTCGTTGCTGAACCGTGTGATTGTTGATTGTTGGTTGGTAAGGGTTCACGAGTCCTCCTTGGTGCTCATGGTCTCCGTGCATTCGAAGACGTCGCCAACGTATGACTTCGCCCTTTGGGGAATCTGGTGAACCGGTTGGGGGATCCTTGGAGCCTTCCAAGGATTTCTCAAGGGCCGACTCATAGCTTGATATTCGGATGAATGACCTGACCGATCGTGCAACAATCACTGGCGTGGAGTACCGGGTCCTCGGACCCCTGTCCGCAAGTGTTCGGGGTGAACCGAGAAAGCTAGGCGGAAGGCGCCAGCAAATGGTGTTGGCGGTGCTGCTCTCCAACCCGAATGAGGTCACATCCCAGGCCAAGTTGATCGAATCGGTCTGGGCGGGTCACGAGCCGGAAAGCGCGAAGCAGACTCTGCACTCATATGTCTCCAACCTCCGCAAGGAGCTCGGGGGCGGGATCGACCGTGAAGGCACCGGCTATGTGGTGCACGTCGATGAGGACGGTCTCGACTCGACCCGATTCGAATCGCTCATTGGCCGAGCACGTAGGGCCCTTACCACCTCGCCGGCTACCGCCCTCGAGTTCGCGGCCGAAGCACTGGCGCTGTGGCACGGGCCTGCCTTTGGAGATCTGGGAAGCGAACCCGCGCTGATTACCGAGGCGATGCGGCTCGAGGAGTTGCGGCTCTCGACAATCGAAATACGCGTCGAGGCTGACATTGCGGTCGGTAACCATTCGGCGGTGATACAGGAACTGGAGGCACTCACCACCGAGCACCCCTTCCGGGAGAGACTGTGGGGATTCCTGATGCTGTCGCTGTATCGGGCGGGCCGCCAGGCTGACGCCCTACGTTCGTATCGAGAGCTGCGAGGGATCCTGGGCGAGGAGTTGGGCATCGAACCGTCTACGGAGCTTCAGGCACTCGAGGAGCAGATCCTGACCCAGGATCCCGCCCTGGATTACACGGCCACAGGGTCATCACCGGTCGACCGGGCGGCCCGTGGTTACGAGCTTCGGGACAAGGCGAGGGAAACCAAGTTTGGAGCACTCTTTCGGGCCTTCCAAGGCTCGGTTGGACGCGAGGTTGCGGTCCTGAAGCTGGACGAGACAATTACGACAAATCCGAACTTCGTCCGTCGGTTCGAGTCTGAGATGCGTTCAGCTTCGGAGCTGGAGCACCCGCACCTGATCCCGATCTACGATTTCTGGCGCGACCCGGACGGGGCGTACCTGGTAACGGCTCTGCCCCGCGGCGGTGTCCTGCGGGAGGTGTTGGCGGACCAGCCGTGGAATCTCTCCTCGGTTGTCCGAATCGTCGATCAGATCAGTTCGGCGCTGTCTTACCTGCATCGCAACGGCTTTGTTCATGGCTCGCTCGGCACCGGGAGCATCCTGCTCGACGATGACTCGAACGCGTATCTCTCCGATGTTGGCCTCAATGCCCTCGTCCCGGGCTCGGATCACGTGCCTTCGCCAGCCGATGATGTGGCGTCCCTCGCCGAACTCGCCCTATCTCTCTTGACGGCATCCGAGGCCGGACCGGGCACAAGACTGAGTGAGCTCCGACCTGATCTCGCAGAGCTCGATTATCTCTTCTCGAGGGCTTTCCATGACGATCCCGCCAGCCGGTTCCAAAAACCAGAAGAGTTGAGGCGTGCTCTTCGCCAGGCCACCGGGGCGGATGTTGTAGCGTCGGGACAGGAAGTGCCCACCGGCTCTCGTCGCAACCCGTACAAGGGATTGCGGGCCTTCAAGGAGTCGGAAGCAGACGACTTCCACGGACGCGATGCACTGGTCGAGGAGCTAGTCGAGGCGTTGGCATCGTCGCGTCTTGTCGCCGTGGTCGGTCCATCCGGTTCCGGTAAGTCTTCTCTGGTTCGGGCCGGGCTACTTCCGGCGCTTCGGACGGGAGCGATCGAAGGCTCGACCAGGTGGCTGATCGCGGAGATGTTCCCGGGCACGCATCCGTTCGAGGAGCTGGAAGCTGCCCTGATCCGGGTGGCAACCGAGCGTCCCTCCGGGCTCTTCGACGATTTGACGGCTGACCGCCGGGGGTTGGCTCGAGCCGCGAAGCTGATCGTCGGCAACGATGAGGACCAACTGGTACTGGTCGTCGACCAGTTCGAAGAGCTCTTCTCACTGGTCACGTCGGAAACAAACCGCCGGCTGTTTCTCGACTCGTTGACGGCTGTCGCCAGCGACGAACGGAGCCGGATTCGGGTGGTCGTGACGCTCAGGGCCGACTTCTTCGACCAGCCGCTCCAGTACCCCGAGTTCGCGGAGGCCATGAGCGCAGGTTTGGTGCCGATCAGCCCGCCGACCGAAGAAGGATTGACCCGCGCCATCGCCCAACCGGCCCGGGGTGTGGGTGTCGACCTCCAGCCGGGGTTGGTCACCAGGATCATCGACGACGTGCGGGATGAGCCCGGGGGACTCCCCTTGATGCAGTATGCGTTGACCGAGCTGTTCAACCAGCGGGTCAACAACACCATGACCCTGGCAGCATATGAGGAATCGGGAGGGGTGGCCGGCGCCCTCGCCAATCGTGCCGACGAGATCTATGGCGACCTCTCCGATGAGGGACGTACTGCCGCCCGAAATTTGTTTCTCCGTCTGGTCAACGTCGATGAACTCGCCGACGACACCAGGCGTCGGGTCCGACAGACCGAGCTCAAAGGTTTGAGCATCAACCAGACGATTCTCGACGATGTCATCCAGCAGTTCGGTGCGTTCCGGCTCCTTTCATTCGACCGGGATGCCGCGACTCGGACCCCCACGGTCGAAGTTGCCCACGAAGCGCTGATCCGGGAATGGACCCGGCTCCGCACCTGGATCGACGAGCGGCGAGAAGACCTTCTCATCCACCGACGGATCCAGATCACAGCCCGGGATTGGGAGGAGTCGGGGAAAGACCAAAGTTACCTGCTTCGGGGGAGCCGTCTCGAGCAGGCCCTGATCTGGCAGGAGCGAACCGATCTCGCTATTTCCGATGACGAGATGACCTTCATCGAAGTCAGCATCGAACAGGAGAGGAGAGACCAAGCAGAACACCAGGCGTTGGAAGAGAAGGCGGCCCGTCGACGCAAGGCGGTTATCGGTACCCTGGCGGGGGGACTGGTCGTGGCAGGAGTTCTGGGCGCGATAGCTCTCGATCGGGCCGAGGAGGCACGGGTCACGGCCGCCATGGCCACGGCAAGAGATTTGTCTTCGGCGGCGATGCTCGCCGTGGAGGAAGATCCGGAGCTCGCTGTCCTGCTCGCTCTCGAGGCGATCGATGTGACGGACCAGATTGGGCTGCCGCCGGTTCCCGAAGCGGCTTCCGCTCTACGGGACACACTCCGCAAGCTGCGGGTGGTGACGAGAATTCTCGGCGGAGCCCGGGCTCTCGCCTACAGCCCCGACGGGAGCGTTATTGCCACCGACGACGAAGTGCCCGGGATAGTCCAACTCTGGAACCGTCAGAGCAGTGACCCCGTTGTGCGTTGGGACTTGTCCATCGAACCATCGCTGCCCCAGGGTGAGATCACTGCACTCGCCTACTCCCCGTCCGGAGACCTTTTGGCCACCTGGGTGGATCCGGACTCGGTCGGAAGTTACGGGCCGGTTGATGCCGAACCTATCGATGGAGACCAAATGGTGGCCGTGAGTTTTCACGATCCGCTTACCCTTAAAGTTGTGGGGAGGCTTATCGGCGAACGAGGTTCGTACCGGCGACCCAATTTCAGCTCGGGCGGCTACGTGTCTGCACAAGTGGAGAGCCTATCTGGCGAGTTTTTGGGTTACGTGTGGAACGCAGTGACCGGGGAAGTCGTCCACATCGTGGGGCAAGACACGCCCCCCGTGGCGGGTTTGGAGTTCATTCCTGGTACAGACACGCTTGTGGTGGGTTACGTCGCAGAGCCGGACATACCCGGGCGGCTTGCGGCTATCGACCTCAACACCCTCGCAGAGGAATGGACAATCCAACTGGACATCGAACCGCGTTTATATTCGATGGCGGTGAGCCCGGACGGGAAGAAGGTCGCCATCGGACCCGATGGTATTCAGATCTGGGACGTCACGACTAGAGAGAAGTTGCTCGACCTGCAGCACGGCAGCCCTCAGACCTTGACGTGGAGCTCGGATAGCGCTCGGCTGGCGGTCAGTGGGAACGATGCGGATATCACCATCTTCACCATCTTGGACGAGTCGGAAGGCAGGGCTCCTCTGGTTCTTACCGGACACAAGTCATCGGTGTGGGCAACCGCATTCCATCCCACCCTGGATAGGTTGGTGTCGGCGTCGCTCGACGGGTCGGCCCTCGAGTGGGATATCAGCGAGACCGGGGCAGTGGGTGACCGGGCCATCGCCGTTGGAGGCGAGGTCGGTCAGTTCTTCTTCGGGTCCGACCCCGACGGCATGATCGCCGGGGTCGCTGGGTTCGGCGTACGATCGATCGACCTGGCCACCGGTTCGATCGAGGCCGATCTGCCCCTGCCCGACGAATACGCCTTTAGACCGAATGACCGGCTGACGACAGTGGCGGGATGGATCGGTCAGGGCAAAGAATCTAGAGGTGCTCTGGTCGATGCAAAGACGGGTGAGGTGACCGCGGAGTTTCCCCACTGTATGACCCCCAAGGCGATTTCACCACGTGGGAGTGTCGTTGTGGTCGACTCGATGCAGCTTTGTCCCAGCGTCGAGGGCACCGATGTACCCAGCCAGGTTCTCGACATCTCGAGCAATGAGATGCTTATCGACCTCGAGGCACGTTGGATCTTCAGGGCGGTGTTCTCGCCGGAGGGAGCATTCGACGGGCATGAGTATGTGGTCGTGAACGTGGCACAAGCGAACATCGAATTCTACTCGTTGTCGGATCATCGTCTGATCAGTTCGTACTCTGCCGAGGAGTTGGGAGTCGACGGACTCCTGACACTCGATCTTGACCCCCAAGGTCGCTACTTGGGTCTCGGAATCAACGGGTCAGAAGTTGTGGTGATCGACATGGCCTCGGTCTTCGACGGTGCTCCCAAGATGGAGGCGGTCGTTCTCAATATCGAGGCTCACAAGGGAAACGCCCCACAGGTCAGAGTGACCAGCGATGGAATCGCGGCGAGTTCCGGACACGATGGGGTCTATCGAGTGTGGGACACGGAGACTGCCGAGATGCTCTTCCAGATCCGAGAGCCGGAGATGGTGGGTTTTAATGGTGCGGCCCGGTTCACCTGGGATGGGTCACAACTCGCATACGAAGACGCTCTTGGAAACATCAGGTTCACGCCGGTTGACACCTTGGAGGTCGTTGCCCAAGCCCGCGCCGCACTTACTCGCTCGCTCACCGACGACGAGTGTCGGCAATACCTCCACGCAGACGGGTGTGTGGATTAACTACTTGCGGATGGACAGCACTGCATGCATAATGCATGCATGCCCTCCATAACCATCCGAAACGTTCCCCAGGAGGTCAGAGACGAACTCGCCGCTCGCGCCGCGCGCAGTGGTCGGTCGCTTCAGGAGTATCTCCACGGGGAATTGGTCGCGCTGAGTGAGAAGCCCGACATCGAAACGTTGCTCGCGCAGATCAGGAGGCGCAAGACCAAGAATCCGAAATATTTGTCCGCAGACAAGATTCTCGAGTACATCCACGAAGGTCGTCGGTGACCCGTGTTGTCGATGCATCCTTGATTGTCGCCGCAGTCGTCGATGCTGGACCCGAGGGTCGATGGGCCGAGAAGCTCCTGGCTTCGTCGGGTCTTGCCGCCCCCCATCTGATACACGCTGAGTGCGCCAACGCTTATCGTCGGGCCGAGCGCTCGGGTGACTTGTCGGCTGACCTTTCGCGACAAGCGCTGCAGGATACTCTGAGCACGCGAATCGCTCTCTACGCATTTGAGCCATTTGCCGAGCGGATTTGGGGTTTGCGTGAGACCGTCACTCTGTACGACGCCTGGTACGTGGCGTTGGCAGAGTTTCTCGACGCACCGTTGGCTACTTTGGACAGGTCGCTTGCGAACGCACCAGGTCCCGCCTGCCGGTTTGAAATTCCGGGCTAACGGGAGCCGGTGATAACCAGGTAGGTCCGTCTTCCTGCTTTGAGGGTGTCGACCCTGGCGGGGACTTCGTGGTCCTCGGTGATCCGGGATGCCACCTGCTGGCCCTCTTTGCGGGTCAGGCCGTGGCCGCTGCCTCCCGGCTTCAACTCGCGTTCGACGACGTAGAAGGCGCCGCCGCGCTCGAGGACACGGATCATCTCCGCTAGCCCTCCGCTGCGGTCAGCCCAGTGGTGGAACGTTGAGATAGTCCACACCGCGGTGAAAGCATCGTCGTCGAAGGGGAGCGACTCGGCCGAGGCTTCCCGCACCGTCGCGCTGGGCACCCGCTTCGCGGCACGTTTCACCATCGCCGGGCTGGGATCGACTCCCGAGACCTCGTCAGCCCTTGCGGCTACCGCGCCTTCCAGAGCTGCACCCGGACCGCAACCGATGTCGAGGACCCGGTCGCCGGGCCCAACCCCTGCGTACTCGACCAGGGCATTGTTGGTCTTCGGCTTGCCCTGGATCAGCG
>JBHJOQ010000155.1:0-16424 GCA_050329555.1 Acidimicrobiia bacterium | reverse complement strand
CCCGGTGAGCCCGGAACCGACCACCAGATAGTCGACTTCCGATGGAATGGGACATGTGCCGAGGTCAGCGGGACGCGGATGGTCGTCGATCCAGAAAGGCCGCTGGATCACAGAGTCTTGAGGCCCTTCGCGAACAGGGCGGCCATCTCGGCGACTTCATCCGGGGTCATGATCAACGGGGGTGACACCTGAAGCCCTCCACCGCCGACGGCCCGGCTGAGCACACCGGCCTCCCGGCAGGCTACCGCTGCCCGCGCCGGCAAGGTGTCGTCTTCGCCCACCTTGAGCTGGATCGCAGCCAGGGCACCAACGCCGCGGCGGACATGATCGACAACGTCGAGTTCTTCGAGTGGGAGGAGTGCGTCATAGATCTCAGTTTCGAGGGCAGCTGCTCTCGCAAGCAGTCCTTCGCGTTCGATGATCTCCATCACCGTGAGTCCTGCGACACATGCAACTGCGTGGCCCGAATAGGTGTAACCGTGCCGGAAGATCAGCCCGGGCTCGCTGAAGAAGGGCTCGGCAATCCTCGGGCTGGCGATGACACCGCCGAGCGGCGCGTAACCGCAGGTAACCCCCTTGGCGAACGTGATCAGATCGGGTTCGAGGTCGAACAGGTTCGCCGCAAACCAGTCACCGACGCGGCCGAATCCGGTGATGACTTCGTCGGAGATGTAGAGGCCGCCAGCGCTTCGAATCGACTCGCGCACCTGTCGGAGGTAGTCACCCGGCACCGGTCGGATTCCGCCAGCCCCGATTACCGCTTCGACGAAGATGCCGGCGATGCGGTCGGCACCGACATGTTCGATGGCCTTGTCCACCGCGTCTGCGTCGTCGTGGGAGACCATGACGACATCGGTGACGAATTCGCCGCCGTAGCCGAGCCGATTCGGTTCCATGCCCCCGAGCGACGTGCCGTAGGTGTGCATCCCGTGATAGGCCCACTCCCGGGCGATGAACACGGTTCGCTCGGGTTCTCCAACAGCCGAGAAGTAGCGTCGCGCCAGCTTGGCTGCGGTGTCCACCGCGTCGGAACCACCTGAGCCGAAGAAGACCTTCGAGGCCGGATCCGGGGAAACGGCTGCAATCCGCTCGGCAAGCTCGATGGGGGGACGGGTCGCGTAGTCGATGAAGGGGTGAAAGGCGGGGAGCTTCCTCGCCTGCGCCGCCATGGCGTCGACGATTTCGTCCCGGCCGTAACCGACGTTCATGTACCAGAGTGAGGCGGCGGCGTCGAGGTAGCGATTGCCGTCTTCGTCGAAGACGTAGATGCCTTCGCCGCGGTCGACGATGAATGGGCTGTCCTTGACCTTGGACATCTCGGCAAAGGGGTGCCAGTAAGCAGACATGGCCCCGAGCGTAGCTGTGATCGGGGCCGTTTTGTGCAGCGATCGAGGCCGTTTCGTGCCGCCCACACCGGTTTGTGCCGGTATGCTCGCCGCTCAGGCTGGTGACTTTGCGGCGGGTCCGGCAGACGCCAGTCTTTGCTCAGGAGGAAAGCAATGCCCCCACCGGCGGTTGAATTGGTCGGAATATCGAAGAAGTTCGGCGACGATATTGCTGTCGACGGTATCGACCTCGTTGTCGAGGACGGGGAGTTCTTTTCCCTGCTCGGCCCTTCGGGGTGTGGCAAGACCACCACCCTGCGGATGATTGCCGGATTCGAGTATCCCACCTCGGGCTCGCTCCGGATCCACGGCGAAGAGATGGGACTGCGTCCGCCCAACGAGCGACCGGTTAACACGGTTTTCCAGTCCTACGCCCTGTTCCCCCACATGACCGTGGCCGAGAACGTCGCATTCGGCCTGGAAATGAAAAAGGTCCCGAAGAACGAGATCGCAGGGAAGGTGAAGCGGGTTCTCGACCAGGTGCAGCTGGGCAAGCGCGCCGATGCCAAGCCGAAACAGCTCTCAGGCGGAATGCAACAGCGTGTCGCCCTGGCCCGTGCGTTGGTGAACGAGCCGGAGGTGTTGCTCCTCGATGAGCCCCTTGGTGCGCTTGACCTCAAACTGCGCCAGGCGATGCAGGTGGAGTTGAAGGAACTGCAAACCCGGGTCGGGATCACATTCATCTACGTGACCCATGACCAGGAAGAAGCTCTGACCATGTCCGATCGGATCGGGGTCATGAACGAGGGGGCTCTGCTCCAGATCGGGCCTTCGGAGGAGATCTACGAACGGCCCGCTTCACGCTTCGTCGCCGACTTCATCGGGGAAATCAACCTGATACCCGTCTCCGTGGCCGAAAAGGGTCGAATCAGGTTGTCGAACGGCCAGGAATTCCCCATCTCCACGGAAGGTATCGGGGAGGCGGCGCCAACGCTGGCGATACGACCCGAGCGGCTATCCCTATACGATCTCGACGAGGCGATACCTGACGGGTTCCACAAGATCAAGGTGAAAGTCACCCGCCGGATGTACCACGGGGATGTCTATTTCTACGGAGTCGACGCCGGGGTGGGTATCACCATCGATGTCAAAGAGGAGAATCGCCCTTCCGTAGAGCGATACGAGATCGGTGAAGAGGCGTATGTAGTCTGGCACCCCGATGCGGCCACGCTGGTCACCGGCTGATGACCCAACAGCTCACTCCTGAGCTGGAGGCCGCCGCCGAGAGAGCAAAAGGGCGGAGAGGATTCCGGATCGCTTTGCCGGCCTACCTCTATCTGGTCGTCTTCTTCGTGGTCCCATTGTTGCTGGTGCTGGTGTATTCGTTCGCCAGCAGGTCCCCGACCGGTCTGACTGTCCTCGAAGACTGGAACTTCGACGCCTATGTTCGCTTGTTCTCCGCCGAGGTCGGGCGGATCTTCCTCCGTTCGCTGGTGCTGGCGCTGTCGACGACGGTGATCTGCCTCGTCGTCTGCTACCCCTTTGCCTACTTCATCGCTACCAGAGGCCCCACGCTCCGCAACGTCCTCCTGGTTCTGGTGATGATCCCGTTCTGGTCCAACTTCCTGGTGAGGACTTACGCCTGGCGCTTCATCCTCGGCTCCGACGGCATCGTCAGCCAGATAAGCCAGGCATTTGGAGGCGAGCCGATCCGCCTGCTCTTCACAAACACGGCAGTCCTCATCGGGATGGTCTACGGGTTCATGCCTTTCATGGTATTGCCCTTGTACGCCGCGATCGAAAGGCTCGACTGGAACCTGGTCGACGCGGCTCGGGATCTCTACGCCTCGGGCTGGGAGGCGTTTCGCAAGGTCACCTTGCCGCTCTCGATGCCGGGGGTGGTGGCGGGCTCGATCCTGGTGTTCATCCCCTCGCTGGGTGCCTATGTCACCCCCGCAATTCTCGGTGGGGCGAGGACCACCCTCATGGGTGATTTCATCGTCGGCCAGTTCCTCACCGCGAGAAACTGGCCATTCGGCTCTGCACTGTCCATCGCTCTGATGGCGTTGATGCTCATTGCCACTCTCATCTATTTCCGCTCCGGGGCGAGGAACGCATGAGCGAGAAACGTCGGGGCGGCCCGGTGGATCGACTGCTCGCGGTCAATGCGTGGGTGGTGTACGCCTTCTTCTACGCGCCAATTGCGTTGCTGATTGTTTTTAGCTTCAACGACAACTCCAACGTGTCGATCTGGACCGAACCGTCACTCCGGTGGTACCGGGCAATGCTCGAGGACGATCGAATACTCGGTGCGCTCCGGAACTCGCTGATTGTCGCTTTCGTGTCGACGATCGTCGCCACCATCGTGGGCACCATGCTGGCCATCGCCCTGGAGCGGTACCGCTTCCGTGGTCGTGGCGCCCTCGACGGGATCGCCTACATGCCGATCATCATCCCCGACGTGACCATGGGAGTCATGCTCCTCATCTTCTTCTTCCAGGCGATCGGCGTGATCGAGAATGTAATCGGTGTGACGTTGCGGACAGGCTTGGGCACGATCACGCTCGCTCATATCGCTTTCAACATCTCCTTCGTCGCCATCGTGGTCCGGGCCAGATTGGCCCAATTCGATCACTCACTCGAGGAAGCGGCGTCCGACTTGTACGCCTCGCGCTGGGCTACCTTCCGTCGGGTGACTTTGCCGCTGATCGCCCCCGGGGTAGCCGGAGGAGCGCTCCTCGCGCTAACACTTTCGCTCGACGATGTGGTGGTAACTCAATTCGTTTCCGGGCAGGGCTCGACGACCCTCCCGGTATACGTGTTCGGACTCGTGCGTCGCGGGGTCACGCCGCTGATCAATGCGGTGAGCACTGTGATGCTTCTCGCATCGATGCTTCTGGTCGCCTTCTCGCTCGGGCTACAGCGGACCAGGTCGCGCCCGATCGAGGAAGAAGACGATCTCAGTGATTTCGTGCCGGGGCCCTCCCAAGTCACCAAGACCGGATAATCTGCTCTGGGTCGCTTTGAAGAGTTGATCTTCACCCAGGAGGAAACATGAAGAGAATGACAAGAGCTCTATCGCTGCTCGCCGTATTGGCGATGGTGCTGGCTGCATGTGGCGACTCCGACCAGGAGTCGACGACCACAGCGGCGGACACGCCCGACGACGGCCCGACAACAGCGTGTGCGGTTGACGAGGTCGACGGTGACCTCAGCTTTTACAACTGGTCCGAATACATCGACCCCGACCTGATCGCGGCATTCGAAGAACAGTACGAAGTTGACGTCGTCGAAGACTTCTACGACTCCAACGAGGCCATGCTCGCCCAGCTTCAAGCCGGTGCCGTTTACGACCTGATCGTGCCTTCCGACTACATGGTCGGGATCATGATCGAGGAGGGACTTCTGCGCTCATTGGACAAGGATGCGTTGCCGAACCTGAGCAATCTCGACCCCGATTTCGTCAACCCGCCTTACGACTCGACCGGCGAATACTCAGTGGCGTACCAATGGGGCACCACCGGGCTTGGTGTCAACCTGTCCATCGTTGGCGAAGACTTCGAGCCGAGCTGGGCTCTTGTCTTCGACACGAGCCTCACCGACAACTATGCAGGTGGAGTTTCGCTCTTGAACGACCCTAGAGAGACACTGGGTGCCGCCCTCAAGTATCTCGGTTACTCACTCAACACGACAAATGAGGCGGAGTTGCAGGAAGCAGCCGACGTCATCGCCGAAGCCAAGGCGAACATCACCGCCTTCGACTCCGATCAGTACGCAGCCAACCTGGTAAACGGTGAGACGGCAGTTGGACATGGCTATTCGGGCGGGTTCTTCAGTGCCTTCGCGGCCACCGATGACCTGGACAACTGGGTATACGTCGTCCCCGAAGAGGGCGGGACGGTCTGGATCGACAATATGGCGATCCCCGCCGTGGCCGATAGCCCTTGCACCGCGCAAACGTTCATCAACTTCCTGCTCGACGCAGAGAACGGTGCCGCGTTGACCAACTGGAATTACTACGCCAGCCCCAACGCTGCAGCCGAAGAGTTCATCGACGAAGAAGTCCTCTCCGACGAGACGATCTACCCATCGGAAGAACTTCGGGAGAAGTTGGAGATCATCACCGACACCGGCGATTTCGAGATCAACTTCAACGACTTCTACCAGCAAGCCCGCAATTAGCTGGGGTCGGGCGGGGCGGTGACTCCCCCCGCCCCGCCTGCCTGCTATTAGTTGTTAGCCAGAGGGGCGGATGGCCCGGAGGCCGGCACAACGCTGCGCCGCGACCTCCACATCCGATAGACGCCATACACGGCGACTGCCGGCACTCCAACCGTGATGAGGAGCATGGGGAGGACCGCGATCACAAACGTGATCGCCGTGTCGAGAAGGCCCTGCAAGCCGGAGACGAGATCCCTGCTGGCGTCGCGGACGGTGTTGATCGGAGCCCAGTTCTCCTCGACGATCGGCACCGCGGCAGGGGTGGGCGCGATGCTCATGGTGACCGTCGCCAGGGCCACGGCGTCATCGAGGTAGTTGAGCTGGCCCTGGATCTGTTCGATCTGCGACCTGGTGTTGGAGATCTCGGTGAATACCCTGAGCAACTTGTCAGGGTCGGCATCCGGTTGCTCCCGCACCTCTTCGAGGAGCGCGCGCAACTCGGTCTCCAGGGCGGTCAGGTTGGTCAGTTGGGCTTCGAGGTCGATGAAGCTCTCGGTCACATCGTCTGTCCCCTGGGATTCGGAGAGGACCTCTGCAGCGCTGCCCCTGAATCCGTCGAGGGCGTCACTCAGTTTCGACGATGGCACGCGTACCGTGATCCTGACGAAGGGTTGTTCCCCTTCTCCGGTCGGGCTCACCTCGGCCGCCGCGACGAACCCCCCGTTCTGCTCGGCTATCGCGACGATTGCTTCATATGCCGCTCTCGTGTCGTCGGCCGCGAGTTGCAGGGAGACGTTGCGAATCACCTTGCGGTCGGTGACCGCGATGTCGAGCGCCAGCTTCTCACCCGAGACGTTGTTTGCCTCGTCGGAATCCATCGGATCGACCGCCTCGCCCTCACTGTCGTATCGGGCCGGCGCTTGGCCGCCGTCGGGCTCATTTCCAACCTCCAGAAAGGTCTCCGCCGCGTCACCACCTCCGCATGCGGCCAGCAAGAATCCCAGTACCCCCATCAAGACAATCGCTCGTCTCACTTCCATCTCCTTCTCTCGTTTCGCCGGCTTGCGCCGGGTTGAGGCTTGGACGGACAGTCACTTCTCCCGGTTCCCGGTAACGTTGCGGCATGTACGGAGGACCGCTTCGAAACCTTGCCCTTGCTGGCTCCGCGGAGGAGATCGGGGCCACCCATGGGCTCCGGCTCGGCGAACCGATAAGGGCATACCTGTCCGACCGGCTCGACCTCGCCGGAGACCCCTACTGGGCGGGCCGCTCCGAAGATGTAGGGAGGATCCTGGCTATGGCCGCGGACACACTCGAGCATCACGCCAGGTTCTCAGAGCCTCTCTACGAGGAGATGCTGTCGATGGCCGCCAGTGCCGGGATCACTCCTGCCGAAGCGGTGGTGGTCGGCGGCTTCACCGACTTGATCGACCTGGTGCGCGCCGCCGGAGAACCGGGTATCGAAGAAGACGACTGCACCGGGGTAATCGACGCTGGGAACGGCCTCGTCGCTCAGACCTGGGACATGCACGCCTCAGCGGGCAAGTACGTCTATCTATTCGACATTCGACCCGATGACCGGCCCCGAGCCCTTGTGCAGACGACTGCAGGCTGTCTCGGCCAGATCGGGATGAACGAAGCCGGGATTGCGATCGGAATCAACAATCTGACTTCGATCGGGAGGCCCGGTGTCACCTGGCCGTTTGTGGTCCGTAAGGTCCTCGAGACCACCGAGCTCGACGACGCGGTGAAGGTGGTGGCCGACGCCGAGCTTGCCGGAGGCCACAACTTCATGATCATGGGTCCGGACGGCATTGGCTGCAACATCGAAGCAATGCCGGGGAGCAGCCGGGTGACCAGGGTCGAATCCGGTTCGTTTGTCCACACCAATCACTGCCTCGCCGGGGAAACCAAAGCCGAAGAAGGCCTGCGCAACCCGCTCAACGAGGCGAATTCCGACCGCAGGCTCGATCAGGGCTCGGCTCTGGCTTCCGACCTCGAAGCCTTTTTCGCCGATACTGACATCAACCGGTCAGCCTCGAGCCCCCATGAGGTAGCGACCTGCGGGGCCGTCGTGATGCGGCCAACCCGAGGTGCGATGGAGGCGGTCTGGGGCCGACCCGGGGCATACCCTTGGGAGCACTTCAGCTTTGCGTGAGAGGACCAAGGAGATACAGCTCGTCAATCTCGTCGAATCGATGGCGCCTGCCCTCGCTGCGATCGAGCTCGCCTGCTTTCCGATGGCGAATCCCGATGATCTGCTCGGGGAGGACGACATCCGAGAATACGCCCGCGTCTTCCCCGAAGGTTACTTTGTGGCAATGGAAGGCGACACGCCCGTCGGGATGGGGGCGGGAATCTTCCTCGACTTCGACTTCTCCAATCCCCAGCACACCATCGCCGAAATCACCGGTGAGCATCAATGTGGTAACCACGACCCTCGAGGCGAGTGGTATTACGGGACTGACATCACGGTGTTGCCCGACTACAGAGGACGAGGCATCGGGGGGATGCTCTACGAGGCGCGCAAGGATCTGGTCAGGAGACACGGCAAGCGCGGCATCATCGCAGGTGGCTCCTTGCCCGGTTTCTTCGCCTACAAGTCGGAGATGACGATCGGAGAGTATGTCGACGCCGTTGTCCGGGGGGAGATCCGAGATCCGACGCTGTCGTTCCAGCTCGACAACGGCTTTGAAGTGAGGGGCCTTCTCGAGAACTACATCGAAGACGAAGCCGATGACGGCTGGGCCACTTTGATCGTCTGGGAACTTGGCTAGCGCCGAACCGTTCGCTCCTGGCGGTGGAACAAGTCGATAGAAGTCGTCGTATCCACGGTCACAAATGCTTCTGGATTGATCAGGGAGATCAGGCGGGTGACGGCAACCACTTCTTTCCTCGGCACCACGCAGAATGTGATCCGGACATCACCCTCCAAACCGCTGCCGTTGATGACGGTTGCCCTGTATCCCTTCTCGCGCAACAGCGGAGCCACTGCATCGGTGGCGACAGGGGCGACAATCCGGACCATCGCCTGGCCCAACGCCATCCACTCCTCGACCATCGCGCCGAGGTAGGTCCCGGCGGCGAATCCGGCTGCGAAGGCGATCATGCGGAGCGGGTCGTCCAGCCCCTCGAGGACCCTGATCACCGCAATCACCCAGATCAACGCTTCGACAAAGCCGAGGATCGTTGCAGTGCCTTTGCGGCCCTTCCCGAGGAGAACGATGCGAACGGTCGCCATGCCGACGTCGAGCAAGCGGAGGACGAAGATCAGAAAGAGATCGACGAGAAAGGGCATCGGCAGGAGAGTAAGCCGGACCGGGGCTGCCGCCGTGTAATTGGTCTATCCGGGGATCGCTATGGGCAGAGGCTGGCGGAACCGCCCTGGAGGAACCGGCGCTCCGGATCGGATCAACGCTACTTCCCATGAGGGGGAATAGCTGAGCGCCCAGCGCAGTGCGTTGACGGCTGCCTTGCCTGCCGGAATCGAAAACGGAGGCGGGGTCAAGCCCAGGATGGTCCGCAAGCGGATCGGCAATGTGGCGGCGGCTGCGTTGCGGAGCACGTGGTAAGCAGGTTTGATCGTCCGATCCAGCGGTGGGTCTTTGAGGAAGTCCACTGCGTCTCGCATCGCCGATGACGGGGCGAGGTCCGGCTGTTCGGCGATCCACTTATGCAGTTCGGGCGCGGATGTGGGCATCGGGTCAGAGTCGAGGAGGGCGCCGACCCGGGTCTGCTCTTGGACAAATAGGTCACACTCGGCCTCCGTCAGGGTGTGTTCTCCGTAGACCTGATGTGCAACCAGAAATGAGTCGGTGAGAGCGTTGTGGACCCAGGCCGAGAAGTTGGGGTCGGTCGCAGCGTAGGGGATCCCCCTTTCGGAGACACCCTTGACCCGCTTGTGGATTCGCTTCACGATGTCCACCGCTTGCTCGACCTCGGGCATGGCGCCGAAGCTCGTGGCGGTCACATACGCCGAGGTGCGCGACAGCCGCCCCAGTGGGTCGTCGCGGTATCGCGAGTGGTCCCCTACTCCTGCAACCACCTCTGGGTGTGCGGCTTGGATGAGTAAGCCCCTGATCCCTCCGACGAAAGTTGCGACATCGCCAATCACCCGCCAGGAAACCGAGCCCGGCCCGTGGAGCCCCGGATCGCCCATGTAGTCGAAGCTTCGGGCCATCGGATACTCCACATGACGAAAAGGCCCCGAAGCCGAGGCCGCGATGCCGATGCGGATCTGCTTGATCGGGGAGGTCAGAGCCTCGATCAAACTCTCAGCCCTCCTGCTCGAGGAGCTCTCCGAGTCGTCCGGTGAAATGTTCCCATCCTTGTAGATATCCCGCACCCTCGTCTTCGGAGCCGGACTCGTGACGGATGATCAAATGGGAACCGTCCTCGCTTGGCTCGATCGCAATGTCGACCTGCCGCGGCGGAGTCTCCTCGTGGTCCCACTCCCAGGTGAACTTGAGTGTGGTCGGTGCCTCCACCACCAGGTAGGCACCCCGGAGATGCCATCCAGGCCCGTCCCACCAGAGGTGATACCGGCCACCGGGAGCAAGCTCGGTCTCAGCACCCGAGGGCCACCACCGGGTCAGCAAGGTGGGATCGGTGAAATGGGTAAACACGACAGCAGGCGTCGCAGGCAGGTCAGTTTCGAAAAGGATGCTCGCCGCGCTCATGTTCCGGTCTTTCGCTCGGCCATGCCGTTCAATACTTCGAGGACGATGCGGTTGGCCAGGTAGGCGGTCTGCTCTCCGGGACCGTCATAGGCTGGGGAGACCTCGACGATGTCGGCGCCGAGGACGACCAGCTCACGCGAGATCCTTCGGATCGTGTCGAGGATCTCCCGTGAGTTGAGCCCGCCAGGCTCAGGCGTCCCGGTTCCCGGGGCCAGTCCCGGGTCGACCACGTCGATATCGACGGAGATGAACACCCCCTTGGCACCACCTTGAAGGCTGTATTCCACCGCTTCGTCGACCACCGCGTCGAGTCCGCGCTTGCCGATGTCCTGCATCATGTAGCAGCGCATTTTCTGCTCCGACATCCATTGCATGACGTCCGGCTCCGGCCAGTACCCGCGCAGTCCGATCTGGACAAACCGGTGGCCGGGCACTGCGCCGGTTTCGATGAGGCGACGCATCGGCGTCCCATGGCCGATGAGTGAGCCGTGTTGGGTGTGGCCGGTATCGGCGTGAGCGTCGAAGTGGATGAGGCCGACCTCACCGAAACCGTGAACCCGAGCGACGCCCAGCGCATCGGCGAAGGTGATTGAGTGGTCGCCTCCGAGGACGATTGGCACCTTGCCGGCGCGGGTCACATGCTCGACGGAGTCGGCGATCCGGTTGATCGACTTCTCCAGCTGTCCGGGAAACACGTAGACGTCACCGATGTCGACAACACCGAGGACCTCGAAGGGGTCGAGGCCGGTGGTGAGGTGGGGCCGATACCCGTCCATGGCGCCGTAGTCGGCGTTCCTTATCGCCTGGGGGCCAAATCGGGCTCCGGGGCGGTAGGTGGTGCCCCAATCGAACGGGGCGCCCATGATGACGACATCGCCATCTCCCAGATTGTCCGGAGCCACGGATGGAACGCCGAGGAATGAGTTTCTGGAGGCGAAGGAGATGTACTCGGCCGACGCGAAAGGGATCTCGTTCTTTCGCTTCTCGTATGGCGTTGGCATCGCCGGTTACGCTAACCGACCCGAACCGCTTCGTGAGGCTGATGACCCCAGACGACATCCAGAGGACCTATCTGACTCTGACCTTGCTGCAAACACTGGCGGCGTCGTTGATTTGGGGTATCAATACACTGTTCTTGCTCGACGCCGGGCTGACGCTCACCGGAGCCTTTGTCGCTAATGCTGCCTTCACCGCAGGGATGGTCATCTTCGAGATCCCCACCGGGGTCATCGCCGACGCTCGGGGGCGAAGGGCCTCTTTCATTCTCGGTGCTGCAACGCTTCTGGTGACGACTCTTGCCTACCTCGCCCTCTGGCACTTTCAGTCAAACATTTTCTGGTGGATCCTGGTTTCGGCGTTGATCGGGCTCGGTTTCACTTTCTTTTCCGGGGCCACCGAGGCCTGGTTGGTCGACGCTCTCGAGGCCACTGGCTACGAGGGTGCCATCGAGACCGTTTTTGGCAAGGGCCAGGCGACTATGGGTGTGGCCACCCTGGTCGGCACGATCGGTGGCGGGTTCCTCGGCACGGTCTCGTTGGGCATCCCGTACGCGGCGCGATCCCTGCTTCTTCTCGTGGTGGTAGCAGCGGCGTGGAAATGGATGCATGACATCGGGTATGAGCCCGGTTCGGAGGGGAGTGTCACCGAACAGGCGCGGGCAATCCTCAAGGCCTCCGTGACGCACGGCTTGAACAATCCGCCGGTGCGGATGTTTCTGCTGGCGGCTCCGTTTTCAGCAGGAGTCTTCATCTGGGTCTTCTACGCCTTCCAGCCGTACTTGCTCGAGCTCTTCGGCGACCCCAACGCGACCTATCTGGCAGGCATCGCCGCCGCGATCTTTGCCACCGCTCAGATGGTCGGGGGCTGGTCGGTGAACCTGATCAGGAGGGTCTTCCGGAGCAGGACGATGGTGTTGATCGGCGCCGTGGCGCTCGGTGCAGCTGCCCTCGTCGGTGTCGGCCTGGCGTCTTTGCTAGAGATTCCGATCGGGTTCTGGGTGGCGGTATCGTTGCTGGCGGGAACTGCTCTGATCGCAGCCGTGGCCGCCCCGATGCAGCAGGCCTATCTGAATAGCGTGATCCCATCGAAACAACGTGCAACCGTTCTCTCTTTCACCTCGCTCACCGGGTCGGCCGGCGGCGTTGTCTTCCAGCCCGCCCTGGGAAAGGTCGCCGATGTCTGGTCACTGGGAATCGGTTACGTCGTGGCGGGGGCGCTCTACGTCCTCCAACTCCCGTTCCTGCTCAAGGTCCGCGCCATGGGCCTCGACGCCGATGCCGTGAGTCCACCAGACCGGACAGCTGCCGAGAAGCCCACCGACGAGGTGGGGCCCTAAATCCTGCCATCATGGCGGCATGGAAGTAAGTGACTCAAACGGAGACGGCCGGATGGGCAAGGCCATCATCCGCGGCGTGTTGATCGGGCTGCCCTTGACCTTTATCGTGCTGACCCTCGGCATTTTCCTGATCACCGATAACGACATCTTCGACTCGATGGCGACGGCGATACTCCCCGCCATCCTGCTCGGGACCTTCGGCGGAGGGTTCGCCGGCATGGCCCTCACCATGGAGTAGCGGTTACAGCTCCTTGCGAAGGCTGAACACGATGGTCTGCAGGTCGGTGAACTCATCGATCCGTTGTCGGCCCCAGCCCGTGTCAGTGCCCGCGGCGCCACCAAACGGTTGGAAAGTCTCCCAGAAGTCAGTCGAGTCGTTCACGACGACGGTTCCGGACCGAATCCTGTCGGCGTACCAGAAGGCCTTGCTCAGGTCGTTGGTGAAGACTGCCGCCTGCAATCCCAGGTGGGTCCGATTGGCCACTTCGATGGCCTCAGCGTCGTCCCTCGCAGCCAGGATCGGCACCACCGGCCCAAACGATTCCTCCTGTGCGACGGCGGCGGATTCGGGCACCCCGTCAATCACGGTGAACTCGTAGTACAGATCAGTCGGGAACCCCGGTGCCCTCCCTCCTCCGACAAGCACCTCAGCCCCCTTGTCCCGGGCATCGGCAATGTGGCGGTCCATCTTGTCTGCAGTGGGCGAATTGTTTAGCGGGCCCATATTGGTGTTGTCGTCGAACGGATCGCCCAGACGCACGTTCCCGGCAGCTTTGAGCGTTGCCTCCACGAATTCGTCGTGCACTTCGTCGACGACGATCACTCGCTCGGTGGCGCAGCAGACCTGCCCGGCGTTGAAGTAGGCGCCGTAGACCGCGGCCTCGGCGGCGAGCGAGACATCGGCGTCGGCGGTGACGATCGTCGGTCCGTTCCCCGACATCTCCATGATCGAACGCTTGAGACCCATTTGGGAGACGATCCGCTTACCGGTCTCCGAAGACCCGGTAAAGCCGATCGCATCGACCCCGTCATGGGTCACGAGCATCTCGCCCACGTCGCCGCCACCCGGGATCACCGAGATCGCGCCTTTCGGCACCCCTGCCTCCTCGAATACCTTTGCCATCTCGAGCAGGGCCCAGCTGGTGAACTCGGGGGGCTTGACGATGATCGAGTTGCCGGTCGCCAACCCGGGGCCGACATATTCCATTGGGATCATGACCGGGAAGTTCCAGGGCGTTATCGCGGCCCATACCCCGACCGGCCTCCGCACTGTGAACATGCGCCTGTGGCGCTCGGTCGTAGGTATCAGCTCCCCGGAGAGTCTCTTAACGTCTTCCGCCGCGATCTGGAAGTAGTCGCCTGATTCGGCGATGTCATCGACCGACTCTGCTGCGTAGGGCTTCCCCTGTTCGAGGGTGAGTATGCGCGCCACCTCGTCGACCTGCTCCTGCCAGAGGTCATAGATCCTCAAACAGAGGTCGGCCCGCTCGAATGCGGTCCAGTGCCTGAGGTCAGCGGTGGCTTCCTGAGCCGCTTTGACCGCACGGTCGATATCCGCCTGGGAAGCTTTGGGAACGTTATAGATGTGCTCCCCGGTCACGGGTGAGCGCACTTCGTAGTGGTCGTCGCCCGTACCCTCGGTCCATTCTCCGGCGATGAAAAGCTTGAGATCTGTTGGCATGCCAGGGAATCTAACCGCAGGAGCTGTGGAAGGGATTCAGGAAGTGGTCAATGTGCGGTCCAAAGGGTAACCCGCAGTGCCCGAGGGGCGATTAGTCTCTGTGAGCAAGTAGCCAGGTCGGCCCCACCGACCGGAGATCCTGGAGCCTCCGGCCGCGGAGCCGACCTCGAGAGGAGTGAGAAAATGGGACTCCAGGGAGAACAGACCAAGGAGTGGTTCACCAGAGCAAGGTCGACGCTGATCAACGGCGTCTCGAGCCAGTTCAGATACTGGGGTGACGAGGACACCATCGTCATCGAGCGTGGCGAAGCCGGACATCTCTTCGATATGGACGGAAAGCGCTATATCGACTATCAGCTCGGGTTCGGCCCGGTCATCCTCGGGCACGGCGACCCTGACGTCTCCTCGGCTGTCGCCGAGGCCGCGGGAGAAGCGACCAGTTTCGCAATGACCCAACGCCGGGAGATCGAGGCGGCGGAAAAGGTCATCGGAGCCCTCTCGTGGGCTGAAGCGATGCGGTTCACCAACACCGGCACCGAGGCGACGATGCACGCCATCCGCCTTGCTCGGGGAGTGACCGGGCGCGACATCGTCCTCAAATTCGAGGGCCAGTATCACGGAGTGCACGACTACGTGATGTTCTCGACCGCTTCCGCCCCATACGAAGCCCTGGGATCGCGGTTCCGGCCGATTCCGGTCCAGTCGAGTTCGGGGATCCCGGACCAAATCCAGACCTATGTGCGGGTCCTCCCCTTCAACGACCTCGAACTCGCCGAGGCTCTCTTCAAGAGAGAAGGTGACCGGATCGCAGCTGTGATCGTGGAGCCCATGCTGGGCAACACCTTTGGGCTCCTTCCCGTCGACGGCTTCCTGGAAGGTCTGCGTGAGCTGACGTCCAACTCCGGGGCCGCCCTGATCTTCGACGAAGTGAAGACCGGGTTCCGGGTCGCTGCCGGTGGCGCCTTCGAGTACTTCGGGGTCTCACCCGACATCGGAACCTACGCCAAGGCCATGGGCAACGGTTTCCCCGTGGCCGCGATCGCGACCAAGGGCGATTTCGTCGAGGGCTGGAAGCAGGGTGGGATCTCCCAGGCCGGCACCTACAGCGGCAACGGGATCGCCGCCGCCGCTGCTGATGCCACGGTCACCAAGCTGCTCACGGGTGAGCCGCTGGCGTCGGTGGAGAAGATCGGGCGTAGTCTGATGGACGGATTGGAGAAGATCCTTGCCGACAAGGGCGTCGAGAGCAGGATCACCGGTGTTCCCGCCATGTTCTCGATCTTCCTCGGATCCGGGGACATCAAGGAGTACCGCGACGGGTCGCGTCACAATGAGGCGCTCTACGAGGACATCACGATGAAGATGATCGCCAAGGGGGTCATGCCCTGTCCCGATGCCAAGGAGCCCTGGTTCGTTTGCGCCGCCCACACCGATGAGGACGTGGCGATCTCGCTCCAGGCATTCGAAGAGTCGCTCGACGAAGCTCTCGAATAAGTGGCTGTCACAGTTGCGGTGTCAGGTGTCGGCGGGAAGCTGGCCACTCCGATTGTTGCCGCGGTCAGCCAGGCTCCCGATCTGGAGCTAGTCGGCCTCTACAACCCCAATCGTGGCGGCTCTGCGGTCGATGGTGTCGAGGTCAGCGACGATCCGGAGTCGCTGCAGGCAAATGTGATTGTCGAGACGGCACATCCGGACAAGGTGTTTGCCAATCTCGAAGTCTGGAAACGATCAGGAATGGCGGCAGTGGTGGGGACTTCGGGTTTCACCGAGGAACGCCTGGCGAGGTTGAGGGAGCTCTGGGGTGAGACCGGCCCGCCGTGTCTGGTGGTGCCCAACTTTTCGGTCGGAGCGGTACTCATGATGGAATTCGCCCGCACTGCTGCGAAATACTTCGAAGCCGTGGAGATAGTCGAGCGGCATCATTCGACCAAGCCAGATGCACCGTCGGGGACCTCGCTGGCGACTGCGATGGGTGTGGCCGGTAGCGGGGGCTCGTCCGCGAAAGGGTCCGAAGAGCTCGTGTCCGGGGCCCGTGGTGCTGATGTCGGGGGGGTCCGTGTCCATTCGTTGCGGCTGCCCGGGCTCATCGCCCAACAGGAAGTGGCGATGTCCAACACCGGAGAGGTGCTCTCCGTCGAGCACCTGTCCACTTCCTACGACTCCTTTGCCTCCGGTGCCCTGCTCGCGATCCGACGCGTGAGTGAATTGAGTCCTGGCATTCACTTGGGGTTGGCCACCCTCCT
>JBHJOQ010000043.1:0-5984 GCA_050329555.1 Acidimicrobiia bacterium | reverse complement strand
TTCTACCCCCTTGACGTCTACCCACCGATCATGCAGCAGATCGCCCGGATCTCACCCCTGTATCACGGCACCGAGCTGCTCCGCGGCCTCAGCCTCGGCGTCCTCGACTGGAGCATGCTCGGCCACATCACCTTCCTCCTCGCCATGGGCCTAATCGGCGGCGCCATCGCCAACAGACGACTCGACGGCCTCCTCCGCAAGTAGTTCCCGTTCCTAAGGCCCTGCGCCTCACATGTGATAGCTGGCGCACACAGAACGGGTCTCCGCTAATCGATCTAGGCTTCCCCTCCTGATGCTCGACCTGACCTTTCCTCTCCACGCCCCACGCGGTCGCTCCCTGAACACCAAAGGCTGGCTCCAGGAGGGCGTGCTCCGCTGCCTGCTCAACAACCTCGACCCCGACGTCGCCGAAGACCCGGAGAATCTGATCGTGTACGGGGGCCGCGGCAAGGCCGCAAGGAATCTCGAATCGCTTCACTCTATCGTCGCCACCCTGCAACGGCTGGAAAACGATGAGACGCTGTTGGTCCAGTCGGGCAAGCCGGTGGGCGTGTTCCGCACTCACGATATGGCGCCTCGGGTGCTGATCGCCAACAGCCTGCTGGTGCCGAAGTGGGCGACGCTCGACCACTTCTGGGAGTTGGAGGCGCAGGGGCTGATGATGTACGGCCAGATGACCGCTGGCTCGTGGATCTACATCGGGACACAGGGAATCCTTCAGGGGACTTACCAGACCTTCGTCGCCATCTCCGAGAAGAAGTTCGGCGGCACCCTTGCCGGCACCCTCACTCTCACCGGCGGCCTCGGCGGTATGGGCGGTGCCCAGCCTCTCGCCATCACCATGAACGGCGGAGTCGCACTCTGTGTGGAGGTTGACCCACACCGTATCGAGCGCCGCATCGAGACGGGCTATCTCGACGAAAGCTATGACGACGTCGAAGCCGCGGTCACCCGTGCGCTCGAAGCGAAGTCCAAGAAAGAAGCGGTCTCGATCGGATTGCTCGGCAACGCTGCCGATCTGTTCCCCCGACTTCTCGAGATGGGTCTCGATGCCGACATCGTCACCGACCAGACCTCAGCGCACGATCCGTTGTACGGGTATGTGCCTCAGGGCTACAGCCTCGAGGAGGCGACCGACCTTCGCCAAGACGACCCCGACACCTACATAAAGGCATCCCGGGAGTCGATGGCGACCCAGTGCGAGGCGATGGTTGGGTTCCAGGACGCAGGCTCCGAAGTGTTCGACTACGGCAACAACCTGCGGGGCGAGGCAAAGATCGCAGGATTCGCCAATGCATTCGCCTATCCCGGATTCGTCCCCGCCTACATCCGCGACCTGTTCTCCGAAGGGTCGGGCCCGTTCCGATGGGTCGCCCTCAGTGGAGACCCCGCCGACATCGCCGCAACCGATCGTGCCCTGCTCGACCTCTTCCCGGACAACGAGCCGCTGCACCGCTGGATCCAGCTGGCAGCGGAGAAGGTCCACTATCAAGGACTGCCTGCTCGGATCTGCTGGCTTTCATATGGGGAGCGGCATCTGGCCGGGCTCCGGTTCAACGAGCTGGTGGCGTCAGGTGAGGTGAGTGCGCCCATTGTGATCGGGCGGGACCACCTCGACTCAGGCTCGGTCGCCTCGCCCTATCGGGAGACAGAGTCAATGATGGACGGATCCGACGCCGTCGCCGACTGGCCGATCCTCAACGCCATGCTCAACGTCTCTTCCGGTGCGGCTTGGGTGGCCGTCCACCACGGTGGTGGGGTCGGGATCGGCAACTCGATCCACGCCGGCGCGCAGGTTGTAGCCGACGGGACCGACCAGGGCGCGTTCCGGGTGGAACGGGTGCTGACCAACGACCCGGGCACCGGCGTGATGCGCCATGCCGACGCCGGGTATGAGATCGCCAAGCGCGTGGCGCGTGAGCGTGGTGTCGACATCCCGATGCTGGACCCCGTCTGACATGGCGATCAACGACCCCTACTGGCCGCGTGCTGATGCCTGGCTCAATCGGGAAGCCGACAACCCCGACATCCGGGTGGTCGGCGTTCCTTCGTCGGCAGCCTCACTCTCCCCCAGCCGCTCCGATCTGACACCGCTTGCGGTGCGCGACCGGTTCAGCCGCTTTTCCACGTTCCACGGCGAGTGGGGCATCGACTTCGGTGAGGTGACGGTCTGCGACGAGGGCAACTGGCCCGTCAGTGAACTGGATATGCATGAGATGCCCGGAGACGTCGAGAAGCGGGCTCGAAACCTGGATCCGGCCGCCCTCACCATTTTCCTCGGTGGTGACAATGCCATCACCCGGCCCCTGGTCAGGGCCCAGCACGACGAGATCGAGCGGGTCGGAGTGATCACCTTCGACGCCCACCACGACGTGCGGACTCTCGACCTCGGACCGGCCAATGGGACCCCAATCCGGGGGCTCATCGAAGAAGACGGTCTCCCAGGGGCCAACGTGACCCAGGTCGGGATCCACTCCTTCGCCAATTCGGCGTTCTACCGGAAGTGGTGTGATGACCACGGCGTGTCGGTGGTTACGGTCGAACAGGTGCGGTCCGAGGGTTTAGCCACCGTGGTCACGGCCGCCCTCGAACGCCTCTCCACCTACTGCAAGGCAATCTACGTCGACATCGACGTCGATGTCCTCGATGCTGCATATGCACCCGGTTGTCCCGGCGCCCGGCCGGGCGGCCTCACTGTGAGGGAACTTGCCGATGGCGTCCGTCGATGTGGAGCTCATCCGCTGGTGTCGGCGATGGACTTAGTCGAAGTCGATGCAGCAGCCGACCCCACCTACCTCACCCTCGACGCAATGGCACACCTGGCTCTAAGCGCAGCCGCGGGATACTCAGAGCGTTCCTAAGGCGCTACGTCTCATATTTGATAGCTAGCGGATCGAGAATGAGAGCAATCCTGCAACCAGCGGCTACCAAACGGTGTTCTCCCTCGTGATAAACCAGAGCCTGGCCAACATCGCCGTCATCCTGGCCACGATCTCGACGGTCGCTTTCCTCCTTCCCCAGATTGTCAAGCTGGTGAGAAGCGGCGATTCAGATGGCGTATCGACCACATGGCCGGCGCTCGGCTTCGTCATCAACGCCGGTTGGTGCATCTACCTGATCGCCCAGGCGCTCTGGGTTGCGGTCTTTGCTCCGTTCTTCACCTTCCTCGCCTACGGCGTGACGATGTGGGCGCTACTCCGCACAGGACGGGACCTTTCAACGTCATACCTCAGAGGCGTGGTCGCGACAACGCTGTTGACGGCGGTAGCAATCATCGGGGGCTGGGAGGTGCTCGGCGTCTTCCTCGGGATCTCATACGGTGTGGTGATAACCCCCTCGATCTGGACGGCATACCGGACCTCGATTCCGTCCGGGATCTCAGCGCTCACCTGGTGGATCGGCCTCGTCGAAGCGCTGCTCTGGGGCTACTACGGATGGTTCCACTCCGACCGCGGCATCGTCACCTTCATGGTGGTTGGCGTGATAGGGAGTGGGTTGATGCTGATCCGGTTTTACACCACTCGGAGTCGCTCAACCCCTGCGCCGTTGGTGGCATCGTGAACTCCGCGCGTAGGCCCCATCTCTCCTCCCCAGCTATCAAATATGAGACGTAGCGCCTTAGGAACGCGGATGTTAACCCCCGCTGACTGCCTCTTCGGCTTCCCGTCCCAGGGCCGTTCCTTCGCGGGTGTCTAAGAAGTTGTGGGGGAGGCGGACCGATCGGGGGCCATGAGTGTGGCCGCGGACCATGCGATGGGCCTCCTCGGGATAAGGGATGGTCGGGTCGAGCTGGGCGACCCAATGCGCTACTTCGTCTACGGAGGACACTTTCGATAGGCCGTCGCGGACTAGCGGACCGGCGGGGAACCCTTTGAGATACCACGGCGGGTGCTTGCGGAACAGCCGGATTCCCATGTGCTCCCCGAAGTGATCGACCAGGAGACCGGCGTGACGGACCATGATCCTGCCTACCTCGCCCAGGTCCGGCGGCGGCGAAGGGTCCCGACCGGCGAACACGTCTGCCAGGTCACGAAAGAGCCAGGGCCGGCCGAGACAACCCCGCCCGACGACGACCCCATCACAACCCGTCTCTTCCATCATCCGGCGGGCGTCGTCAGCAGTCCAGATGTCCCCGTTGCCCAAAACGGGCAGCCCGGGCACCGACTCCTTGAGCATGCGGATCGCAGACCAATCGGCATCGCCGGAATACAACTGACGGGCGGTGCGGGCGTGGAGGGCGATGGCTGCCGCTCCCTCTTCGGCGGCGGTGGCCCCGGACTCGATATAAGTGAGGTGGTCGTCGTCGATGCCTTTACGGAACTTGACGGTCACCGGAACCTCACCGGCGTTCGACACCGCGGCCTGCACGATCGAACGGAAGAGGTCTTTCTTCCAGGGCAGCGCTGCCCCGCCTCCATGGCGGGTGACTTTTCCCATGGGGCATCCGAAGTTCATGTCGATGTGGTCGACTTCCTGTTCGGTGACGAGGTGGGCCACCGCCTCAGCGAGCGCACCCGGGTCGGTCCCGTACAGCTGTATGGAGCGGGGCTTCTCATCGTCGTCGAAACGGGCAAGAGCGAGTGTCTTCTCGTTGCCCTCGATCAACCCCCGGGCTCCGATCATCTCTGAGACATACAGCCCGGCCCCGAACTCGCGACAAAGGCGCCGGAACGGCGCATTTGTCACCCCCGCCATAGGTGCCAAGACCACCGGCGGGGTGACCGAAAGATTTCCTATCTGCAAAGTCACCCCACCAGATTACGAAAGTCCGGGACTTCCGCACCAACCCCCATCGTCGCTACACGGCCTCCGCCCCCACCTCACCGGTTCGGATCCGTAAAGCCTTCGAGACTTCGGTCACCCAGATTTTGCCGTCACCGATCTCACCGGTGCGACCCGCCGAAGCGATCACATCCATGATCCTGTCGGCATCGACATCGTCGCAGAGAATCTCGATCTTCACCTTCGGGATGAACTCCACGTCGTATTCGGCGCCCCGATAGGTCTCGGTGTGCCCACCCTGGCGGCCGAAGCCGTTGGCCTCGGTGACCGTCATTCCCGCAACCCCGGACTCCTTGAGAGTCTCTTTGACGGCTCCGAGACGGGTCGGCTTTATGACTGCGGTTACAAGTTGCAACATCGATATTCCTTTCGCTCCTTACTCCGCCGGAACTGGGGACGACACCGGCAGCGCAGACCCGTTGGTCAGGTAACCCGGGTCGATACCGTAACCGGGCGATCCGTGCTCCAGGACGTCGAGTCCTTCCAGCTCCTCTTCCCGACTGACCCGCAGGCCAATCGTCCGTTTCAAAGTCAAGAACAGCGCCCCTGCCGTGACCGTCACGAAGACGAAGTGGACGACAACGAAGATCAGCTGGGTCCAAAACTGGTCGAAGCCGCCTCCGTAGAACAACCCGGCATTCTCCCTTCCGAGGAAGGCATCGTCGTACCTGGCGAAGAACGCAACCGAGAGGGTCCCGAACGTACCGGCAACTGCGTGCACTGATATCGCACCCACCGGGTCGTCGATCTTGATCCGATCGAAGAACTTCACCGAGAAGACGACGATGAACCCGCCGAATCCACCGATGAGAACAGCCGCCCAGGTTTCGACCGTCCCTACCGGAGCGGTTATCGCCACCAGACCGGCGAGCAGGCCGTTAGCAGCGATCGAAACGTCGGGTTTGCCGTCGAAGAACCAGTTGGTCGACATCGCGACGACAGCGCCTGCGGCCGCAGCCAGGAGGGTCTTCAGAGCGATAGGCATGACGAACTCGTCGGCCGCCAGTTGAGAGCCCGGGTTGAACCCGAACCATCCGATGAAGAGGATCATCGCCCCAAGCACCACAAAGGGGATCGAATGGGCCGGAATGGCACGCGGAGTTCCGTCCTTGGCGAACTTGCCGATCCTGGGCCCCAGGATGATGGCACCCATCATCGCTGCCCACCCACCGGTGGCATGGACGATGGTGGAGCCTGCAAAA
>JBHJOQ010000066.1:0-2844 GCA_050329555.1 Acidimicrobiia bacterium | reverse complement strand
ACGAGAGTTGGTGCGCCGGAGACCTCCGCAAGCTTCACGACCAGTCCCATGGCAAAAGCAACGCCTTCGCCCAATCCACCGTCAAGCATGTCGCGATCTTGGGCAGATAGAAACACTGCTGGCCCTAGCGCAGTGCCCGGTTGTTACGGCCCATCACGATCAGACCTCGAGGGAAAGTTCCATCTGGGCTTCAGGCCTGTGATAACGCTCCAGCCCGTTCCACATGAGATGGTCCATGAAAACCCAGGACTTTCGATGGAAAGCACTCGGGCCCCACGCCTGCAACCCTGCTTTGTGGGCGGGGCATGGGTATCCCTTGTTGGCTTCGAAGTTGTACCCGGGGAAGTCTTCGGCCACGGTCCGCATGATGCGGTCCCGGCTCACTTTGGCCAGGATGGATGCGGCGGCGATCGATAGTGATGTGGCGTCACCTCTTACGATTGTCCTGGCACCTCCGATGAAATCCCACTTCCCGTCGAGCAGGACACGGTCGGGAGGTGCGTTGAGACCGGCGATCGCCCGTCTCCCCGCTAGCCGCTGGGCCTCGGACATCCCCAGTTCGTCGCACTCCCGTGGCGAGGCATGGCCCACTGCCCAGTCCTCGACCCAAGCAGCGATCCTCTCGAACAAGGCCTCCCGCTCGACTTCGGTAAGCATCTTCGAGTCGCGTATTTTGTAAACTCGTTTGTCGGGCGGGATCACCGCGGCACCAACGGTTAGTGGACCGGCCCACGAGCCACGCCCCACCTCATCGACTCCGACGACGACGGAGGCACCGAGTTCCCACAACGCCCTCTCCTCGGCAAGGCCGGGAGCGTTGCGCCGGAGCGAGGGCCGGAGTCTTGGTGTGGCCAGGGTTGTCATCGCTGACAGGGTAGGCCGATGGTCGATGGTCGAGGTGTCAGTTCATCTCCGGGTTGTCGGGGAAGGTAGACATCATCGCGAGCAATCCGGACTGGCGGCGCAGCACCCGCTCCCACTGTCCGATGGGGTCGTCGAAAGGGTCGTCCGGTGATGCTTCGAGCAGATACCACGAACCTTCCTCCAGTTCCGCATCCAGCTGGCCCCGTGCCCAGCCCGAGTATCCCGAGTAGATGCGCACGGATCTCAGATCGGGATCGGGGTTTGCCTCCAGATCGACCGTCTGCAGGCCTGGAAGTGTCGCTTTCTCACCGGGCCGCACCGGCGCGAGAGCCACACCGACTGCCGGCTCGACAGGTCCACCGACGTGAATTCTCCCCGAGCCGGCAGCAAAACGCCCCCAGCCGGGCAGGTGGTTCTCGACATCCTCTTCCGACTCCCGGTTGAGGATCACCCCCAGAGCACCGTCGTCGTTGTCCTCGAGGAGGAGGATCACCGTCTTCCGGAACACAGGCTCCACCAGCAACGGCGACGCCACCAGCAGCTTGCCCCGATAGCTCACAGCCCGGCACACTCCCGGGACTGCATTGTTACGGTATGCCGATGCCCTGTAGGTCTGCACTTGATCACGATTTTCCCAATACTGGTCTGCGAACCGAGACGCTAACCGATTCGGCCTCCGATGCACCACCAGCCCTGTCATGGAGGGAATGGAGCGACAGTGCGCGCGCTGGTTAAGCATCCCGACGAGAGCGGCCTCCGGCTCTCGGAGGTCGCCGTGCCCGAACCCGGGCCGGACCAGGTTCTGATCAAGGTGGCCGCCACCGGCATTTGCGGCACCGATCTGCACATCTACGAATGGGATACCTGGGCCAGCGAGAAAATTCCTGCACCGATGACAGTTGGCCACGAGTTCGCGGGGACGATCTCGGCCGTGGGCTCCGCCGTCTCCGGATTCGATATCGGTGAGCTGGTTGGTGCCGAGGGCCATGTTGTCTGTGACAAGTGCCGGAATTGCCTCGCTGGGCGCCGTCACCTCTGCAACGACACCAGGGGCATCGGTGTCAACATCCCGGGCGCTTTCGCCGACTACATCGCCGTGCCAAAGTCGAATGTCTGGCGGCACACCGAGAAGATCTCAGCGGAGATCGCCGCCCTCTTCGATCCGTTCGGGAATGCGGTTCATACCGCTCTCAAATTCCCTGTGCTGGGCGAAGACGTGTTGATCACCGGGGCAGGCCCGATCGGGATCATGGCAGCAGCGGTCGTGGCTCATGCCGGGGCGCGCAACACGGTGGTGACCGACGTCAACCCGTACCGGCTCGAATTGGCGAGGGCGATGGGCGCAACCCGGACTGTAGACCGCAGGGTGCAGGACCTCGAAGCGGTACAGAAAGAACTGGGGATGTTCGAAGGCTTCGACGTCGCACTGGAGATGTCCGGCAGTCCGGCCGCCTATGCCGACATCCTGGCCAACACGATCCACGGTGCCAACGTGGCCCTGCTCGGTATCCCGGGCGAGGCATTCCCGATTGACTGGAGCACGGTCATCTTCAACATGCTCACCCTCAAAGGCATCTACGGAAGGCAGATGTTCGACACCTGGTACAAGATGAACATTCTCATCGAGTCGGGCCTCGATCTCACTCCCGTCATCACTCATCGGTTTGGCGTGAGCCAGTACGAGGAGGCCTTTGAGGTTGCCGGCTCCGATGAATCCGGCAAGGTTCTGATCCTCTGGGACTGAGAATTCCTTTCCTAAGGCGCAGCGTCTCATATCTGATAGCTACGACATACGGTTCAGACCCAACATCCGGTGGAGCCATTCCGGACGCACACGACCTCATATGTGATACGCCAAGCATTAGGAACCAGAATTGATACCCGGTGCAGCGGTCAGACGCGCTGCATGAGCCACTCGACGATATCCGCGATGACTTCGGGGCCTTCTGGTTCGTTGAAGATCTCGTGACGCAACTTCGG
>JBHJOQ010000030.1:0-4514 GCA_050329555.1 Acidimicrobiia bacterium | reverse complement strand
TGAGCGAAGCTGACCGCAGCGAATGGGACCGGCGTTACGCAGATGGCGGGATGGCCCCGCTGGATGAGCTCGGCCCTCCCCCCGTCCTCGCAGACCATGAGCACCTCCTCCCCACAACCGGAGACGCCCTCGAACTGGCCTGCGGCCGGGGGCGTGGTGCGGTATGGCTCGCCGGCCGGGGCCTCGACTATCTCGGGGTCGACGTCTCCCCTGTTGCCATCGACCTCGCCCGCAAGCTCGTGGCCCACCACGACTTCGCCGAGCGCTGCCGGTTCGAAGTCCACGACCTCGAACACGGACTCCCCGAAGGTCCGCCGGTCGACCTTCTCTTCTGCTACCTGTTCCGTGACCCGACCCTCGACGGCGCTATCGTCGACCGGATCAAACCCGGCGGAATCCTGGTGACTGCGGCCCTCAGCGAAGTCGGTGCCGGACCGGGGCGGTTCCGGGCCAAACCCTGGGAATTAGGAGAGGCTTACGCCAGCCTGGAGATCATGGCGGACGGCGAAGGCGACGGGATCGCATGGTTGATCGGGAGACGTCGGGAGGAGGATGGCTCGGGGAGCTAGCGGGGAAGTCAACACTTCTTGGGTGGTGGCCGTCCGCTCTTCGTGTAGCGGTGTCCGAGTCGACTGGTCCAGAGGTAGTCGCCTCCGGGCAGAGGCTGGTAGGTCCAGCCGTATCGGTGCCGGCCGACGTGGTCATGACGGCAGCCCGGGGCGAGGTATCTGACGTTGGTCTGTCGGGTCTCGGCCCACGTTTTGATGTGGTCGAGGTCACACTCGGTGGCGGGCATCCGACATCCGGGGAAGGCGCAGGTCAGGTCGCGGAGTTCGACATGTCGCCCCTGGCCGGCGTCAGGGCGTCGTCTCGTCGTCCCGAGATGGACCGGCATCCCGGTGTCGGGGTCGGTCACCCGGAACCGCCAGTTCGAGCCCGTCCGCTCCTCGGCGACCTGGCGGGCGATGTCGGCGATGATCGGGCCGAACCCGGCCAGCTCGCCGGGACGCTCGGCGAGACCTGCCAGGGTTTCGAGGTCGACGTGGAGGTTCACGGTGCCGCCGCGCCTAGTTTCGTGGGCCGAGTCTCCGCAGAGGAGGTCGAGGGCGATATCGGCCCGTAGCTGGTCCATAGTCCTGGTCTCACCGGAAACCCGCAGCGATTCGGCGAGCCGGTTGATCCGGTCGAATGCCGTAGCAGCCCTGACGGGTGAGATATCACTGAGGATGATGCTGGCGGTGCCGTCGAGGGTGGGCTCCCGAACCAACCGGCGGTCTTCGAGGGCGGATTCATACCTTTTCTTGGCCGCCTCCGGTTCGATCTCGAGACAGAGTTTCTGGATCTTCGATCGGAGTTCGCCGGTGGTCAGCTCCGGCGCCCTGCCTATCACTTCCTCGACGACCTTACGCGCCTGGCCCTCCGAGAGATGCTCGGTGCCGTTGACGAGGACCCGGGCCCTTCGGACGTCGATCTCACCGTTCCACAAAGCCTGACCGACCGCAGGAAGGCGATGTTTCAAGGCATTGGCGAAGTCGACCTCCACCTCTGCCATCCGCCGGGTCAGCCGCAAAGCAGCCCGAAGCTCCATAGCCGCCGCGTCCAACCCGAACTCCAACTCACCGTCCAATTCGACCATCAGGTCGGCCAGTTCAGCGATATTCTGATAGGCCCGGGCGGCGTAATGCGAAGCCATCTTCTGATGAGCCTGCAACACCAACACCTGGTCGTAGCCCGACAACTCGGCGGGATCGACCACCGAAAGGAAGGCGGCCAGCTCCGGGCCCGGCTCCCGGTCGAGAAGACCAACCGGGAAAACCGTGGTCTGGTGCTCTGATATACCGTAATCGAACATATGTTCTGAATCGTACAAACCACGTGGGACAGATTCAATCCCCTCGTGACCTAGATCGAGAAACTTTCTGCAAACATCACACACGATGTCGGAGTCCGGCGCCCTCGTCCTGATCACGTGCGGTAACGATGACGAAGCCCGCAGAGTTGGCAGACATCTCGTTGAGCACCGATTGGCCGCCGGTGTCCAGATCATCCCGATCTCGAGCATCTACACCTGGGGGGACGAGATTGTCGACGACCGCGAGCATTTGCTCATCGCCAAGACCACCACCGAACGCTACGACGCGATCGTGGCCGCGGTCATCGAACGCCACTCCTAACAAGTCCCCCCGATCCTCATGCTCGACATCGACCGGGCAAGTGATTCCTACCTGGAATGGATCATGGCGAATACCGAGGGTTGACACCCGATGCGACATGGAAACATAGATAAACCCCGCCAGTGCGAACACTTACGGTGCTCGGACGGCGGGGAGAGTTCATCTTTCAGTGTACACACCCCGGTCTTGCGAGTTTGGTCCTCGGCTGGCGTCCCGTCGAACGGAGGCTGAAAGCCATTATTGCCCCGGGTGGGAAAATGGGTAATGTGGTTTACATGTCAAACCGAATGCACCTATCCGTCGATGGGCGGGGAAGGGTCTCCGTACAAAAGCTTGGGTTCCAGCCGTCCTCAGTGATCGTCGCTGAGCGCAACGAGGACGGTTCGGTCGTCCTCCGTCAGGGAAAGGTTCTCACCGAGGCCGAGATCGACTTCCTGAGCTCGCCGGATTCCCGACGCAGCCTGGACCGCGGCTTAGGAGACTTGAAAAACAAGAGGATTGACCCTCCGCGCAGAAGCCGATAGTTCAGTATGCGTGAGGGAATTCTGGACCCCTGAGTTCACGCATCAGTACGAGTCGTTTCTCAAGTCGGATCGTGTGCTCATCGATGACCTACTCGATGAGATCCTGGATTCACACACGTCGCGCGACATGAGGCTCTCATTGCGGCGGGTCGCAGGGTCGAGTGTTTGGTCGACACGCCAGATCCGTCTCTCTCGCACCTTCATCCGAGTGGCCTGGTGCTATGCCCACGATTCCCGGGACTCCATCGTCATGGTGACTATCGGCGAGTTCCCATAGGAGGAGTCGCACGCTCTCCCCGACGCCGTCTCATCTGTAGAACAGGTCGTCCTCTGGGCAATACCACTTTGGGCCGGGCATCGGTTCCCCGTCCTCATCCAACTCGACCTCAATTGCACAGCCTGCAAGGTAGAGCCGTTCTTCCTCTCCTGGCGAAGGTGCACGCCCCAAGGCCTTCAACGACGTACTGCACTCGATGCGGTCACCGCTTTGTGAGCTCCGCATGGAAAGGTGAACGTTCACAGCGAGTCTTCGTCCAGTTCAATCACAACCTGGTTCTCCCTTCGTACCCCGATCTGGTGTTTGACCATGAGCCCGATGAGGTCTTCTCCGTCGATCAGCCCGACTGGTGTGAAACCACCACGCTCAGCTTCAGCTCGGGCGCCCTTACCGAAGGACGAGGTGGTGATGATCATGGCCCGCTCATGTGCCGATGTCGCTCCTCGAACTTTCTGAACCTCGGGGGCCTGTACCGCGTGCTTCCAACGCTTCGCCTGTACCGCCATCCGGACCTCGATGCCGCCGGCGACCACGAGTGTTCCCCGCAAGTCGATCCCTTTGTCGCCGTGGTACTTGGTCACCTCAATCTCGTCGAAACCCATCTCGGCGAGTACCCGCCCAAGCATCTCCTCGAATTCCGCCGGATCCATTGCCGACACCAGGCCAAGAAGCTCTTCCCTGACGCGCTTGTTGTGCTGCCTGATCTCGACTGCGACCCCAACTCCCTCCCACTCGGTCAATCCGACTAATCCCCTGCCGTGCTTGACGAATCGCGAGATCTCACCTTCGGCTTCGGCCTTGTTGACGTTGGTCACGATCTGGGCGTACATAGTGGCTTCGGGGGTCAAACCTTTTGTGTCGAGCAAACCCTGGTCCAAAGCCGATTCCGTTATCGCCTTGTAATGCATCGGCTGGCGGTCCTCGTTTTCAGATAGAACCTTGTGCGCCGAGTTGAGGAAGGTCAGAGTGCCCTCCGGTTTCGACGACCGCGTTATGTCGTAGCGATCGTGTAAACCGTCGTTCAATCCAAAGACGCCCGGGGCAGTGCGGACGAACCTGGATTCAGATCCCTTCTTGTTGATCTCGGTGACGATCTGAGCATTGACCGTGGCATCAGGTGTTTTACCGGCCGAAACCCACAGGCCGGAGTCGAGCATCCGCTTCGTGATCTCCCTGTAGTGGAGCGGCTCGCCTGCATCACCCAGCACAGCTGCGGCGGCATCGAGGGCCGACATGCCTACCCGCTCCTCGCTGTGTCGTAGACGCTCCGGCCGACGTATCGGAGCGACGCCTCCAGAAACCTGGGATCGGCGAGAATCAGCTTCAGAATCTCATCGTTTGCGTTCGCCTGGTTTATCACCGTGTCTAGAAAGACCGGAGCGAAGGCGATCTTGAGAAAGGCTTCGAAGTCGTTGTTCGCTATTGCAGCGCCCACCACGTCTGGCTTCTCGTCGAAACTGCTCATCATCTGGTCGTAAGCCAACAGGTGCTCTTTGGTCAGGTCCTCGCCGTGTCTCTCGTTCATCTCTTTGACGATCA
>JBHJOQ010000112.1:0-8626 GCA_050329555.1 Acidimicrobiia bacterium | reverse complement strand
CCGACTCCGGCGTCATTTCGATCCCCTGGAGCCCGGGAAGCTGGGAGATGTCGACGACGGTGGTGGGCCGAGCGACCCTGAGGTTGAGCATAGGCACCAGGCTCTGGCCACCGGCGAGGACCATTGCGCCGTCATCCGACTGCAATTCCCGTGTTGCCTCGTCGAGGCTGCCCGGTCTCGCATAGGCGAAAGGTGGCGGTTTCAAATTCCTCCTCTATCCGCGTCGCATTCGCTGAACACATAAATCTAAGATATATCTAATCACTGCGATGTGAAGACCATATCAGCCGGTTTTTGGCCAGGTAGCGAAAAGGAGCACACAAATGCGTTTTGGAGCATGGATCCCGTCGTTCACGTATCCCGATCTCGACTATTCCCGGGCGAAACAGGACGTCGACACTTTCTCTCGGAAGGCGAACGACTATGAGATCGATCTGTGGACCATCGACCATCTGCTTCACGCTCCGGGCCTTTACGGGATGTCGTGGCTGGAGCCGCTCCACGTGTGCACCTGGGCTGCAGCGGTTGCCCCCGACGTTTGGATCGGCACCGGGATCCTGGTGCTTCCGGTGAGGCATCCGGTCATGGTTGCCAAGGAGGTGGCCACCATGGACATGCTCTACGGAGGGCGTTTCCAATTCGGCATCGGGCCGGGTTGGTATCCCCCCGAATTCGCCGCCACCGGTACGAGTGTCACCGAGCGCGGGAAGCGCACCGACGAGATGATGGAACTGATCCGTCTGCTCCTCACCGAGGACAACGTGACCTTCTCGGGCGAGTTCTACTCGGTGAAGGACCTCACCATCGAGCCCCGTCTTCCGGCGATGCCTCCGGTGTGGGTTGCCGGGGGCTCCCGCATCCCAGACGGCACCTATGACCGCGATGTCGCCAAGCTGGCGGCCTCGGTGCGGGAGAGGATCCTTTCGGCTGAATGGTGGCTGTCGCGGTGCTCCGGGAAGCAGGAGTGGGTCAAGCGTGACTGGGAGCTCATCCAATCCCATGCCGCAGAGCGCGACCAGGCTCCGCCCCGCTTCGCCCACTGCAACTTCACCATGCTCGTCGACACCGACGATTCGGAGAAGGCAAAGAAGATCCAACACGAATACTTCCTCGAGGTCATGGGGCCCCACCGCGACCCCGACCACTTGGAAGCCTCATACATGTTCGGCTCGATCGACGACATCGTCGAGCGGATCATCGACCTCAAGGATGCAGGCTGTGAGTACATAGTGCTCGGCCCCACATCCGACGAACCAGAGCAGCTAGACATGCTCGCCGAACTAGTGATCCCCAGGGTCAACGCCTAGATCCATCCTGAGGGCACACTCCCGACTCGGTTCGAACCCCGGCTCCTATCTCCGTCCTCCTTCGTCGGGCGCAGGGACCTTCCTCCCGCAAGCGGGAGGACAGTTACGAAGCGGGAGTACCGCAACGCACTTCTCTCCCTCCGCTTGCGGAGGGAGCGCCGGCGACGTAGGAGCCGGGAGGGTGGGGCGTTCCCTCCGACGGAGCTCCTCTCGGCCCTACCCACCTCCGTTGAAGTCCGTCAGTAGGTCGATCAGTTCGTCGCCGTAGGCTTCCAGCTTTGCCGGGCCGATCCCGGTGATCTTGAGTAGGGCGGCTGCTGTTTTAGGGCGGAGGGCGGCGATCTCGTTGAGGGTGGTGTCGTGGAAGATGACGAATGCAGGGACACCCTGAGACTCGGCCTGAGTTCGGCGCCAGTTCTTCAGCCGCTCGATCAGATCGTCGTCGACGTCGTCGGGACTGCGTCGGAGCGGGCCGGTCTTGCCACCGACCTCGATCCGGTCTCCCCACTTCACCCTAATCTCCGCGCCACCACCGTGCAGTCTGACCACGCATCCCTCATCGGTGACCCGGTCGACCACGCCCTTGTAGCCGCCCTGAACCTTGATCTCCTCGCCGGCACCAGCAGCTAGCCCGGTGAGGATGGCTGCCACCTTCTTCTCCGGTTCGGGGCGAACCTTCTCGGTCCTGGGACGAGTGCCGTCGAGCTCGGAGATGAATACCGATGGGCTCACCTTGTCGGCGAGGACGGTCACCGTTCTGATTCCCCGGGTGAGGGCGACGTGGAAGATTCGCCTTTCTTCTTCTATGTCGCTGGCGAGATGGTGCGGCATCAGCGAGGAGTCAGCACCGAAGACGATGACATGGTCCCACTCCAGCCCTTTCACCCGGTGCACCGTCGACAGGACGACGCCTTCGGGATTGGACGGCGTTGCCAGTCGCTCGCGCAGCCACGGCTCGAAACTCGCCGGGTCTTCGTGGAGCCCGGCGATGCGCTGCAGTGCGATGAGGTCGTCGGTCTGGCCGGAGCGGTCAGCGAGGGTGCGGGTGGCGTCGAGCGCGGCGGCGGCACTGCTCAGGCCGACGTCGTCGGCAAGCGTGTCGAGGAGGAACGACGTCGATGTCGCCGAGGAGGCGGCGAGGCGGATGTCGTCGCAGAACGAATCCCAACGCTTACGTCGCTTCGAGTCGAGGTCGGCGCCGAGCGCCTCGATTTGGTCGATGGTGAACGGGCCGCGGCGTCGTTCGATGGAGTCGGTGAAGAGCCGGGTCAGCCCTCGCCCCGGGCGGCGGATCGCCTGGAATAGGTCGTTTCGGGTCATCGCTTCAGGGTCGAGGGCGATGCGGATCCAGGCGAGGGTCGCCCGGAGCAGAGTCCGGTCGAGAACCGAGGCGCCGAGCAGCGACTGAAACGGCGTGCCGCTCTCGGCGAGCGCGACCTGGACCGGCAACAGACTCGAGTTGACCCGGGTGAGCACGGCGATGGTGTTGGGGGGTGCCCCTTCGCCGGTGAGCCCGGTGATGCGGTCGACGGCGATAGTCCCCAGGTCGACCCCATTGGCCTGTTCGACCGACAACCCTTCCACTTGCGAGGCGGCATGGATCGACTTGGGAAGGCGACGGTCGTTGTAACCGAGGAGGTGGGTGGCACCGGTGACCACATCGGTGGGGCTGCGGTAGTTGGTCTCCAGTGCGTAGCTGCCCGCACCGGGGAAGAGGTTCTCGAAGTCGATCAGGTACCGGGGATCGGCCCCGGCGTATCCGTAGATCACCTGGTCGTCGTCGCCGACACCGAACACGTTGAGCCCGGGACTGGCGACAAGGCGCAACAGAAGCAGGTAGGCGGGGGTGAGGTCCTGGAATTCGTCCACCAAGAGGTGGCGGCACTGCCGCTGCCAGTGGTCGCGGAGATCGGGGTTGGCGAGAAGCGACTGGATCGCTCCGTAGATCTGGGTGTCGTGGTCGGCTTCTCCGCGGTCGGCGAGGATCTCCTGGTATTTTCCGAAGGTCTCCTCGAACCCTGGAACGTCGTCGCGTTCAATCTCGATGCGCGCGGGCGAACGGAGCCCGATCCGAACCTCGCTTAGAGCCTCGAGATAGGGGCCGATCACGTCGGTGTTGGCCCGAGGTGGGGCGGGGGAGATTGGTTCGAGGCGTCGTCGTTGCTCCCGCTCGTCGATGAGGGTGAGGTGGGGCTGGGCCATGCGCAGGATCGCCCATCCGAGGGAATGGATGGTGCGGATCCGGGAGCGGAGGCTCGGGGGAAGGCGTTCGGCCATCTCGTCGGCCGCCCGCTTGTTGTAGGCCACGGCGCTGATGATCTCCGGCTCGACCAGGCGGTCTTCAACCAGGTGCCGCATCCGCGCGGTGAGGACCCGGGTCTTGCCCGAACCGGCCGGGGCGATGATCCGTGCCGGTCCCGCTCCATGGAAGACGGCGGCGAGTTGATCGTCGGCGAGGTCTTCAGAAGGAGCGGCGGGTGGGGGCACCCGGGTGGTTCGTCCCAGATCGATGGTCTCGTGGTGGATGACGGCGAGCTCGAACGGCTGGCGGGGCCCACCGTCGATCCATACCGCCGACCCATCGGCCAGCACCACATCCGCCGGCCCTTCAAACCCGGCGCCGACCCGGGCCTCCGCCTTGCGCGACCACCACCAGACCAATTCGTCTCCGGTGGCGTCGTAGGAGTTGTGCCAGACGGCTTTGGTCAACCGTTCCCGGAGGAAGGTGAAATCGCTGCCCAACTCGACGGGATCGACATCGAGGCTGACGGTCCGGTTCAACTCGGCGGCGGGCACTCCGAGCTCGTAGACAGTCGGGGTCCGCTGCACGTAGCGAAGTTGCGCGTCGACCACGACCGCCGCGAGCCGTTCAGGATCGACGAGCAGGGCGGTGTCGATGGTCACTCGCTCGGCATCCGCCCACGCTTCGGGGGCCGGAAATCCCGGCTTGACCACCACCGACCGGCCGAGTACTTCAGGCCCGGGAAAACTGATACTCACACTCCGGCCGACGGTAGCGACCACCTGTGACAGTACGGTTCCTACTCGGCCAGTGTGCAGAGGTCAGTCTTTGGGTGTTTCCGACGCAGAACCGGTGGCCTTGGCTTCGCCGGCGACGAGCTGGGGGCGGGGTTTGTCCTCCAGCATCGTGACGTTCGAAACGATCCTGGCGGCGGCGATCTGACCACTGGCAACGGCTAGCTCGAGGCTGGCAAGCGGGACGATCTGTTTCCCGAATGGCGCGAGGGCGAGCCCTGCCATCTTGATGTTGGCGAGCCCCAGCGGGATTCCGATGATGGTGAACATCATGAACACTCCGGTGATCAGGTGCGTCATGACCAAGAACCACCCTCCGAAGATGAACCACACGACATTGCCGAGCGTGGACAGCGAGACATCGCCGCCGGGTTGATTCACCACGACCCTCCCGAATGGCCACAGGGCGTAGCCGGCGAGCTTGAAGGCCTGGATGCCGAACGGGATTCCGATGATAGTGATCATGTTCAGCAAGCCAGCGAATACATAGGCAAAGGCGAGCCATATCCCCGCGAGTAAGAGCCAGATCGAGTTTCCGATAGTGCGCATTTATGGTTCTTCTCTCAGTGGCCGACCGTATTGTCTCTCTCGCCTATCGGTCGGCTAGTGAAAACCACGAGGGGCTTTCGCATCGGACGCGTCGCCGAGCTCGTCGATAGCCGTCTCTGAGCAGGCTAGGGGCCAGTTGACTCGGGTGCCAGGACTCGGATGCTGAGGAGTTTGCCTTCGATCGATACCCGCCATTCGTTGCCTCCGTAGCTCCAGGAGGTGCTGTGGCCGGGGGCAAGCTCTTCGAGTGCCTGGCCGCCGAGCCCGGTGGTGAAGTAGTTCTCTATGCACTCGGGGGAGAACGGGTTGATGACGTGACACATGTGCACGTACATGGTGGAGACATTGGGATGCTCGACGCTGGCGCGGGCCATGAGAGCAACGAGGTAGTCGTCGCTGTCGCGGTAGGCGCCAACCAGCTCGGCAGATGAGTCGAAACCATGACGGAAAGTATCCAACTCACCGGCCTCGGGTATCCGTCGCAACTGTTGGGAGATCGACGGGCCCTGGTCTATCGAGTTCCACAACTCGCGGATCTCGTCAAAACGGACACCGAGCGTATCCGGCGGGATCTCGATCGCGACGGGGATGCTGGTCAGGACGGGTCCGGCCGCAACCTCCGGCGCGGGGTCTCCCCGGAGATTCCCGAAGGCGACGGTGAGGGCGAAGGCGGCGACGATCCAGGCGCCGACAGCAACCGCCTTCTTCCACAACGGAACAGGGGTTCTCGCCCCATCCCCAGGCTCCGGCTCCGGGGAGCCTTCGACTTCCCCTTCCGGGTCCTCGGGCGGTATCGCCACTCGTAGGTCTTCTTTGATGTCGGTCATTGCGCAGCCTCTGGGCAGTCCAACACGTCCCTATCGGCAGCTACCGCGCGTTTCCAAAGGGTCGATTGACCCGGGCCGGCTGCGGGAGTTTCGCTATGAAGAAGCGGCGAGTCGGGCAGCGGTGGTGAAGATCCTCGGATCCGGATAGTCGGCGCAGTAATTGTAGAGGTAGGACACCCGGACAATGCCGTCGGTTCCGATGACGAACTCACCCGATTGCATCCAGGGGTCGTCAACCAGAGGGCGACCCTGGCTCCTGCGGTCTTCCTGGAACGCCTCGCCGATCTCCTTGGTGTGCGAGCAAAATTCGTCGGGAGCATCGTAGAGGACCTGTTCCCGTGACCAATGAGAGAGTCCGAAAGCCTTATGGGTGCGGTAGTCCGGGTCGGCGAGAACCGGAGCCGGTAGCTCGTAACGCTGCTTGTAGGCGACAACTCTCTCGATGTCGCCGGGGGCGACCACCACGACATTCAGGCCCGCTTCGCGGTATGTCTCGTACTCGTCCTGGAGACGCTCGACCCGCTCCAGACCGCACCCACAGCCGAGGTGCCTCCACAACATCAGGAGCGGTTGTTCCTGCCAGAGGGTGCTCAGCAACATCTGAGAGCCGGCTTCTGAGGTCAGCTCGAGGTCTGGAGCCGTCTGCCCGCGTCGCACCGGTTCTCCCATCAGCGACGGACCGGCGACCCATTGTTCCATCCACTTGCGCTCCGCCGACATCACCAGCGCCATGACGTCCCGATCACTCATTGGTCATCTCCTTCGGCCACGATGCTACTCAGGGAGTCGGTACGCGTCATGCCTGGGGGGCGACCAGATACACGAAGACCCACTTTGCGAGGCGGTGAAGCCTGCCTCTCTGAGCAGTAGTGTGTTCGTACGTCTAATGAACCAACCTTCCGCCGCCTCGACCGATGTTGTCGCCCTCAACGCCGATGTAGTCGGATACAGCGCGTTGATGGCCGATGATTTCGAGACGACCACCTCCGCCATGGGCGACATCAGACGGATCGTCGAGGAGAATGTCACCGGGATCAGGGGGACCTTGGTCAACTTCGTCGGCGACAACTTCATGGCGGTCTTCGCCGACTCCAAGGACGCTATGCAGTCGGCTATCGCCATCACCAGGGCGCTGGAGGCATACAACGGAGAAGGGCAGGCCCGCCAGTTGCGCTTCAGGATGGGTCTGGATCAGGGCCCGGTCACCGTCTCGGGAGATCAGTATTTCGGTGACGCTCTCAATGTGGCCACCAGGATCCAGGCGCTGGCTCCGGTCGGTGGGGTCAGCATCTCGGGGAGGGTCTACCGCTCGCTGGACGAGCCAGCCCTTCGTTTCCAGTCGGTCGGTCGCAAGGCGTTGAAGAATATTCCCGAGGAGGTCGAGGTTTTTCGGTTCACCGACCTTCCCACTGAGGGAGGGGCGCCGTCTGCGGCCGGTGGGCTATCGCTTGCGGAGCCGACCGTTGCGGAGCGCCGGCGTGGCGGAGAGGCTGGGGGACCACACCGGGCTCGCCCAGATGGTCATCGCGGGAGTCCTGATGTTCCAGGGAGAGTCGGAGCAGGCGTTGGAAAAGATCAACAACCTGGACATCAGACGTCCCACCTGCGACGTCACGTACGCCGTGGAAGGCAGCGTCCGCCGCTACATGGGTGATTGGGATAAGTCGGTCGACTTGCTCGACAAGGCGATGCGGCTCACCGCGGCCAACAACCCCTGGTACCCGACTGTGCAGGCGTGTTCCTTTTTTCTCGGCGGGCGGATCGAAAAAGCGGCATCGACCGCAGAGGCAGTGATCGAGCACCAGCCGTCGAACCTGGAGGCGCTGCTGGTTTTGATCGCGGCCCAGGTGGAGATGGGCTTGGAACGCCGAGCCCGGGCCACCGCCGAACTCGTGCGGGAGAGGTTCCCTTCCGTCGACATCGACCGCTGGCTCACCGAGAATCCCTACCAGAAACGGGAGATGGTGGAACGCTGGAAGGCCGACCTGGCCACGGCGGGCGTCTTCGACTGAGCCCTCGCCGAACTCGGCTCGGGGGAGCCAACCTCCCCATATAGGTAGATACCCCGATGTGGCACCGCGGCGCCTTCCCTACCTTCGCACCAGGACCCGAGTGGGGTGCCAGAGGGACAAAGGAGAATCATGTCACTGTTCATGGATGTGCACACGATCGAGGGTGGGGTGTCGGCGGCTGATGTGGCCGGGGCCCACCATAAGGATCTGGAAACGCAGGGTCGGTACGGCGTCAAGTATCTGCGCTACTGGGTCGACGAGGCGGCAGGGAAGATTTTCTGCCTCGTCGAAGCCGAGAACGCCGAGTTGGCCAACACCGTCCACCGGGAGGCCCACGGCCTCGTCGCCGACGAGATCTACCCCGTCGGCGAGTTCGAGTAGGAGTTCTGAAGATGAGGAGAAGGATTCTGGCGGTGACCACCGCCCTGATGGTGATGATTGGAGCGGTTCCTGCCCAGGCGCATGAGGTGTCCCGGAGTGAGCTCAAAGAACTCCGGGCGGTCACTGCCCCCTACCGATCGCTCGACGCAGCCCTGGCCGCCGGGTTCGTGGCGTTTTCGCTCGACCCCGCCGATCCCGACACGCCGACCTGTTTCGACAGCCCGGATGGCGGGATGGGCGTCCATTACGTGCGGAATATCGACGGCATCGTCGACGCCAACGACCCTGAGGCCATGGTCTACGAGGTCAAAGAAGATGGTTCGCTCAAACTGGTGGCGGTCGAGTACATCGTCCCCGAGACCGAGGTGGACCCTGCCAATCCGCCGATCCTGTTCGGGCACGAATTCCACCCCCATCCGTTCCTCCCGGTGTGGATCCTGCATGTGTGGGTGTGGAGGGCGAACCCCAGTGGAACCTTCGCCGACTACAACCCCGACGTGCGGCCCTGTCCCTG
>JBHJOQ010000124.1:0-5740 GCA_050329555.1 Acidimicrobiia bacterium | reverse complement strand
GCCGGGTCGCTCTCGATGTTGTCCCCGTCTGCCACCCGGTCGTACCCGGTGTAGCGGGAGTCGAGGCGCCCGACGGTCTTGCGCTGGGAGCGCAGCAGCTCCTTGCAGAACCTCATGATATGGATCCTCATGTCATAGCGATCGACGTAGTCCTCGGAAAGCCCGGTGTACTCGGCCACTTTCTTGACGACCTTCTTCCGCTCAGCGTCTGCAATCCGGTCTCCAAGAGCCAGCGCCGACCAGCACGGGCCAAGGGCGAAATCTTCTACTTCGTCGAGAAACGCCCGCAGGCTCTTCGACTGGTGCTTCTTGGCGAGCACGCCGTGATACCAGGACGTCGCCGCATATGTGGGCAGGTGGGTGAGATAGGGAAGGTCGTTGCCCCGGTGGAATAGAAAACCGGCTCCGGCATCCATTGCTATGGTCTGAAAGCTCATCGCCACCGAGATGAGGAGGATGCCGTTGAGCTGTAACCCGTGCTTCTCGAACAGGGTCGCGGCAATTGCCGCCCCGCGAGTGGTTCCGTAGCTCTCGCCGGCGAGGAAGACCGGTGACGCCCAGCGGTCGTTGCGGCTCAGGTAGGAGACGATGAACTCCGAGAATGCTTCGATGTCGCGGGAGAAGTGGTGGTACTCCTTCTCCTTGTCCTTGGGGTGGGCCCGGGAGAGCCCGGTGCCGATGGCGTCGACATGGACCACGTCGGCCACGTCGAGAATCGAGTGCTCGTTGTCGATCAGCCGGCCCGGGATTCCAACCGGGTGGCCCTCGTCGTCGAACTCGACCCGCTTCGGTCCGAACAGGCCGAGGTGCAGCCAGACCGTCGATGAGCCCGGACCGCCGTTGAAGGCGAAGATGATGGGGCGATTTGAGGGGTCGGCATCGTCTTTGGTGTAGGCGACATAGAAAAAGACAGCCTTCTTGTCGTCAGACCTCTCGATTACCTGGGTTGCAGCGGTGGCGGTGTAGGCGACCTTCGCCTTGCCGAACTTACCTGTGTACGACTTAGAGACCAGTTGCTCCTCGATCTCGGGGAGCTCCTTCTTATCTTCCTTTTCCGCCGAAGCTTCGTCGCCGGACTTCTTTTCATCCCTCATGTTTGCGAGGCTAGTGATCCGGTTGATCTTTGATCCGACCCGCTGCGTCGATCCAGTCCTCGTGTTCGATGCCCAGCCCTTCGGCAATGCGGTTTATGTAATTGAAGTAGGACACCACCTGGACACAGCTGGAGATACCGGCTTCTTCGAAACCACTGTCCCGCAGCGCATGGACGTCATCTTCGGTGACCGCAGCCGGCGTCCGGGTCAGCTTCTCGGCGAAACGGACCAGCGCCAGGGTCGGCCCATCCAGCCCGGAAGTCTCCCAGTCGATCGCAATCCGATCGACCAACTCGTTGTCTGCGACCTCAGCCCGGAGGTCGTGAAGGTGTGCCGCCGTTCAATAGAAGCACTCGTTGATTTGAGAAGTGGTCGCGGCAAGCAACTCGCGCTGGGAACGGCTCAAAGGCGACGGGCCAAACATGATCGAGCCGTAGAGACGCATCGAGTCTCGCATCACTTCGGGCAGCTGGCTCTGTACGGAGACGATGTTCCAGATCCGGCCCGCCCGTTTCAGCGCCTTGTCGTATTCCTCCCGGACCAGGCCGGTGCTCTCCTCATAGCTGAGGACGTGGACGTGGGCCATCAGCCGGCCAGGAACAGGGCCGGTTCCTCGAGGTTTTCGATGATGCGGGCGATGAACCTTCGTCCCTGCGCACCGTCGACAACGCGGTGGTCATAGGAGAGCGACAGGGGCATGATCGGCGCTATTCCCAGATCTCCGTCGTAGACGATGGGGCGCTCCACGGCGCGGCCAACTGAGAGTATGGCGGTTGTGCCGTAAGGGACGATTGGGGTCCCATACCCGCCGCCGACAGCTCCGATGTTGGACACGGTGAAGGTCTGGCCGGTGAGCTGGTCGACTGACAGCGATCGTGCCCTGGCGCCCTCGCCGAGTGCAGATATCTCTCCGGCCAGCTGCAGGACACCCTTGCCTGCGGCGTCACGGACCACCGCCACCAGCAACCCGTCGGGTGTGTCGACAGCGATCCCGATGTCAGCGGAGGTGTGCATGATCAGGTCCTCGCCGTCGAGGGTGGCGTTGAACTCGGGGAACTCTTCCAGCGCGGGAAGCACTGCCCTGACGACGAGGGCCTCCAGCGGGATCCTCCGGTCGTAACGGTGGGCCAGTGCCGATCGGGTCTCGAGGAGTCTGGTGGCGTCGACGTCCTCGAAGGTGGTGACATGGGGGATCTCCGCCCAGCTCTTCGACATGTTGGCGGCGATGGTCCGGCGGAGACGTGACAGCTTCTCACGCTCGTCCCCTGCCCTGGCGGGCTGAGGAGCCGGGAACTCTGGCTTCTCCGAGGTCTCAGCCTGCCTTTCGGAGGGCAGCTGTCCCCCGGAGTCGATGGCAGCCTGGACATCTTCCCGGGTAATCCGGCCTCCGGGGCCGGTCCCCTTCACCCCGGCGATGTCGATGCCGTTGTCCCGCGCCAGTTTGCGCACGACGGGGAGGGCCAGCACCCGATCTCCTGCACCAGTTGGGCTGGAATCTCCCCGCGAGGCCAGCACCTCGGCCTCTTCACTCAGTGTGCCCACGATGGGTGCGGCGTCACCTGAAACCGACAGCGGCACAGGTCGATCCGCGGCGGCAAAACCGCTGGAAGGGGCGGCTTCGGTCACCGGCTCTGACGAGGTGTCGGTGTCCGGGGTGACGGACTCAACCTCTCCAGCCTCTCCGACTACCAAGAGCACGCTGCCCACTTCGATGACGTCACCGGCCGCCCCACCGTGTTTGAGGACGATGCCGGCGTAGGGGGACGGGATCTCGACGACTGCCTTGTCCGTCTCCACTTCGACCACCGGCTGGTCGGCCTCCACCCGCTCGCCCTCCTCGACGAGCCAGCGGACGATCTCCGCCTCGGTGAGGCCCTCGCCGATGTCGGGCAATCTGAACTCCTGCGCCACTTACTCCTCCAAGGCTCTCATTGCGGTTTTGACGATTTGTTCTATCGACGGAAGGTAATGACCCTCCGACCTTTTCAGGGGGAAGATCGTGTCCGGGCCGGTGATCCGGCGGACCGGTCCTAGCAACGAGTAGAGGCAGCGCTCCTGGATGATCGCTGCAACTTCCCCACCGAGGCCGCCGGTGCGCGGTGCCTCGTGGATGACGATCGCCCGGCCGGTCTTGGTCACCGACTCGACGATCCCGTCGGCGTCGAGTGGGGAAAGGGTATGCAGGTCGAGGACTTCGACCGAACCGCCCTCCTTTTCGATCATCGAGGCCGCAGCGCGGGTTTCTTTCATCATCGCCCCCCAGCTGATGAGTGTGATGTCCTCTCCCTCTCGCTCGACACGGACCTCCCCGATGGTGGTCGTGTAGTAGATGTCGGGAACGTCCTCCTTGACCGCACGATATGACCGGATCGGTTCGAGGAACACCACCGGGTCGGGGTCCTCGATCGCCGCCAGGAGCAAACCTTTGGCGTCATGCGGCGTCGAGGGGACCACCACCTTCAGGCCCGGGATGTGGGCGTAGATCGCCTCAGCCGACTCGGAGTGGTGCTCTGCGGCCCCGATCCCCCCGCCGAAAGGGATCCGGATCACTAACGGAGCGGTGAACCGGTGGTTGGAACGGTTACGGATTCGGGCGACGTGATTGATGATCTGGTCGTAGGCCGGATACGAGAAGCCCATGAACTGCAGCTCGGCGACCGGTCGCATCCCGGCAATGGCGAGACCGAATGCGGCACCGACTATGCCCGACTCGGCGACGGGGGTGTCACAGACACGGTTCGGCCCGTACTTCTCGTGCAGGCCGTCGGTGATCCGGAAGACCCCTCCGGTCCGCCCGATATCCTCTCCGAGGAGCAGCACGCGTTCGTCGGAGTCGAGGGCAGTGTCGAGCGCCCGGTTCAACGCCTGGGCCACATTGAGCTCGGTCACGGCTCACCGTCCAGCTGACGTCGCAATGGGGCAGTGACGTCGGCATACATCCTGTCGAACATCTCTTCACGGCTCGGCACAGGGAGAGCCTCGGCTTCCGTGACCGCCTGCTCTATGCGCTCGGTGGCCCGCGCCTCCATCTCGGCTTCCCACTCCTCAGACCACTCTCCAGCATTCTGGAAGAGCTTCCGCACCCGCAGCAGAGGATCACGCTCTCGCCACCTCTCCGTGTCTGATTCCTCCCGGTATCGGGCCGGGTCGTCGCTGGTGGTGTGCGGTCCCATCCGATAGGTGACTGCTTCGATGAGGGAGGGGCCGTCCCCGTTCCGCGCTCGCTCCACTGCAACCGAAACCGCAGCCACAACAGCCGCAATGTCGTTGCCGTCGACCTGCTCCCCAGGCATACCGTAGGCGTCCGCTTTCATCGCAATCGATTCCGACTTCGTCTGTTCGTGACGCGGGTAGGAGATGGCGAATCCGTTGTTCTGACAGAGGAAGATCGTCGGTGTGGAGAAAACAGCGGCGAAGTTCATTGCTTCGTGGAAGTCGCCCTCCGAGGTTGCGCCATCTCCAAAGGAGGTGAGGGCGACGCGAGTCGAGCCCTTGAGCTTCTCGGCCCAGGCCAGCCCGACGGCATGGATCATGTGCCCGCCAACGGTGATCGACGGGGGCAATACGTTGACGCCTTCTGGAGGCTGGCCGCCCCGCTCATCCCCGGTCCGGCCTGCGACCAGCAGCCTCCACGGATACCCCGACCTCCACATCAGCGCAGCATCTCGGTATGTGCCTGCCACCCAGTCATCAGGCTCGAGGGCGGCGGCAGCACCGATCTGGGCGGCCTCCTGGCCCTCGAAGGAAGCATAGGTGGCGAGCCGGCCCTGCTTCTGCATCGCATTCGACTTCCGGTCGTAGGCGCGCGCCTCAACCATGTCGGCGTACAGCCCCTTCATCTGTTGCAGGGTCAGCGGGAGTCTGTCGCCCACCGAACCGTCAGGAGAAATCAGGCTGTACATTCAACCCTGAGCTTATCGACAGCCGCGCCCCGGGCAACCCGGAGGTCGCTCAGACCCCAACCGTTTCGCCGGCGAGCATCTCTTCGAGCTCGGCGACCGTCATCAGCACCTCTCGGGCCTTGCTTCCCTCCGACGGCCCCACGATCCCGCGGGTCTCGAGGATGTCCATGACCCGACCGGCACGGGCGAAACCGATGCGGAGTTTGCGCTGCAACATCGATGTGGACCCGAGCTGGGAGCGGACAACAAGGTCAATTGCCTGGCGCACCAGCGCGGCATCTTCGTCGTCCTCTTCTTCGGCCCGGATCGCGGCGGCAGCGGCCACGGCTTCGAGGACTTCCTTGTCGCGATATTTCGCCACGCGCTGTTCCTTTACCCAGTCAACAACGGCGTGGATCTCGGTTTCCCGCACCCACGAGCCCTGGATGCGCTGGGCGCGGGGCTCCTTGGCGGTGACCACGAGCATGTCACCCATGCCGACCAGCTTCTCGGCGCCACTGCCGTCGAGGATGACCCGGCTGTCGGTCTGGGAGGCGACGCTGAAAGCGAGCCGGCTGGGGACGTTTGCCTTGATGACGCCGGTGATCACGTTCACCGATGGGCGCTGGGTGGCGATCACGAGGTGGATGCCGACGGCACGTGCCATCTGGGCGATCCGCACGATCGACTCTTCGACCTCTCGCCCCGAGACCATCATCAGGTCGTTGAGCTCGTCGATGATGATCACGATGTAAGGGAACCGGT
>JBHJOQ010000128.1:0-3609 GCA_050329555.1 Acidimicrobiia bacterium | reverse complement strand
GGGGCGGATGATGAAGAAGTAGAAGACGGCGATCATCAGGCCGAGGAAGATGAGCGTGGTCATTCCCCCGCCTGAAGCCTCCTCTTGGGCAAGTATGAAATTGGTCACAAAGCCTCCGCAAATAGGGACCGACAGGGCAGATTAGGCAATGAAATGTCTCTACGCCGAACCAGGCCGACGGGTTTCGGTGAAGGAGTTGTGAAACGAGGCGAACCTCTCCTCGGTGATCGCCGACCGTGCGTCTCGCATCAGATTGGTGAGAAAGCTCAGGTTGTGGATGCTGAGCAGGCGCATCGCCGAGATCTCCTTCATCCGAAACAAGTGGCGGAGATAGGCCCGGCTGTAGCTAGTGCAGGTGAGACAGTCACACGAGCTGTCCAGGGGCTCTACGTCGAGCTCGTACTCCTGATTCCTGATGTTGAGATCACCCGCAGCGGTCATCACTTTGCCGTGGCGGGCATGACGGGTGGGGAGGACACAGTCGAACATGTCCACGCCCCGGGCGACGGCGTCGAGGAGCCCTTCGGGATCACCGAGGCCCATGACGTAGCGGGGACGGTCAGCCGGCAACTCGGAAACGGCCGCTGCTATGGCCAGATTCCGATCGGTGTCGCTCTCCCCCACCGACAGGCCGCCGATGCCGAAGCCCGGAAAATCCATCTGTGCAGTTTCACGGGCGCTGAGCACCCGCAGGTCGGGGTCGACACCGCCCTGGACGATGCCGAACAGACCCTGATCGGGTCTCTGGTGGGCAGCGAGGCACCTCTCGGCCCAGCGCAACGTCCGCTCCATCTCGGTTTTCACCACTTCCGCCGGCGCGGGCAGCCCGACACAGACGTCGAGCACCATGATGATGTCTGCACCGAGGTCTTCCTGGATTCTCACCGCCGACTCCGGGGTCAGATGGACCGGATCACCGTCGAGGGTCGACTGGAAAGAAACACCCTCCTCCTCGATCAGGGGATCGAGTGAGAAGACCTGGAATCCACCCGAATCGGTGAGGATCGGGCGGTCCCAGTTCATGAACTGGTGCAGACCGCCCATCCGCTCGATGGCGGCGGAACCGGGGCGCAGCATCAAATGGTAGGTATTGGCGAGGACGATCCCGGCGTCAATCCTCTTGAGGTCATCGGAGTCGACCGCCTTTACGGCGGCGCGTGTGCCGACTGGCATGAATACCGGTGTCTCGACCCGGCCGTGGGGAGTGTCGAGCCACCCGCGTCTGGCCGCTCCGTCGATCGAAATCTGCTCCCAGGTGATTGCCGTCATCGATCAGGAGTCTGGTCGCGGCTCAGTCGAGCAGCGAACCCTGGATATTCGCCGGAACGTCGACACCGAGGTGGGCGTAGGCGTTTGCCGTAGCCACCCGCCCCCTCGGGGTGCGGTTCAGCATCCCGATCTGGAGCAGGAAGGGCTCGTAGGCGTCTTCAACCGTCTCCGGCTCCTCGCCGACTGCAACGGCGAGAGTGGAAAGCCCGACCGGGCCGCCCCCGAACTTGTGCACGACCGCGTCGAGAATCGACCTGTCGACCTTGTCGAGACCAAGTTCGTCGACCTCGAAAACCCGCAGAGCGTGTTCGGCGATATCACCGTCGATCGTCCCGTCACCGCGGGCAACCGCATAGTCGCGAACCCTCGCCAGCAGCCGGTTGGCGATTCGCGGCGTCGACCGGCTCCGTCTCGAGATCACGGCGGCGGCGTCGGGCCCGATCTCGAAGCCGATGATCGACGCGGAACGGCTGATGATCGAAGCCAGCTCTTCGTCGGTGTAGTAGTCGAGCTTCTCCTCGATGCCGAAGCGGTCGCGGAGCGGGGCTGTGACTTTCCCTTTGCGGGTGGTGGCCCCGACCAGGGTGAAGCGGGGAAGATCGATCCGAATCGACTGAGCGGTGGGCCCTTTCCCGAGGATGATGTCGAGCTGGAAGTCTTCCATGGCCGGGTAGAGCACCTCTTCGACGGCGCGCGGAAGCCGATGGATCTCGTCGATGAAGAAGACGTCTCCCGGTTGGAGGTTGCTCAGGATCGCAGCCAGGTCGCCGGGCCGTTCCAGAGCCGGGCCGGAAGTGATCCGGAACGCCACGCCCAGTTCGGCGGCGATGACCCCGGCCAGAGTCGTCTTTCCCAGCCCGGGCGGGCCGGAGAACATGACATGGTCCAGCGCCCGCTCCTCCTCGCTGGCGGCTTCGATCGAAATCCGGAGCCTCTCTTTGACGCTTTCCTGGCCCACGAATTCGTCGAGCCGACGGGGGCGGAGGCTGATCTCCTCCTCGGTGGCAACGGCGGGGTTGAGCAAGCTCTCTTCGTTCATGGACTACCGCCCCCCGAGGGTGCGGAGCGCCTCACGCACCTGGATTTCAACCGATTCGTTCGGATCGATCTTCCCGATCACCGAATTGATCTCCTCGGTCGAATAACCAAGAGTTTCGAGGGCGGCCCGGACCGAAGCGGAGCCGGACCCCTGCAAAACGTCGGCGTCTTTGCCTGCCAGTTTGGGTGCGAGCTCGAGGACGATCCTCTGCGCACCCCGCTTGCCGATACCCGGCACCACGGTGAGGGCATCGGAGTCTTCGGCTGCGATCGAGCGGATGATGTCCTGGGGCGCCATCGTGCCCAGCATCGCCATCGCCACCTTGGTGCCGACTCCGGAGGCGCCGAGGAGGACCCGGTACAGGTCGCGCTCGTGCTCGTTGTCGAAACCGAAGAGACTGATTTCCTCTTCGCGGACGTGGGTATGGGTGTGGACCACCACCTCTTCTCCGATCCCGGGCAGCGAGACCAGACCGCGCGGGGTCATGTTGACCTCGTACCCAACCCCGCCAACCTCGATGCAGACCCCGCCTTCGAAGGTGGAGACGAGGATCCCCCGCAGTCGTCCGATCATCGCCGCGCCTCCAGAAGTGGCGCAGCACGAAGGTGGCAGAGCGCAATGGCGAGGGCATCTGCGACGTCGGGGGGTTTCGGGACCTCAGCCAGATTGAGCAGTCTCGTGACCATCAGCTGCACCTGTTTCTTGTTTGCTGTACCGCTGCCGGTCACCCCGCGCTTCACCGCCGTAGGCACGTACTCGTGGACGGCCAGACCGTGCCTGGCGGCAGCGAGCATCACCACTCCAGAAGCGCGGCCAACCGAAATGGCGGTCTGCAGGTTCCGGTTGGTGAAGACCGACTCGATGGCGACCGCATCGGGTCGGACATCGGCGATCAGGCCGACCAGGCCTTCGTAGAGCTCGTTGAGCCGCGCTTCGGTGGTTGCCTCCCGGTCGGTGCGGATGACACCGGCGCGTTGCGCGGTGGGTGGGAACGTGTCTTCGACCACTCCGTACCCGAGAGTGGAGAGACCGGGGTCGATGCCTAAAACGAACATGTGTTCTACGACGTTACAGGGTGTCGGACGACTTCGCGCGGCATCTCGCCAACCTATCGCTTTCGCCGCGGGAGCTGAAGTCCTCCGCGTTTCAACCAGTCTGCTTTTTCCACTTATCGTGATCCGATGAGCGAAGCTGACCGCAGCGAATGGGACCGGCGTTACGCAGATGGCGGGATGGCCCCGCTGGATGAGCTCGGCCCTCCCCCCGTCCTCGCAGACCATGAGCACCTCCTCCCCACAACC
>JBHJOQ010000003.1:0-5825 GCA_050329555.1 Acidimicrobiia bacterium | reverse complement strand
ACCCCGCTCGGCCCGACGCCTCTCGACGACGGACTGGGGCCTGCTACCGGGCGCTCCGATACCTACCCGGACGGGACTCTCACCCGCAGGTCTGGTCCAACTTTCAGGACGCAACATGGTCTGAGCTTATTGCCGATGTGCGCTCATTCTTCAATCGGGGCGAATATCGTGCCGGGATGCCCGGTCAAACCTTCACAGCCAGCGCGTCGACCACCGCGTCCATCGGCGAGGTGTGGAATCGGCTTCAAGTGCCGGCGACCTGGGAAGGCATCAGCGGTGTGGATTCGGTCTTCGAACCCCGCCACGACGAGTCCGGACAGCTGTTGGGCTTCAAGTTCCATTCGACCGCCCTCGGGCGGCAATATGAGGGCTCGGCGACACCAGGGCCGAGAGAGCACCAGTCGTCATTGACCTGGGACATCGCCACCAGCGAGATCAAGGGTTGGGTTCGCGTCAACCTCCAACCATTCGACAGCGGGACCCGAATCGAGGTGTCGATGCATGTCGAGGCCGTGTCGATGATGGCCTCGTTCGGCTTTCGCTTCATAGCCTCGGCGATCGCCAACGGCTTCCAGGAGACAGCCGACCACTTCGTCCAATCCATGGAAAAATAGGGGCCCTACAGCGTTCGTGTGTTGGGAAGGCCTATTCCTCGGGGGCTGCAGCCAGTTCTTCGGCGAGCTCCCTGGCTTCTTCTTTGCCGCCTTCTGCGATCTGGGCGCGGTCGGTGATCAGGGTCACCTGGTTGTGCAACACCTGGATGAAGCCACCGTGGACACCAATCGTGGTTCGGTTCCCCGCCTCGTCCTCGACACTCACCGGGCCTGTCACCAACGCGCCCATGAGAGGCTCGTGGTCGGCCATGATCCCCAACTCGCCCTCAGGGGTCTTGGCCACGACGAACGTGGCCTGGCCGCTCCAGACGGTCGCCTCCGGCGACACCACATCGAGCTGGAACGGCTTGGGCATCAGGCCGCGTCCGACTTGGTCAGTTCGGCGGCCCGACGCTCGACATCCTCACGGCCACCAACCATGTAGAAGGCCTGCTCCGGATACTGGTCCATCTCACCGTCGATCACCGCACGGAACGAAGCAATCGTCTCCTCCAACGGGGTGTACACGCCTTCCTGGCCGGTGAACTGCTCGGCAACGAACATCGGCTGGGACAAGAACCGCTGGATACGGCGGGCACGACCAACGATCAGCTTGTCCTCCTCAGAAAGCTCATCGATACCAAGAATGGCGATGATGTCCTGAAGGTCCTTGTACCGCTGCAGGATCCGCTGCACCTCCGTCGCCACGAAGTAGTGGTCCTGACCCACAATCTGAGGGTCCAGAGCACGACTGTTCGAGTCGAGCGGGTCGACCGCAGGGTAGATACCCAACGCGGTCAGGGGACGGGACAACACAGTGGTCGCATCCAGGTGGGCAAACGCCGTATGCGGAGCGGGGTCGGTGATGTCGTCAGCAGGCACATAAATCGCTTGCAGCGAGGTGATCGAACGGCCCTTCAACGAGGTGATCCGCTCCTGGAGGAAACCCATCTCGTCGGCGAGCGTCGGCTGGTAGCCGACTTCGGAAGGCATGCGGCCAAGAAGCGTCGAGACCTCGGAGCCGGCCTGGGTGAAGCGGAAGATGTTGTCGATGAACAACAACACGTCCTGTCGCTGCACGTCACGGAAGTACTCGGCCATGGTCAGCGCGGAAAGGGCGACACGGAGACGGACACCGGGTGGCTCGTCCATCTGGCCGAAGACGAGAGCCGCTTTGTCGATGACTCCGGTCTCCTTCATCTCGAGGAAGAGGTCCGTTCCCTCACGGGTACGCTCCCCTACCCCCGCGAACACCGAAACACCACCGTGCTGGGTGGCAACGCGGTTGATCATCTCCTGGATGAGCACGGTCTTGCCGACACCGGCACCGCCGAAAAGGCCGATCTTCCCACCCTGGAGATACGGGGAGATGAGGTCGAGGACCTTGATCCCGGTCTCGAAGACGGTCTTCTGTGGCTCGACATCTTCGAATGCAGGCGGGGTGCGATGGATCGGCCAGCGCTCACCCGTGAATTCGAGGTCGGGAGCGTCGAGAGAGTCTCCCCACACGTTGAAGATATGGCCTAGGGTCTGATCTCCCACCGGGACGGTGATCGGCCCACCGGTGTCACGCACCGGAGCACCCCGGGACATGCCGTCGGTAGGGGCGAGGGCGATGGCACGGATCTTGTTGCCACCGAGGTGCTGGGCAACCTCGGCTTTTACGGTGAAGTCTTCCCCTAAGAGAGAAAAGTCGATTTCAACGGCGTTGAGGATCTCGGGCAGGTTACCCGGCGCGAACTCGGCGTCCACCACAGGCCCGGCGACCTTCACTATTCGCCCTACGTTTACGGCGTCACTCATCTGTTGCATCCTTCGTCTCGTGAACTTTCATACGCGTTCCTAATGCTGGGCGTATCACATGTGAGTGCTGGGAGAGAAAGAACGCGCCTTTCTCGAACGCCAAGCGATCAGATTTGATACGTAGAACCTCAGGAACGGAAATCTGTCTCATTCCGCCAGGGCCTCAGCCCCGCCGACTATCTCGGTGATTGCTGTTGTGATTTCGGCCTGGCGGGCGCGGTTGGCCTGGATGCTCAGTGTCCGGATCAGCTCGTCGGCGTTGTCGGTGGCGGCTTTCATCGCCCGCCTCCTCGCGCTGTGCTCCGACGCCGATGCCTCGAGGAGTATGTTGAAGATGTTGGCCTCCACATACCTGGGGAGAAGGCGGTCGAGGATCTCCTCCGGCGACGGCTCGAACTCATAGGAGACCGAACCCTCGCTCTCGCCGGTCGACTCCGGCGGGGTGATCGGGAGCATCTCCCGCTGGACCGGCACCTGGCGCATCGCCGTCTGGTACTGGGTGTAGAACGTCTCGAGAGAGTCGATCCGGCCCTCGGCATAGGCAGCCATCGCTGTGTTGGCGATAGCTCGAGCGTCGCCATAGCCGGGAGTGTCTGTGACCCCCAGGTAAGCCTGTGCTATGCGGTACCCCCGATAGCGGAAGTACGCCTGTGCCTTCTTCCCCACCGCGTATACAGCCACGTCGGTCCCGGTCTTCTGGAGTTCGACGATGCGGGTCTCGGCGAGCCTGATGATATTGGAGGCATACGCGCCGGCCATGCCCCGGTCGGAGGTGACGATGAGCACGCCCACCGTCTTCACCTCACGACGCTCCAGAAGGGCGTGGGAGCTTGCCGCTCCTGCGCCGCCCACGTTCTCGATGACCTCGATCAGCTTCGCCGTGTATGGCTGGGAGGCAAGGACTCTTCCCTGCGCCTTGGGGATGCGGCTGGCCGCGATCAATTCCATGGCGCGGGTGATCTTCTTGGTTGCCTCGACGCTCTTGATCCGGCGCCTGGTGTCACGTAGCTGGGCTGATGCCACCGGCTAATCCCTTTCCGGGGTTCCTTCGAAGCCGGAGGCGAATTCGGCAACCGCTTCCTCGAATCCGTCCCCCTCTGGAAGCCCTCCAGTGTCGCGGATCGTGGCGAGCATGGCGCCGTACCGGGTGCGGAAGGCTTCTCGAAGCTCGGTCTCGAATCGGTGCACGTCGGAGACGTCGACCTTGTCCAGGTATCCCTCGGTCACCGCATAGATGACGAGCACCTGCTCGTCGACCGGCACCGGGGCAAACTGGGGCTGTTTGAGGATCTCGACCACTCTGCGCCCCCGCTCCAGCTGGGCAAGAGACGTGGAGTCGAGTTCGGAGCCGAACTCGGCAAAGGCGGCAAGCTCGCGGAACTGAGCGAGGTTGAGTCGCAGCGGGCCGGCAATCTTCTTCATCGCTTTGATCTGGGCGGCGCCACCGACCCGGGACACGGAGGTGCCGGCGTTGATCGCCGGCCGGATGCCCTGGTAGAACAGGTCTGTCTCCAGGAACACCTGCCCGTCGGTGATCGAGATCACGTTGGTCGGAATGTATGCAGAGATGTCGTTGGCCTTGGTCTCGATCACGGGGAGACCGGTTAGCGAACCGCCACCCAGCTCGTCGGAGAGCTTGGCGCAACGCTCGAGAAGACGGCTGTGGAGGTAGAAGACGTCCCCGGGGTAGGCCTCACGACCGGGGGGCCGGCGTAGCAACAGTGAGATCTCCCTATATGCGACGGCCTGCTTGGAGAGGTCGTCGAAGACCACGAGTGCGTGCTCGCCGTTGTACATCCAGTACTGCCCGATTGCCGAGCCCGCATAGGGTGCATACATCTGGAGGGCGGGAGCTGCAGACGCCGGGGCGTTCACGACGACGGTGTACTCCATGGCACCGGCCTCTTCGAGGGCCTGGACGATCTCGGCGATAGTCGAAGCCTTCTGGCCGATGGCGACATAGATGCACTTGACGGCATCGGGTGTCCCCTGGTTGGTCTTCTGGTTGATGATCGTGTCGACGAGAATTGCCGTCTTACCGGTCTGGCGGTCGCCGATGATCAGCTGGCGCTGTCCACGACCGATCGGGGTCATGGCGTCGATCGCCTTGATACCGGTCTGGAGCGGCTCGCTCACCGGCTGGCGCTCTACGACGGAGGGTGCCTGGGTCTCCAGGAGCCGGCTCTCTGTCGTCTCGATCGGGCCCTTGCCGTCAACCGGATTGCCCAGGGGATCGACCACACGTCCCAGAAGTGCGTCGCCGACCGGAATGGAGAGCACGGTGCCGGTCTGCTTGACCGGGTCTCCTTCGCCGATGTGGCTCGCCTCGCCGAGAAGAACGACACCGAGGTCGTTTTCGTCGATGTTCAAAGTGACCCCGCTGAGACCGCCGGGGAACTCGAGAAGCTCCGAGGCCATGACCGAGGGCAGGCCCCTAACGCGGGCGACCCCGTCGGCAATGGACGTCACATAGCCGACAGTCTCCTTCCCCATCTCCGGCTTCCAGCCCTCGAGCTGGGTGCGGAGTGTGGAAGTGATCTGATCGGCGGTAATTGTCAGGTCAGGCATAGTTCTCCTCAGCGGCTCTGGACGGCATGCCGTAGCGAATCGAATCGGTTGGCGATGGAACCGTCAATGACCGTATCGCCAACCCTGGCGACGATTCCGCCTACCACGGACTCGTCCACGATCACTTTCACTTCAAGTCTCTTGCCGGTGGCCTTGCCCAGGGCAGCAGCAAGTCGTTCGACGGTTTGCTCATCTAGAGGTACTGCAGCGCGGATCTCGGCTACGGCGTGATCCCGTGAAGAAGCAGCAGTCTCGACGAGGGCTCTGGCAATGGAGGGAAGCTCCGCGGCGCGACCCTGTTCGACGAGAAGTCGGACCAGGCCCACCGTAAGCGAAGAGGCTTTCCCTTCCAACAAGTCATCGATGATCGCGGTCTTCTTTTCAACGGGGAGCTGGGGGTCGGTCAGCGCTGAACGGAGTTCGGGTGCGTTGTCCAATGTCTCGGCAATGGAGTAGAGCTCGCTCTCCACCGCTTCGAGGACACCTTCAGCGCGGGCAATCTCGAGGAAACCCTTGGCGTATCCGTTGATTCGGTCGTCCACCTACAGTTTCTCCAGATCGGCCAGGTAACGATTGACGAGAGCCTGGTGAGTCTCCGGGTTCAGCGACTCGCCGACAATCTGGCTGGCGAGGTCAACTGAGATCGCACCGACCTGCTTTCGGGCGTCGGCAAGGGCTCGGTCCCGCTCGTTCTCGGCCTCTTCGCGTGCTTTCGCGAGAATCTGTTGGGCGTCGGCCTCGGCCCTGGCGAGGACCTCGGTTTTCATCTGCTCGGCAGTGGAGCGAGCATCTTCGATGATCCGGTTGCCTTCGGCCTTGGAGTCGGCAAGCTGTGCCTTGTAGTCGGAGAGCAGGCTCTCA
>JBHJOQ010000014.1:0-31984 GCA_050329555.1 Acidimicrobiia bacterium | reverse complement strand
CTAGTGGTCTGTCGTTCAAATAGGGCGCGCGTAGCTCCGAGTCATCGAGTTCATCTGACAAGGAGAAGCGCGCTTCTCGCACGGGGAGCTGCGGCGAGCACTTCGACGCAGTCAGGGGCCTCGAGGGCCGGAGATACGCCGTCAGTACTTGGGCGACAGGCCACTGGCCACCAGGAGCGCGATGTCGGGGGTTTGGGTATGATCAGCTTCGAGTGCTACTCGGCCTTTGAAACGAAAGGAACGGCCAGTTGACCGTATTCGATGAGGTTGCCGTCGAGGCACACGAACAGGTCCTGTACGGTTACGACAAAGTATCGGGGCTCAAGGCCATTATCGCCATCCACTCCACTGCTCTCGGTCCCGCTTTAGGCGGGACTCGCTTTTTCCCGTACGAATCCGAGGGGGATGCCCTCATCGACGTCCTCCGCCTGTCCGAAGGGATGAGCTACAAGGCGGCTGCTGCGGGCCTGGACCTGGGCGGCGGCAAAGCGGTCATCATCGGCGACCCCCGGACGGACAAATCCGAGCGCCTCTTCCGTGCCTACGGCCGTATCGTCGACTCCCTGCAGGGCCGGTACATCACAGCCGAAGATGTCGGCACCTCGACCAAGGACCTCGACATGGTGCGGCGCGAGACGCGCTGGGCCCTGGGCAACTCAGTGGCCGAAGGAGGGGCCGGAGACCCCTCTCCTGTGACCGCCCGCGGCCTGTATGCGGCAGCCAGGGCCGTCTCCCAATTCCTCTGGGGAGACCCCGACCTGGCAGGGCGGCGCTTTGTGGTGCAAGGGGTCGGGAAGGTTGGCTCGGCGTTCGTCCAACTCCTCGTCGAAGCACGAGCCGAGGTGCTCATCGCCGACGCCTACCAGCCCACCCTCGATGCTGCGTTCGACAAGTTCGGAGTCCAAACCGTCGATTTCGAGTCGGTCCATACGGTCGAAACCGACTTCTTCTCTCCGTGCGCCCTTGGTGCTGGGCTGAATGAGCAAACAATTCCCGAACTCAACTGCAAAGCTATCGTCGGTAGCGCCAATAATCAACTTGCCACCGAAAAGGACGCAGAGCTGATCGCCGACAAGGGGATCCTCTACGGCCCTGATTTCGTAGTGAATGCCGGCGGGTTGATCAACGTCTACGACGAGCTTCACGGATACTCCAAGATGAGGGCCATGCATAGGGTCGACGCAATCTTCGAGGCAACTCTGAAGATCTTGGAGACCGCGAAGGAACAGGACATCAACCCGAATGCCGCGGCAATCCAAGTCGCCCGGGAGCGGATACGTGACATCGGGGACCTAAGACGGTTCCGCCGCAGCGGCGACGATCGGAATTAGTCGACTGTGACCGCACACACCCATGACGCCCTCGGTCTGAGCAACGATCAGATGATCGAGATGTACCGGTTGATGCTCATGGCGCGCCGGATCGACGATCGCATGTGGGCACTGCAGCGGCAAGGACGGGCCGACTTCGTCCTGGGAGCCTCTGGCCACGAGGCAATCCAGGTGGGATCGGTCTTTGCCCTCGATCGGGAGAAGGACTGGGTCCTCCCCTACTACCGCGACATGGGTGTCGCGCTTGCCTGGGGATTCACCCCTGAGGACATTTTCTATGGTGTGTTCGCGAAGAAGGCCGACCCGATGTCTGGGGGTAGGCAGCTCCCGAGCCATTGGTCCGACCCCGATCGGAGGGTCCTCACCCAGTCCTCTGTAATCGGCCCGCAGTTCCCCCATGCGGCTGGTATCGCCCACGCCGCCAAGCTCCGGGGCTCCGGGGCGGTCTGCGTGGTGTACGGAGGTGAGGGATCCACATCGGAGGGAGACTGGCACGAGGCGATGAACTGGGCGGGGATCCACAGACTGCCGCTGATTTTCGTCATCGAGAACAACCAGTACGCGATCTCGGTCCCGACCGAAGAAGAGGTAGCCGGGAAGATCGCCGATCGGGCCCAGGGCTACGGCTTCCCGGGCCACGCCATCAACGGGAACGATCCGTTTGAGGTGGTGGCCACCATGCAGACAGCAGTCGCCCGGGCTCGTGCCGGTGACGGCCCGACCCTCATCGAGGCCGAGACTTACCGTTACTACGCCCACACCTCTGACGACAACGACACCCTGTACCGGACCCGGGAAGAGGTGGAGACCTGGCGGAAGAACGATCCGTTGGAGGCGTTCAAGCTGTACCTCATCGAGAACCGGCTGCTCACGGAGCCGGAGGAGTCTGCCCTGAATGACCGGGTGACCGCGACCCTCGCGGAGGCGGTCAGGAAGACCGAGTCGTCAGCCGACCCCGACGAGCCGACCTCGCGTGTGTACGCCAAACCGATCATCCCCGACACTCCGACCACAGAGCCCGACCCGCCTATCGAAGGTGAGACGGTCAACTTGATCACCGCAATCAACCGGACCCTTCACGAGATCTTCGCCGCCCATGAGGACGCCATCCTGTTCGGCGAGGACGTCGCCCGCCGCAAAGGGGGCGTGTTCAAGGCGACCGAGTCGCTCACCGAGGCCTTCGGGCCAGAGCGTTGTTTCAACACCCCGATCGCAGAGTCGTCGATAATCGGTGTTGCGATCGGCATGTCTGCGGCTGGGTTCAAGCCGATACCCGAGATCCAGTTCGCCGACTACATCCATCCTGCGTTCAACCAGATCGTCTCCGAGGCGGCCCGCATCTCGTTCCGCTCCGATGGGCGCTGGAATTGCCCGATCGTGATCCGGACTCCGTACGGCGCCGGAATCCACGGCGCCCTCTACCACTCCCAATCGATCGAGGCGTTTTACTCCCATGTCCCGGGCCTCAAGGTTGTGGTCCCGTCGACCCCTGCCGACGTCAAAGGGCTCCTCTTCACCGCAGTGGAGGACCCCGACCCGGTCCTCTTCCTCGAACCCAAGAAGCTATACCGTCTCGCCAGGGGCCCCTACCCGGAAGGCGAGCACCGGGTGCCGCTGGGCAAGGCGGCCATAAGGCACCCGGGGACCGATCTCACGATCATCGCCTACGGAGCGATGGCCCATTTCGCCACCGAGGCCGCAGCCATCCTCGAAGACCTCGGAATCTCTCCCGAAGTGATCGATCTGCGGAGTCTCAAGCCGCTCGACTGGCCGACAATCGAGGAGTCGATCAAGAAAACCTCACGCGCCCTCATCGTCCACGAGGACAACGAATTCGTCGGTTACGGCGCAGAAGTGGCCGCCCAGATCGCCGACAAGGCTTTCGAATGGCTCGACGCGCCCGTGAAGCGAATGGCCCTTCCCGATGTCCCGATCATGCCCTACGCGGGCTCCCTCGAAGGCGTCCTCTACCCCACCGCCCAGGACATAGTCGAAAAAGCCCAGGAACTGGCCAAGTACTAGACGTTCACGGAACGGGAACGACTAGGAGCCTGTTGAATAATGCCGTTGCTCAGATTGGCGGAGCAGGCGCGCACAGCTCGCAAGGCCGAGGTTTCGCCACTCCTCGGTCCGGAATGGCGGGGCCGAGAACGCAGCGAGTGGCGATGCCTGGTCGTCAAGATGGGTGACATGCATTTGTTCAACAGGCTCCCTAGTACTAGCTGTTCCCCCAGAGGCCCCGCGACCGAAGGGAGCGCCTCTTCCCCCGGAGGCGGAGCCGAATGGGGGAAGGTGGCCATTCCGAGAAGGAATGGCCGGAAGGGGGACTGAGACTCTCCAAGTTGAGAGCGGACGCGTCAGCACTCCGTTGGTGGGAACGTGCCCTCCTCCCCACCGGCCTGCGGCCGGCGGTACTCCCCCCATCGCTTCGCTCTGGTGGGAGAGATGCAAACGCGGTACTCCCCATCGCTTCGCTCTGGTGGGAGAGTTGGTGGTTCAGGCAGGAGGGATTACCCCATTACTCTCGGTGGGAATGTCGCTACAGAAGCATCTCTCGGAACAGGTCGGCGTAGCTTTTGCATCGCTCGGGCTTGCTGCTGAATTCGGCGCGGTAGTGCCGTCGCAGCGACCGGAACTCGCCCAGTTCCAGTGCAACGGGGCGATGGCCGCGGCCAAGGAGGCCGGACGGGCTCCTCGGGATGTTGCCGATGAGGTAGCTGCCTATCTGGAGAAGAAGCCTGAAATCGCCTTTAGTTCGGTGGCGGGGCCCGGATTTATCAACATCTCCCTGACCGACGCCACGCTCGCCTGGTGGGCGGAAAAGACAAGCCAGGACCCGAATCTGGGCTTCGAGCCTCCGGAGACCCCGAGGACTGTGGTCGTCGACTACGCAGGACCCAACGTGGCGAAGGCGATGCACGTCGGCCATATCCGGGCAACGATCATCGGGGACTCGATCGCACGGCTCCTCGACTTCGCCGGGGAGAAAGTGATCCGCGACCCCCACTTCGGCGATTGGGGGTTTCAGATGGGCCTGGTGATCGCCGCCATCGAGGAGGAGCAACCTCAACTTCCCTACTTCGACGCCAGCGCGGTCGAGTTCCCGGCCACTCCCCCGGTGAGCCTTGAGGATCTGCAACGGATCTACCCCGAGGCGGCGACGAGGGCTCGAGAGGACGAAGCCTTCCAGGCCCTGGCTCGGGAAACGACAGTGGCGCTGCAGCGGGGCCACCCCGGCTATGTCGCACTCTGGGAACAGATGAAGGCGGTAAGCGAGGAGTCGCAGAGGGCCGACTTTGCCGCGCTGGGGGTCAACTTCGACCTCTGGTACGGGGAGTCAGACGTCAGGGACCGTCTCAGTCCTCTCGTCGAACGTCTCGGTGCGACCGAGTTCGCCGAGGAGTCCGACGGCGCCCTGATCGTGAAGGTGGACGAACCGGACGACAACAGGGAGTACCCGCCCCTGATCCTGGAGTCGTCAGCAGGTGGGTATCTCTACTCGACCTTCGACCTCGCCACCGTTGAAATGCGCGTTGAAGACCTCGATGCCGATCTCATTCTCTATGTAGTCGACCGTCGCCAGGCTGACCACTTCACCCAGGTGTTCCGGGTTGCCCGGAAGACCGGTATCGCCCCCGAGCGGGTTGAGATGGAGCACATCGGCTTCGGGACGATGAACGGGCCGGACGGCAAACCATTCCGGACCCGGGAAGGCGGGGTGGTGAGGCTCGGAGATCTGATTGCAATGATCATCAACGCGGCCCGGGAACGCCTGAATGAGGCCCACCTTGCCGAGGAATACCCCGAGGAGGAGCGCCAGCAGATTGCCGCCCAGGTGGGGGTGGCAGCCCTGAAGTACGGCGACCTTGTCAACAACCGCTCATCGGACTACGTGTTCGACCTGGACAGGTTCAGCTCATTCGAAGGCAAGACCGGCCCATATCTGCAATACGCCGCCGTGAGGGTCAAATCGATTCTGAGGCGCGCCGCCGACCAGGGCGTCGTAGCCGGGCCAATCCTGGCGCCAGAGGCCGACGCCGAGCGCGAGCTGCTGCTGGAGCTGACCCAGTTCCCCGAGGTGGTGGCGAGGAGCATCGAACTCCGGGCCCCGAACCACATCGCCGAGTACTCCCACACAGTGGCGGTCCGGTTCAACCGCTTCTATGACGCCTGCCACATCCTCTCCGAGCCAGACCGCGGCCGGCAGGCGTCGCTCCTCTCCCTTGCCTCCTGGACCCTGGCCGCTCTCGAAAGGCTCCTCGACCTTCTGGGAATCCAGGTCCCGGATCGGATGTGAGCCATGACGTATACGGTGCGACAAGCCCGACCCGCCGACGCACCCGGTATCGCAGCCTGGACCCAGGACACCTTCGAATGGGGTGACTACGTCGCCGAATCACTGCCCGGCTGGATCGACGACGGGAGGCTTCACGTCCTGGTTGCTGTCGATCCTGGGGACACCGCCCGGGCGGTTTCTCTGGTGAGAATGCTCAGCGCTGACGAGGGATGGCTTTCGGCGGCACGGGTCCACCCCGACGCCAAACGGCAAGGGCTCGGTTCGATGCTCAACAAGACCTCGGTGGACTGGGTGCGGGAGCAGGGCGGCCGGGTGGTCCGCCTCGCCACCGAGGACACCAATCTCGCCGCACAGGCTCAGGTGGAGAAGTTGGGATACCGCAGGACTTCCACCTGGGTGTTCGCCGTCATCGAGGGCCGGGCAGCTAACCAGCCGGTGAAGATGGAGCGGCTCAGCATCGCGGGGCGTTCCGACGTCGATCCCGCCTGGATGTACTGGTCGACCGGCGAGCTCTGCGAAGCAGGTCGTGGACTCAAGGCAAGCGCATGGACTTGGAGGCGGGCGACCGTCGAGGACCTCGACTGCGCCGCCCGTGAGCAGCGGTTGTTCAACCACCCAGCTGGCTGGGTGATGGCGGAATACCCGGCATCGGAAGACATCGACATCGCCTGGGTTGCCTCTTCCCCCAACGACTTCCCCCGCCTCATCGCTGGAGTGGATCACCTGGCCGTCGAGAGAGATGCTTTCCGGGTGACCTACCGGATCCCGGAGACGGGATGGTCGGGCGAAGCACTGCGCCGGGCTGGAGCGACCGTCTCGGAGACGTTCGTCTACACCAAAGCGGTGTGATCCCTGCTCAAAGCAGGATAAGGGTGGCGATCAGCCAGATGACAAAAACAGAGTGGATTTCGTAGCGCTTCAGCCAGTCGTAGCCATCATCGAGGTTGCGGATAAGCAATGACACGGGTACCCCGACGAGGGGGACAGCAACCATCCCTGCGACCGAAACCGCGTGCAGGCCTTCGGCACCGCGGAGAAAGACCGCGGGGAGATCGTCGACGATCCCCGCCGTCAGCCGGTGCACCATGAGCATCACGAGACCGACGAAGAAGGCTGATATGGCCCGGCCAATGCCGACCTCCCAGATATTGAATCCGACCAGGCGCCGGCCCCGACCCAGCGGACCCTCGGAGGCCACTCCGAGAGCGAACATACCCACCACGATGAGAATGATCGACGACCCGAGCATCGCCGGGGTAGACATGTCGGCGATCGAGCCGACGACGTCGAATCCGGAGAGCAGAACGGTGACTCCCAACCCGAGAAAGAGCGTGCCGAGCACGACCAGGCCAACATCGAACATGTTCCCCATCGCCCCATAGGCGAGGATTCCATATCGCTTGAGGCGCTCGGTCGGGGACTCGCCCCCCAGGACCTCGTTCATGAAATCATCTCCACGGGAGCGACGTTAGTGCCCGAAGCGGAACGTTTGACGGCTTCGAGATACAGCTCGATCGGATGACTTATCTCATAGTCCTCGCCGAGGAAAGAGCGCAGCTGCATCTCGCAACCGGGGTTCGCCGATGCAACGACACTGCCGCCGACCGCCCTGATCCGGGCTGCCTTCTGGCCTCCCAGGGCTGCCGACGCTTCCGGTTGAAGCACCGTGTACAGGCCGGCCGCACCGCAGCACATGCCATCGTCGTCGATCTCTACCACCTCGAAGCCGGCTGCCTGGATGATCCGTCGGGGAGCGGCAGTCACCCGCTGGGCGTGGCGAAGATGACATGGATCCTGGACCACAACTGCGCCACCGGAGGGGGTCAGGACCGGAAGCAGTCCATCGTCGATTGCGCGGGCGATTGTCGTTGTGATGTCCTCGGCCCGCTCTCCGTAGGTGTCGCCGAGATGAGCCGAGCATCCTGCGGCGGCGGCGACGATTACGTCACAATCACCAAAGGCAACCTCGTTGCGCAACCCGAGGACGTCAGCGACTTCGGCGTGGCCGTCGTGTGCCGCAAGCGCCCCGCAGCACGTCTGCTGTTCCGGGATCACGACCTGGTGCCCTGCCATTGTGAGCAGCTCGATTGCGGCCGAGTTCACCGGCGAGAACCACTGCTCCTGGACACAGCCGAGCAGAACTCCCACGGTGCCGAGGGCGCCGCGCTCTGAGTATTCCCGTATCGGGGGTCGCTGCAGGCGCCGTATCCCGGACAGTGATCGGCGGAACCTCCCGGGGGCGATCCGGACCAGGCCCGTCCTCTGGAAGAGTCGGAGCACGGAAGTGAGGGCGCCGAGTATCCGCCGCGAGGGCACCACTCGCCCCAGCACCCAGCCACGGAGCCGGCGGCCGGTTGACGGGACTTGCGCTGCGATCTCGGCCCTCGAGCCCTCGAGCAGTGAACCGTAAGGCACCATCCCCGGGCACACAGGCTCACACGCCCTGCAGCCCAGGCAGAAGTCGAGGATCTCCTCGAACTTGGAATCGACCTCCATCACGCCGTCGGCAACTGCGCTCATCGCTTGCAGCCGGCCGCGAGGGGAGGCCGTCTCCCGGCCGGTGAGTCGGAAGGTCGGGCACACCGGGAGGCATAGGCCGCATTGGACGCAAGCTGACAGACCGGCCCTGTCGGGATGATGCTCGGTCACCCAACCCATCAGATTCCCCCGGGCAGTCTGCCGGGATTGATGATTCGTGCCGGGTCGAACTGGGCGATCAGCCGGCCTTGCAAGGCGACGGTTTCCGGCGGCGTGCCCCACGGGTCGAGGGGAGGCATCTCTCCAGGATGATCGACGAGGACGAGAGACCCGCCCGACTCCTCGGCCCACGCCCGCAGATCGTTTGCCCTTTCGAGATCGTCGGAGCCCAGGCGAAGCTCACCGGTTCCATGGATCGCGAGATAATTCCACGGAGCGACCCGGTTCAGCGCCTCCTCCATGAGCGAAGGCGGGATCCGCAGCGACCAACTGAAGGCGCCCGTCGGATCGTCGGGCCAGTGCAGGCCGGCGGTGGCCCGACCTCCAACGCGGGAGACGGTGTCGTCGACATCTGCCTCCGTTCCGCTCACGAACAGGTCGATCCCGTCTGGTGACTCGAGCAGGGCGAGGGGGCGCCTCACCCCCGCCGCCTCCTCCCGGTCGTCGATGCGAATCGTCGCCGAGGCCCGGGCCACAGGCCAGAGCTTCAGGCAAACCAGTGCGATGATGCCGAGGGAGCCAAACGCGCCCACCGCGGCCTTGTGCAGATCGAAACCGGAAACGTTCTTGACGACACGGCCGCCCGAGCGCACCACCCGGCCATCCCCGGTGACGGCAGTCACTTCGAGGACCCGCTCCCTCATCCCGAGATGGCGTGCCCTGCGCAGCGGGGCTCGGCCGGTCGCCAGCACGCCCCCCAACGTGGCGTGCCCGGGGTTTTCTGGGAGCACGGCCGTCTGGTTATTGGCTGAAAGCCGCGATTCGAGGTCGCCCACCCCGATGCCTGCCCCTGCGACAACTGTCAGGTCGTCCGGCTCCCAGACCTCGATCTGGCTCAGCTTCCGGGTCGAAACGACCCAGCCGCCAGGCGGCGGGTTACCCATCTTCTGGCGGGTGCCCCCTCCCCATATCCGGAGCGGGACCGAGCTCGCCGAAGCCGCCTTCACGATCTGGACGAGGTCATCGACACTGGCCGGAACCAGGTGAACCCCATCGGGGGCGCCATCGATTTCGCTTTCGAGGTCTGCCAGCTCGCTCAAACCCAGGCACCTTCGGGAATCTCCCTCCGCACACCACCGAAGTCGAAGCACCTCGATCCCGAGGGAAGGACCTTGTCGGGATTGAGCAGGTGAGAAGGGTCGAATACGTCTTTTACCCTCGCCTGGGCATCGAGGTCGATCTCGGAGAAGCTGACCGACATCAGATCACGTTTCTCAACGCCGATGCCGTGCTCGCCCGAAAGCGCGCCGCCCATCGACAGACAGAGTTCTACGATCTCGTCCCCTGCCTGCCGCACTTTTTCCGCCACCACCGGGTCGGATGCGTCGAAAGCGATCAGGGGGTGGAGATTGCCGTCGCCTGCATGGAAGACGTTGAGCATGGTGAGGGCGTGGCGGTCGGCAATCTCATACACACCGGCCATGGCTTCGACCAGGCGCGTCCTGGGGACGACAGTGTCGTGCAGGTAGTAGTCGGGGGCGAGCTGGGCCACTGCCCCGAATGCAGACTTTCTCCCCTTCCACAGCAGTGCGCGGTCTGCTTCCTCGATGGCGATGACCACATTGCGCGCTCCGTTGGCACGCCCGATCTCGGAAATGATCTTCGCCTCCGACTCCACGGTCGCCGTTGAGCCCACGACCTCAGCGAGCAGCACTGCAGCGGCGTCGGTCGGAAGTCCAGCTTGCAGCCAGTTCTCGATGGCAGTGGTCATCCTCTGGTCCATCATCTCCAGCGCCGCAGGGACCATGCCGGCTCCGATGACGTCGGATACGGTGCGCGCCGCAGCCTCGACCGAGCCGAAATCGAGGAGGAGGGTGCGGACATCCTCGGGGAGAGGGAGCAGCCTGACCAACACCCTGGTTGCGATCCCCAGGGTGCCTTCGGAGCCGACGAGAAGCGCCCGAAGGTCGAGTCCGGGCGAGTCTGGGGCAAGACTCCCGGTGTGGAGGATCTCCCCCGAAGCGGTGACGAATTCCAGCCCGAGGACATGCGAGGTCGTACTCCCTTCAGCCAGACAGTGAGGGCCGCCGGAGTTGTTGGCCAGGTTACCCCCGATTGTGCATGCCGATTGCGAGGAAGGATCCGGGGCGAAGTGGAGTCCGTGGGGCCGGGCGGCACGACTTAGGTCGAGGTTGATCACACCCGGCCCAACCCACGCGGCCTGGTTGGGGACGTCGATCTCGATCTCGTTCATCCCGGTCATCACCACCACGATTCCGCCGCGCGCCGGTGAAGCTCCAGCGGTGAGACCGGTTCCGGCCCCTCGAGCAACCACCGGGAGCGAGTGTGCTGCGGCGATCCGCACGATCACTGCCACTTCGTCGGCCGTTCGGGGGAAGACGATGCAGTCCGGATTTCCTCTCATCAGAGAGGAATCCTTGGAGAAAATGTGACGCTCCAGCGGGTCGTCGAGCACTCTCTCCACACCGAGCAGGCTTCGCAATTCCTCGATGGCTCTCACATCCATGACGGTAGTTGCTCTGGAACGGAGTACCTCAACGCGTCACAGTGCCCCGTCCATGGAATCCCAACCACCGCCACCGGGGGTCAGCACCAGAAGACGATCACCAGCCGCAACTTCGACAGTCGATTTGGCACCGAGTCGTATCCGCTCGCCATCGCTGCGGATGAGCCAGTCCTCGCCGACAGCGCCGGGCCCGCCTCCGTTCAGGCCCCAGGGAGCATGGCGTCGCCGCTCACCCATCAAAGAGAGGACGGCGTCGGTGTCGAAAGCAATTTCCCGCACGATCCCCTCCCCGCCCGGGTGGAGCCCGGGGCCACCGCTTCCGACGCGAAGGGTGTATCCGGTGACACGGAACGGATAGTGGCCCGCCAGCGATTCGATCGGGGTGTTCTCGGTGTTGGTCATCCCGGTCTGGATCCCCGACTGGCCGGGCCCGCTGGGGCGGCCCCCCTGGCCGCCGGCGACAGTCTCGTAGTAAGCGAAGTCATCACCGCCGATGAGGACGTTGTTCATCGTCCCCTGGCCTGCGGCACCAACCCGGTCCGGAGCGGCACCGGCAAGCGCGCCGAGCAGTACATCGGAGATCCTCTGGCTGGTCTCGACATTTCCCGCAGCAACTGCGGCCGGCGCAAGGGCGTCGACCACGGACCCGGCTTCGGTGCGCAGCCGGAGCTGTCGATAGCACCCTCCGTTGGCGGGGATCGTGGGATCGGTGGCGACCCGGACTGCGTAGTACAAACATGACCTCGTTACCGCCTGGACGGCGTTGAAGTTCGCTTCGACCTGGGGGTCGGTGTCCGAGAAATCGGCAACCAACCCTTCGCCATCGACTGTCACCGCAACCCTGATCGCAATGTCTATATCGCCGTGTTCCATGAAGTCTTCGAAGGTGTATGTCCCGTCGGGGAGGTCGGCGAGAGCAGCTGCCATCCTTCGCTCCCCGTATCCGAGCAGCGCTTCACTCATCGCAGTAAAGGCGGATTCACCCTCGGTTGAGACCAACCCGATGAGGCGGCGCGCCCCAACGGCGTTCGCCCCAATCTGCGCGGCGAGGTCGCCCCTGCGCTCGAGCGGCGTTCGTGTGGCCCCGAGAAACGGGAGCGCGAACTCATCAACCCAGGCGCCGTCGGACACTGCAACCATCGGAGGGACTACATGGCCCTCCTGTTCGAGCCTGGTGGCGTGAGCGGGCATCGAACCCGGCGCCTCACCGCCGACATCGGCGTGGTGGGCGCGGTTCGCAACCCATCCGACGAGGCTCGATCCCGAGAAGACCGGGGCGACCAGCGTCAGGTCGTTGAGGTGGGTGCCCCCGTGGAACGGGTCGTTGACGGCGTATTGCACCCCGGGCCGGGGGTCGAAACGCGCAATGCAAGCCTCCACCGATGTGGGCATCGACCCGAGATGGACCGGGATGTGCTCCGCCTGGGCGAGCATCACGCCGTCGGGAGTGAAGAGAGCGGCGCTGCAATCGGCGCGCTCTTTGATATTCGGCGAAAGCGAAGTGAGCCTGAGGACCGTGCCCATCTCCTCGGCAACGGAGGCCAGTTGGTTGCGGGCTACCTCCAGGGTGATGGCGTCGATCATCTCGGCTCGACCAGATGGCCTATGTGCTTCGCGCCTTCGCGGTAGCTGAGCCCGGAAAGCTCACCGAGGTGGGCGTTGATGAATGCGGCCACAGCAGCCGGATCGGTCCGGGCGAAGTCTCGCAACGCCCAGCCGATTGCCTTTCTGATGAAGAACCCCGGCTCGTGGGACCTGGCTGCGCAGAATGCGAAGAGACGGTCGGTGTCGGTGTCCCACTTGGCTCCCACCTGGCAGAGGAGCACAGCTCGGCGCAGCCACATGTCGTCGTCATCGATCCAGCCGCCGACCACCGGCCAGCTTGCGACCGGGTAGCCGACGACCAGATGCCGGATCAGGTGGGTGGCAACTTCGTCCACTAGATCCCACCATGCTCCTTCGACGATCAGCCGCCGGTAGAGGTCGACGTGGTTCGGAACGATTTGGTCCTTGAAGTGACGGGCGACGCCGAGAGCGATGTACTTCTCTTCGCGATGGTCGAGGTTCCATAGAGCAAGGACGAATTCTTGGTAGCCGTCAGCAGTGTCCGGTCGGTATTCCCTCACCAGGTCGCGAAGGACGATGGTGCGGCCCGCCTTTTGCACCCCATAAAAGGGCATGTCGGTCTTCATATAGGCCTGCATCGCAGGCGCCTTGTCCGGGTCTGCAGTCTGAGCCAGGCGCACGGATACAAATTGGCACGCAGCCTCGACGTCGAGGGCCATCAGGTGATCTCCAGGGTTCCGTCTTCGAGTACCAGGACCCGGTCTCCGGGCTCGGCAATCACCGAAGCCGTGCCTTCGACGATCAGGGCAGGGCCTTCGAGTTCATAGCCGGGAGGGAGGGTGGTGCGCCGCCAGACATCGGCGACCACTTCTCCTTCTCCTGCCCACAAGGGTCTCCGGATCCGCTCGGGCTGGAGGGTGGGGTTGACTACAACCGAGTCCCATCCGATCGGAGCCTCGCCGTGGGCGACCCCCCGGACGTTCACCACTTCGACAGCAGTGTCGCCAAGGTCGAACCCGAATCGTGACCGGTGCTCGTCGACGAAATCAGCCCTCACCTGTCTATCGCGATACGGAATGGACAGTTCGTGGGACTGTGCCTGATATCGCACGTCCACGAGCAGTTCCGTCCCGGCGGGCGGCAGGTCGTAGATGTCGATGAAACGCTGGGTGGCGTCGTGGCCGATGGCCCGTGCAGCATCAACCAGCTCCGAATCTTCGGAGTCGGCAAGGACGGATCTGAGCTGTTCGACCCTGGGCCGCGACAGCAGCAGCCCAAGCGCCGAGAACGCACCGGCATGGGGCGGGATCAGCACCGCCTGCATGCCGAGGGCGCGACGAAGCCTCGATGCGTGTAGGCCGCCGGCTCCACCGAAAGCCAACAAGCTCGCCTGGCGCGGGTCGAAGCCTTCCTCAACTGAGACCTTACGGATTGCCCGGTCGAGGTGGGCATCAGCGACGCGAATGATTCCCTTCGCCACCTCGAGGTCGGAAAGGTCGAGTTGACGGCCGAGCCGGGACAGCGCCTTTCCGGCAAGGGGCCGGCTCATGTTCAACCCCGACGAGAAGTCCGTCTCTTCGGGCATGTATCCCAAGAACAGATTGGCGTCTGTAACCGTCGCATCCTTGCCGCCGAGCCCGTAACAGGCGGGTCCGGGATTGGCACCTGCCGATTCGGGGCCAACCCGGAGCGACCCTCCGGGGTCCACCCAGGCAAGTGATCCGCCTCCGGCCCCCACCGTATGGATCGGCATCGAAGGGACCCGGTTCACTCTGCCTCCGATGTTCTGGGTCGGGGCGAGCACCACCCCGTCGGCGCCAATTCTCGCCACATCGGTGGAGGTACCGCCCATGTCGAGCGTGATCACGGATTGGAGGCCGTGGTGGCGGCGAAGACTGTCACCGGCCACCACTCCGGCGGCCGGACCGGAGAGCGTCAGGCTCCCCACGGCCGAACTCGCCGCATCGAAGGGAAGCATGCCGCCCGAAGAGGCCATCACCGATGTCGACAGGGCAGACACCTGCTCGTCGAGGTCTCTCAAGTACCCGGCGACACGCGGCGCCAGATAGGCATCGATGACGGTGGTCACGAAGCGCTCGAACTCCCGAAAGGCGGGTGAGAGCTCGGAGGCCACGCTGACAGGTATGTCGGGATAGGTGCGGCGGATCGCTGCCGCCAACTCTTGTTCTGCACCAGAGTCCCGGTAGGAGTGGAGCAGGCCGACGGCCACCGAGTCGGGCTCGATGTCATGAAGAACCTCGAGGGTCAGGTCGACATCCGTATGGCCGACGCGGTCGCCGCGAAGTACCAGAGGGAGGGGTCGGTCCGCGGACAGGTCGTAAAGGGAGGGGCGGGCCTGGCGCCCGATCTCGATCACATCTTCGAAACCCGCAGATGTGACCAGCACCACTCTCGCCCCGGTGCCTTCGAGCAAGGCGTTGGTTGCAACGGTGGTCCCGTGGAGGAAATGGAAGTCGGTTCCCTTGATCCGGGCCAGAGACTCGACCACGCCCGCCGATTGCGGAGAGGTGGTCGGAGTCTTCCATGAGTGGACCGTGACCCCGTCATAGACGACGACATCGGTGAAGGTCCCTCCGACATCGACCCCGACGAATGCAACCATGGGGTACTCTCAGAGTCCCATGGCGATTAACCCGGCCCCGACCCCGAACCCGAATGCGATGAAATTCCCGGTGGGTAAGCCGGTGGGCGGACCTGCCACCTTTGTGAGCGGCAACGAAACCGACAATGAGATGGCCACCGAGCTTCTCGCCCTCGACGGCGTGGGCAGCATCTTCATGACCGCCGACTTCGTAACCATCACCAAAACTCCTGCCGGATCGTGGGAGGCGATTACTCCCGAGGCGACCCGGATCCTAGAGACCCATTTCGGAAGCGGGTAGTTGGGACTTCAGGGGCTGATCGGCACCATCTCCGGCCGGATCACTCCTCCTGGGCCTGCTGCCAGGATCACCACGTTCCAGGTCCCGCCCGGATCAACGTATCCGCCGACGATCTCGCTGCCGGGACGGAGGGCTGCGACGGCGGCGGCCACTGAATCGGGAACGGCGCCAAGACCGAGGCCTGCCGTCGCCGGAGAGTCGATCGCCTTCACAACAGGTGCGCCGACCAGGCGGGCTGTCCCGTCGGCCATGGCGATATCGAGGGCGAAGAGCTCAGGATCCACCCTCTGGTAGTCGCCGCCATCCGCGGAGACCATGTAGCGGGCGAGGACATCGACCCGGTAGGTCCCGACGTCGATCTCTTCGACTCCCACCGAGTCGACCCACTCCACAAAGACGAGGACCCCCTCCGGTGTGGAGGGAAGTGGGATGTCTGCCGGCAAAAGACTGCGCAGGATCCCCTGTTGCGCCGAGCCGTCACTCGCCAGGAACTCCCGGACCACCCAGCGGGCATGGGCAGCAGCTTCCACAGCGAGGTGGTCGGGATCGACCGCGTAGAGATCGGCTTCGGTGACGAGGCTGGGAGCTGGTTGAGCTGGAGCTGGGGCTGGCGCCGGGGCCACCGGGGTGAAGGTCGTGGGTGGGGCCGTCACGGCGGCGGCCGCCTCGGTTGGAGGAGGCGGTAGTGGAGCCGGCCGGTTGCTCATGAACGAGTAGCCGAGCGATCCGGCCACGACTGCTCCTGCGATACCCAGGATCAGCCACTGTCGATCGCCGCCCTGCTTTTCGAGAGACTCCCACGGGATCCTCTCGTAGACCTCCTGATTCTTTTCATCCATGAATCCAAACGTATGGGCTGCGAACGGTCGGTTCAAGGGGCCTGCTGGGAGGGTCGGATTCGGAAGGTGTGCCCCGTTACCCGGGAACTCGCCACAGGAAGCTATCGTTTTGACCGTCATGGCAGTCAACCCAGACCCGAAGCCGGGCCGATGGATCCTTCCCCTCGTCGTGTTGGGGATGATCGCGTTCACCTACTTTTTCATAAGCGAACTTCCGGAAGCCTCCCCCGACACCACGCTGGCAGCCGGTGTGACGACCACAACAGCGCCCAACGGCGAGACCACGACAACCCCGGGACCCGACCCCGGCAACGGCGCGGCTGACCCCGAGGTGCAGGCCTACCTCACCGAGCTCGACGAGGTGAACACGGCTCTCCAGCTCCTCCGCACCGAGATGGTCACCGTCAACGACGGTTTCGACGCCGACCCCCGCGAAATCGAATACCGGGACGCCGAGGCAAGGATGACCACCATCGAGACGGACACGCAGGCTCTAGCCGACCGGGTAGCTGCGATGACAGTTCCGGTTGGGTTCGAGACCAGCCACCAGGCTCTGACCAGCGCCATCGATCAGGCCGCTGGAGCGGCCAGCGACGCCCTCGACGGCCTGCAATCGGACGATCCGGGAGATCTCCGGCGCGCGGCAGTGGTGGCATACACCCAGGCGGCCGACAACTTCGCCACCGAAGTCGAGAACACCAAAACCGCGGCGGGCGTTCCGACGGACGGCTGACGTGGCGCCCGAACTGCGCCGGGTCGACGACGACACGTACCCCCTGTTCGTCAAGAACATCTTCTCAGCCCGCCGCGCCGGGGCAATCGTAGCTCGATGGGCGGTCCAGGTCCCGCCACCCAACCGTTCTGTGTCGCGAAAAGTCCGCCCAGAGTGGGTGGTCTCAACTGGTGAGCGCCGAACCGAAACCAACACTGAGCAAAGGAACCAGCCTGCAGGACGGGGAGCAAGCCTGAGGGTGTGTCTGCCGACACACCCTCAGGCGGCTCAACGATGAGTCCGACTACATGTCGTAGTAGAGGTGGAACTCATAGGGATGGGGGCGAAGGCGCACCGGGTCGACCTCATGTGCGGTCTTGTACTCGATCCAGGCCTCGATCAGGTCTTCGGTGAACACCCCGCCCTGAAGCAGGAACTCGTGGTCGTCCCTCAGCGCATCCAGGGCCTCCGACAGGGAGCCGGGGACACTGGGCAAACCCGCCAACTCGGCCGGCGGGAGGTCGTAGATGTCCTTGTCGACGGGGTCGTGGGGCTCGATCTGGTTCTGCACACCGTCGAGGCCGGCCAGCAACATCGCTGCAAAGGACAGGTACGGGTTGGCCGTCGGGTCGGGACAACGGAACTCGAGACGTTTCGCGCCCGGAGCCTGCGAGTACTGCGGGATCCTGATCGCTGCCGAACGGTTCCGGCTCGAATACACCAGGTTGACCGGCGCCTCATAACCCGGCACCAGCCTGCGATATGAGTTGGTAGTCGGGGCAGCGAATGCAAGCACCGCCGGGGCGTGCTTGAGGAGGCCACCGATGTACCACCGTGCCATGTCGGAAAGCCCTGCGTACCCGCTCTCGTCGAAGAAGAGAGGGTCCCCGTCCTTCCAGAGCGACTGGTGGGTGTGCATACCCGAACCGTTGTCCTCGAAGACCGGCTTGGGCATGAACGTGACCGACTTGCCCGCCTGCCATGCGGTGTTCTTCACGATGTACTTGTACAGGGTGACGTTGTCCGCAGTGCGCAAAAGGGTGTCGAAGCGCATGTCGATCTCTGCCTGCCCGGCTGTGCCCACCTCATGGTGCTGGACCTCGATCTCGATGCCGGCGGCTTCGAGATTGGCGGTCATCTCCGAGCGCAGGTCCTGGAAGTGGTCGGTGGGGGGCACCGGGAAGTAGCCCTCTTTGTAGCGCGGCTTGTGGCCCAGGTTCCCACCCTCCTCGACCTTGCCGGAGTTCCATGCACCCTCGACCGAGTCGAGGAAATAGAAACCGGAGTGTTGGTTCTGGCCGAAGCGGACATCATCGAAGATGTAGAACTCGGCCTCCGGACCCCAATATGACGTGTCGGCGATCCCGGTGCTGGCGAGGTAGTCCTCTGCCTTCCGTGCTACATATCGTGGATCGCGATCGTAAGGGGCGCCGGTGAGCGGGTCGTGGACGAAGCAGTAGAGGATCAGGGTCTTGCGAGCCCGGAACTGGTCTTCGACAGCAGTCCCCGGATCGGGGATCAGGATCATGTCGGACTCCTGGATCTCCTGGAAACCCCGTATCGAAGACCCGTCGAAGCCGAAGCCCTCTTCGAAGGTGGCCTCGGTCAACTGGTGGGTCGGGACCGTGAAGTGCTGCACCTGGCCTGGCAGGTCGCAGAATCTGAGGTCGACGAACTCGTACTCGCCCTCATCGATGAGGGATAAGACGTCGGCAGCCGTCTTGGTCACTTTTGCCTCCTTGTTGGCTCTTGACAGTGAACTGGACTGATTTCTATCCGGGTGGGATTTCTCTCCCGTTGCTGAAATGTGAACGCTGTGTTTCGTACCCCCCAGGGCCCACCCGCATATCCGCAGGACCGGGACCGGCAGTCACCATAATCGGGGGAGTGAAAGCTCTCGTGAGGCACAAGGGTGAGGACCGGTTCCACCAGGTCGGCGAGCTCGGTCCCGCGGATGACTATGACCTGGTCTGGGTCGACCTCGCTGGCGAAGACGCTTCCGATGCCGAATCCGTTCTCGCCCACCTCGGCCTGATGCACGACGGGGAGCACAGCCCTACGGGAACTTCGATCAATGCTGCCGTCTCGGAAACCGAATCGTCCCTGTCGGTGCTGGTACCGACGTTCGCCATCGAAGCCGGAGCCGGCATGACCGCCACCACCTACCGCGCCGTCCTGGGGGCCCAGGCCCTGGTCACGATTCATTCCTCCCCGATACCGGCAATCGAATATCAATTGGAGTCCCTGGCCACCGGACCGGCGGGAACGCTCAATTCAGCCGAGCTGGCCTCGATTGTCGCTTCGGCTGTCAGCCGTCAGGTGCTGCCGCTCATCGACGATCTGGAGATCCGCATCGATGGGCTCGAGGAACTCGCCTTTGCTGCCGACCCGAACACACTCATCCAGGTTCAGGCGCTACGCCGCGACTTGATCACTTTGCGGCGCGTCGTGAGCCGGCAACGAGACCTCATGGATGACCTCTCGATCCTGGTCCACGAGGCGGTGGGCGAGCGGGGCCAGGCCGCATTCCGGCGCGTCTTCGACCACGACGCAAGACTGGTCGAGTTCATCGATTCCGCCCGGGCGCTGCTCCAGTCGGTGCTGGAGACATACCGGGGCGCCGTGGCCGATCAGACCAACGAAATCGTGAGGGTGCTCACAGTCTTCTCAGCAATTCTGTTGCCCCTTGCGCTCATCTCCGGCCTCTGGGGGATGAACTTCGACCTTATTCCCGGTGACTCCCAGCCGTGGGGGTTTTGGGCGATGATCGGCGGCATGGCCCTGTTTGCCGTCGGGCTCTGGGTCTATTTCTCGAAGCGAGGATTTGTCGGCGCACCGCGGCTCAAGGAGCTACCGAAAGCAGTTGGTCTCGGGCTGATCCAGGCGGGAACCGCACCGGTGAAGGTAATCGCCTCCGGTGTCGGCACGGGAATCCAGCATCTCGACCGACGCAAGCCGAATCCGCCGGACAGCTGATCAGCGGTGGCGGCTGGGGATGACCTCGACCGTCGCGACGTCTTTCTCACCGGGAGACCTTGACCCGAGTGCCACCACCCAAAAATCTTCCATTTGCCCGGAAAGCACGGATTCGGCCAGAGGGCTCCCGGTCAGCTTGTGATGCTCCTCGACCAGGGCGCGCACCTGCATCAGAGCGGTCTCGTCGGGGCGATTCACCTTTGGCGCGGTATCGGCGAGGCGGCCCTTGAAGCGGTGGTCGGGGTCCCAGACGAAGACCTCACCACCGGTCATGCCTGCGGCGAAGTTCCGGCCCACCTCACCGAGAATGACTGCGGTACCGCCGGTCATGTACTCACAGCCGTGATCCGAGCACCCTTCCACGACCACCTGCGCCCCCGAGTTGCGGACAGCGAACCGCTGCCCGACTTTGCCTGCTAGGAAAAGCTTCCCCCCGGTTGCTCCGTAGAGGACGGCATTCCCGGCCGCCTGAGGGATGCCGTTCCGTCGCAGCGGCGTCACCGAGATGAGCCCACCGCCCATGCCCTTGCCGACGTAGTCATTGGCGGTCCCGGAAAGCCGGAGTGAGACCCCATTGGTCAGCCAGGCACCGAGGCTCTGGCCCGCCGTGCCCGAGAGGTGGACATCGATCGTCCCGTCAGGGAGCCCGATGTCGCCGTGCTTGGCGGCAATTGCACCGGCGAGCCGGCTCCCGATAGCCCGATCGACGTTGCGGATCGGATAGTGTAACTCGACGCTCGAGCCCTCCGAAATTGCGCTACGGGCGTCTGCAACCAGCCGCAGCGAAAGGCTCGACAACGGGATGGCCCGGTAACCCTCGTGTGCTTTCCTTCCGGTGGACTCGACCAGGATGCTGGCAAGGTCGGGTGCCAGAGGGTGGTCCCGGTCGATGGGGCGAAGCAGGTTCGCCCTGCCCACGACCTCTTCGATCGACCTTGCACCCAGCACCGACAGATGGTGGCGTACCTCTTCGGCGAGATGCTGGAACAGCACCACCACCTGGTCGGCGGAGCCACCGAACTTCGCTCTGAGATCGAGGTCCTGGGTGGCGATCCCGACCGGGCAGGTGTTCAGATGACACTGGCGGACCATCTTGCAGCCCATTGCGAGCAACGGGAGGGTGCCAAAGCCGAAGCGTTCCGCGCCGAGCAGGGCAGCAACCACAACGTCACGGCCGGTGCGCATTCCTCCGTCGGTTTCGAGGACAACACTCGAGCGCTGGCCATTGGCGACCAGGACCTGATGCGCCTCGGCGATGCCCAACTCCCAGGGGGAGCCTGCGTGTTTGATCGAGACCAGAGGGGAGGCTCCGGTGCCGCCTTCAGATCCCGAAATCGTGATGACATCGGCATCGGCTTTGGCCACTCCGACCGCAATCGTCCCGACCCCGGGCTCGCTGACCAGCTTCACCGACACCCTGGCGCCGGGCTTGAAGGCTTTCAGGTCGTAGATGAGCTGGGCGAGGTCTTCGATCGAGTAGATGTCGTGGTGAGGCGGTGGGGAGATCAGGGTGACGCCGGGCTCGGTGTGGCGGAGCCGGGCGATCTGCGGGGTCACCTTGTGCCCGGGGAGCTGTCCCCCCTCGCCGGGTTTGGAGCCCTGGGCCATCTTGATCTGCAGTTCCTCAGCCGAGTTGAGATAAGCCGGGGTCACTCCAAACCGGCCGGAGGCGACCTGTTTGATCGCTGAATTCCGCTTGGTCCCGAAACGGGATGGGTCTTCGCCACCCTCCCCGGAGTTCGATCGAGCACCGATCATGTTCATTGCAATCGCGAGAGCCTCGTGCGCCTCTTCGGAGAGCGCACCGAGCGACATTGCCGCGGTGGTGAAGCGGCGCATGATGTGCTCGGCAGATTCGACCTCTTCGATTGGCACCGGCTCGCGCTGGACGAATGTCAGGAGATCACGCACCACCGCGGGAGGGCGGGAGTTGATCGTTTCGAGATAGCGGGACCAGGCTTCGGTATCGCCGGACCGGACCGACTTCTGCAGGTCGAGGACCACCTTCGGGCCTGTGATGTGAGGGTCCTCGCCGCGCCGGTGCTTGTAGAAGCCGCCCGACGCCGCTTCGCCCGCTGCATAGAGCGCATGTCTGGCCAGGGCATGGGCGGCCAGGTCCTCGATTGTGGAGCCGCGAAGGCGGCGTGGCGCGTTGCGGAATGCTCTACGGCAGACCTTTTCGGCGATTCCGATCACTTCGAACAGCTCGGAGCCGCGGTACGCGGAGAGGGTGCAGATCCCCATCTTCGACATGATCTTGAGGATTCCTGCCTCGAGTGCTGCCCGGTAGTTCTCCTGGGCTGTGACCGGGTCGACTTCGACCTGGTCTCGGGTAGCGAGCCCGATCACCTGGTCGATGGCCAGGTACGGGTTCACGGCCGAGGCGCCGAACCCGATCAAGCAAGCAAGGTCGTGGGCGTCTCGCGGCTCACCGGAGACGACAACCAGCGAGACGTCACCTCGCACCCCCTCATCGATGAGGTGGTGGTGGACCGCCCCGACTGCCAAAAGCACCGGAATTGGTGCCTGGTCGGTGCCCGTCTCTCGATCGGAGAGCACGAGGATTGTCGCCCCGAGTTTTACGGCCTGGGCGGCTTCGGCGCAGATCTCGTCGAGCCGCTTCTCCATCCCTGCCACGCCTCCTGCGGCGCTCCATGTGACCGGAATCCAGTGGGAGAAGAAGCGGGGGTCGCCCGAGCGCACAATCGACTCCAGTTCGGCGTCGGAAAGTACGGGGCTGGATAGTTCGATCAGATGCGCCTGGGAGGGCTGGTCCTCGAGCAACGGGCCGCGCCTTCCCAGCTGGATCCGAAGCGACATGACAAGGTGCTCCCGGATCGGGTCCATAGGGGGGTTGGTGACCTGGGCAAACATCTGGTGGAAATAGCGGGTCAGCCGACGTGGCCTCTCCGCGAGGACGGCTAGCCCAGTGTCGTCGCCCATCGAACCGATGGGGTCGGTGCCCTCAGCCATCGGGGCGAGGATCAGCCTCACCTCCTCGGCGGTGTAGCCGAAGACCCGGGAGAGGGCGCCGGCGTCGAACCTGTCGTCGGCCTCGGAGTCGAACGGCGCTTCGATGTGGAGGGTCTCGGTATTGATCCAATCGTCGTAAGGATGCAGGGAGGCAAGTTCGTCACGCACCTCCCCGGAGTGACGCACCTCACTGGTGACACCGTCGAAGAGAAGGAACTCGCCGGGGCCAAGCTGGCCAGTGTCGAGGGCCCGGGCTTCTTCCTCAGGGCATACCCCGGCTTCCGAAGCCACGAGCACCACTTCGGGGGTGATCGACCAGCGGGCCGGTCGCAGGCCGTTCCGGTCCATGGCGGCGAGCAGCGAGATGCCGTCGGTCACCGAGATTGCCGCGGGGCCGTCCCACGGCTCGGTGAGGAAGGCGTGGTAGGCATAGAAGGCGGCAAGCTCGGGTGGGAGGTCGTTGACATTTTCCCAGGCGGAAGGGATCAGCAGCTCCTTTACGTGCGCCAGCGACCGTCCGCTCTGCATCAGCAATTCATAGGCGTTGTCCAGGCTTCCGGAGTCGGAGATACCGGGCTGGAGGAAGGGGAGCAGGTCGGCAAATCGGTCACCCCAGGTGGCGGGGGTTGCCCCCCGTTCCCGGGCTTTCATCCACGACCGGTTGGATTGGATGGTGTTGATCTCGCCGTTGTGGGCCAGCACCCGGAAAGGCTGGGCGTTTTCCCAACTCGGGAAGGTATTCGTCGAATATCGCTGGTGGAATATTGCGAATGCAGTCTCGAAGTCGGGGTCGCGGAGGTCCCAGTAGAAGCCGGAGACGCGGCTCGCGGTGAACAGGCCCTTGTAGACGACGGTGCGGCTCGAGGCAGACGGGATCGAAAGGCCGGGCTTTGCCACCCGTTCGATGCGCTTGCGCGCCAGGTAGAGGGTTCGCTCCAGGTCTTCTGCTTGGGCGTCGCCGGTGACGATGGCCTGCTCGATGAGGGGGAGCACATCGCGGGCATGCTCACCGAGGACGGTGGGGTCGATGGGGACCGATCGCCAGAACATCACCTTGAGACCTTCAGCTTCCAGGGCGTCGTTGACGATCGCCCGGGATTCGCCGGCCTCCATCGGGGGGAGGAAGCACATCACTACACCGAGTCGCTCGGGGTCGATCTCGAGGCCGTGGCCGGCAAGCTCACGCTGGATCAGTCGGTACGGAATCTGGGTGAGCAGTCCGGCCCCGTCACCGGTGCCGTCGGCGGCGCGGGCACCGCGATGGTCGAGCCGCTCCAGGCACTCGACGGCAAGTCGGGTTAGCCGATAGGTGGGCTCCCGGTCGAGCGCGGCGATGAAACCGACGCCACATGCATCGTGCTCAAAGCCAGGATCGATAAACGGACGGGTCACCAGGGCCCCCTAAAAGTGGGAGCGATCCATTGTAAACGCCAGAGGGAGCGGCGTCGAAAACGACGCGTTCCTAAGGCGTGGCGTCTCACATGTGAGATGTGGGGCGTTCAGAACGCAAGGTGACCCGAACTGAACGCCCTGGGACTCATATTTGATAGCTAGAACCTTAGGAACCGATATCTACGACTACCGTCCGGTCCGTCATGCCAGCCACAGTTGTCTTGGGTGCCCAATGGGGCGATGAAGGCAAGGGCCGTGTCGTCGACTACTTCGCCGAATCAGCCGACTACGTCGTCAGGTACCAAGGTGGCAACAATGCCGGTCACACCATCGTCGTCGGCGAGGAGAAACTGGCACTCTCCCTGATCCCCTCGGGTATCCTCTACCCCGAGTGCACCCCGGTGATCGCGTCGGGAACGGTGATCGACCCCAAAGTGCTGCTCGCCGAGATGGAGATGGCGAAGGGGAAGGGCCTCGACCCCTCCCGGGTACGGCTGTCGGCCAATGCCCACCTGATCATGCCCTATCACCGCAAGCTGGACGCTGCCATCGAGCGTTACCTCGGCAAGAATCAGATCGGCACCACCAAGAAGGGCATCGGTCCCACCTACACCGACAAGTACGCCCGTTTCGGGATCAGGGTCCAGGATCTATTCGACCCCAAGATCTTCAGGGAGAAGGTAGAAGCCGCCCTAGAAGAGAAGAACAAGATCCTCCCCCGGATCTACAACACCCTCCCCATGGACGCCGACGAGATCATCGAGGAGTACACCGGCTACGCAAAGCTGCTCGAACCCCACGTAACCGACACCTCCCTCCTCCTTTGGAACGGACTCAAGGCAGGCGAGCAAGTCCTCTTCGAAGGGGCCCAGGGCACCCTTCTCGACATCGACCACGGAACATATCCCTTCGTCACCTCGTCCAACCCCACGGCCGGGGGCGCCGCGGTCGGGTCCGGCATCGGCCCCAGAGCGATCGACGAGATCATCGGTGTGGCCAAGACGTACATCAGCCGGGTCGGCACCGGCCCGTTCCCCACCGAGCTCACCGACGAGATCGGCGACACCATGATCGAACTCGGTGGCGAGTACGGGACTGTCACGGGACGCCGGCGCCGCTGTGGCTGGCTCGACATGGTGGCGCTGCGCTACTCCCACCGGGTCAACACTTTTAGCAACCTCTTCCTCACCAAGCTGGACATCCTCTCCGCCTTCGACACCATCAAAGTGGCCAACGCCTACTCCTCAGAAGGCACACGCTACGACGAGTTCCCCATGCAACAGTCGGTGCTCTATCACTGCGAGCCCGAATACGAGGAGCTGCCGGGTTGGAACACCGACATCACCGGTGTCCGCGAATTCTCCGAGCTGCCCGGGCCGGCCCAGGACTACATCCGCTACATCGAGGAGCTCGCCGAGGTACCGGTCGGTTGGGTTTCGGTGGGCCCTGAGCGCAGCCAGCTGATCACCCTGAAATGAGAGTCCTCCTGATCGGAAGTGGGGGCAGGGAGCACGCCCTCGGCTGGAAGCTCTCTCAGTCCCCTCGGATCAAGGAACTGGTCTCGCTCCCCGGAAATCCCGGGCTCGCTGAGTTGGGCCCGACCGTGGAGGGCATCGCCGCCACCGATGTCGGGGCGATCGCCGCCATGGCCCGCATCCAGAAGATCGACCTGGTCGTGGTGGGGCCGGAAGCGCCACTCGCCGCCGGGGTGGCTGATGCGCTGTCCCGGCTTGGGATTCCCGTCTTCGGGCCGACGCGTGCCGCTTCACGTCTCGAGTCGTCGAAGCAGTTCGCCAAGGAGGTGATGGGCCGGGCCGGCGTGGCAACCGCAGCGTCGGGCTCTTTCGACGATCCCGACGGTGCCCGCTCCTATCTGGAGACTATGGAGCCACCGTATGTGGTCAAAGCCGACGGCCTCGCCGCCGGTAAGGGAGTCCTGGTCACGGACTCCGCCCACGAGGCACGCAACTGGGTCGACAGATGTTTAGAAGGTGACTTCGGGGAAGCCGGGTCTTCGGTTCTTATCGAGGAGTTTCTCGACGGCCCCGAGATCAGTGTCTTCGCGGTTTGCACCAATAAGGGAGCGGTCGCCCTCGATCCGGCCCGGGATTACAAGCGACTCCGTGACGGTGACGAAGGCCCCAACACCGGCGGGATGGGCTCCTATTCGCCCGTACCAGACCTTCCCGACGATCTGCTGGCGCGAACCATGTCGGAGGTTGTCAATCCGACACTCTCACAGATGAAGGAAGACGGCAACCCGTTCACCGGGTTCCTCTATGCGGGTTTGGTGTTGACAGCCGACGCCCTCAGGGTCCTCGAGTTCAACGTGAGGCTGGGCGACCCCGAGACCCAGGCGGTGCTCCCCCGGATGAGCAACGACCTAATCGATGTCCTCGAAGGTGGGGCACCGGAGTGGTCGGACACCGCAGCAGTGAACGTAGTCCTGGCGGCCAAGGGATATCCGACCGCGCCGGAGAAGGGCGCAACCATCAAAGGCATGGCCAACCTTCCCGACGATGTCCTGGTCTTCCACGCGGGAACCGCAAGGGACGGGAAGAAGCTCGTCGTCGACGGCGGTCGCGTCCTCAGTCTGGTTGGTTTCGGCCCGGACCTCGCCTCGGCCCGCGACCGTGCCTATGCGGCAGCAGCAACGATCCGCTGGCCGGGGATGCAGCTGCGATCGGACATCGGCGCTCAAGCCTGAGCCGTCTCATTGATGTTGCCTGTATGGGCGCCACACCTCCAGGGTTACGCCAATGGCCCTCGATTCACTACCGTCGGCTGCCATGAGTCACAAGGTTGCAATCGTTATGGGGTCGGGGTCGGATCGGCCCACTATGGAGAAGGCCGGGACAATGCTCGACGGCTTTGGGATCGAGCACGAAACACGGGTGCTCTCAGCACACAAAACGCCTGACCAAGCGCTCGACTTCGCAGCCAATGCTGCGGACAATGGCTTCGAGGTCATAATCGCCGGCGCCGGCAAGGCCGCCCATCTCGCCGGGGTGATGGCAGCGAAATCACTGCTGCCGGTCATCGGAGTGCCCCTTTCGGCCACCCTTGATGGCATGGACGCACTGCTTGCCACCGTCCAGATGCCCACCGGGATCCCGGTGGCGACGGTCGCCATCGACGCCGCCAACAATGCGGCGCTGCTTGCGGTCTCGATCCTCGCCATCAACGATGACGAACTTCGCCAGAAGCTGGCCGACTATCGGGCAGATCTAGCTGAAAAGACTCTGGCGGGTTAGAGGTCGAGCCGGTCGGGCATCTGATCCGCTAGTCGCTTCGGGGCACCAGGAAGCCAGCCGGTCTCCCCCGTGATGGTGGTCGTCGAATGAGACGAACTGATTGCCCTTCTCGATGAACCAGCAGGGCTCGCGGTGGCTGAGCCCCTCCTCAGTCCCGGGCAAAGCCAGGCAGATTGCTCGGAGCCGCTCGATGGTTCGGTGCCTATTCGCGGGACCTCGCCGGATGATGGCGGTCAGGGCTCGAACCGGTAGCCGACTCCCCAGACCGTACCGATCCAGCGTGGTGATTTCGAGTGGTCCCCGAGTCCGTGATCCATGAAGCCGACGAGGACGGCGCCTCAACGCGCCTCGACGTCGACCCGGGCTCCCTCGTCCAGCCCGCTAACGGGCGAGGGTGGAGGCGTGGTCGGGGACGTAGGTCTGGGTCTCTTTGGGCGGGCGGATGTACCCGGTCGACGAAGGCCGGTCGGGAAGTTCCATCACCCGCCTCGGTACGAGCTCGTAGGGCACCACCGACAGCATGTGGTGGATCATATTGATGCGGGCCTTTCGCTTGTCATCGCTCTCGACCACCCACCATGGGGCCTCTTGGATGTCGGTACAGACGAACAACTCGTCCTTGGCCCGGGAGTAGTCTTCCCAGCGGGTCATCGAGTCGAGGTCCATTGGGGAGAGCTTCCAGCGGCGCATCGGGTCCTTGAGGCGGTCCTTGAATCGCTTCGCCTGTTCTTCGTCGCTCACGCTGAACCAGTACTTGACGACCTGGATGCCGTCCTCGACCAACAACCGCTCGAAAATCGGTACCTGGTGGAGGAAGCGGCGGTACTCCTCGGCGGTGCAGAACCCCATCACCCGCTCCACCCCGGCCCGGTTGTACCACGACCGGTCGAACAGCACCATCTCACCGGCGGCGGGCAGGTACTCCACGTAGCGCTGAAAGTACCACTGGGTCCGCTCCCGCTCCGTCGGCTTGGGGAGGGCCTCGGTGCGGACGACCCGGGGGTTGAGGTACTCGGTGACCCGCTTGATGGCGCCCCCCTTGCCGGCGGCGTCGCGGCCCTCGAAGATCACCACCACCCGGGCTCCGGTGGCCACGAGCCAGCGTTGCATCTCCACCAACTCGATCTGGAGCCGCTCGAGCTCGCCTTCGTAGACCTTGCGGGGAAGCTTTGCCATGTAGGGGGACGGTAGCGAACAATCCCCTGCGGGTCAGCCGGTGCCGGGGTGCACCGCCGAGGAGACGGGTCAACGCCCGGCCGCTGGCTTCGAAGACCCACCCGGCGATGCCGCGTGACACCCACCGAAGGATAAGCCGATGAGGGAGCTGTCGGGCGGCAGGATGGCGAACCGAGCGCGTCGTCGACGGCGTAGATCGGTCCCGGGATAGGGGTCGGGCCGAGGGTCGGTCCCCCGCGGCACGCGAACCCGTCGACGGTCGCCGCCACCCAGGTGCGGCGGGACAGCCCGTATGCCTCCCGGATCCCCTCCTCGGTCCCGGGCAAAGCCAGGCAGACTGCTTGCAACCGATCGATAGGTTCGGTGCTCATCCGCGGAAGCTCGCCGGATGACGGCGGTCAAGGCTCGAACCGGTAGCCGACTCCCCAGACCGTACCGATCCGGCGTGGTGATTTCGGGTCGTCCCCGAGTTTCTGTCTCAGCCGCCGGATGTGAACGGTAACCGTCGCAGGGTCCTGCCACTCCGGAGTCGAGTCCCACACCTGGGTGAGAAGTTGCTCTTTGCTGAAGACCTGCCGCGGGGAGCGACAAAGGAACTCGAGAAGGTCGAACTCTCTGGGGGTGAGCCTGACGGGTACGCCATCGTTGATTACATCCCGGGTCCTCCTGTCAACGACGAGGCTCCCGAATTCGAGCCGATCGTCTTGGGCTGACCGGTGCTGGCGCTTCAGCAGGTTGCGCACCCGGGCCACCAGCTCGCGCGGGGAGAACGGTTTGAGCACATAGTCGTCTGCACCCAACTCCAGCCCGAGGACCCGGTCGGACTCGTCAGCCCGACCGGTCAGGAGGATCACGGGAAGGTCACTGTGTTTGCGCAACTCAGCCAGCACGGAGAAGCCGTCCATTTCCGGGAGGCTGACGTCGAGTATGACGAGGCTCGGATCCTCTTCCTTCAGTCTGGAAAGGGCCTCGATGCCGCTGACTGCTTGCGAAACCCGGAAGCCATCACGGTCGAGGCAGTCAAGGAGTGTTTCACGGATGCTGGCTTCGTCGTCGACCACGAGGATCGACTGTCCATTCAGTTTTGGGGGATCAGATCGGAGAGAGGGGATTGCCAAAATCTGGCCTCCGTAAGAACGGTATTTCGAATTCGTTCACTGCTGGTTTCTTTCCCGGCAAGAACTTTCGCCAATCCTGGTAGCAGGCGCATAAATCAGGAGGAAAAGCCTATGTCAAGATCAAGCAGAACAATCACTCTGGCGATGGCGGCAGCCCTCGCCGTGTCCACTCTGGGCCTAACCGCGTTGGCGGAAGAGCCATTAGAGGCGGTCAATACAGAGCGAACCTATCGGGTCACTGTCACCAACCTCACCGACGGCCAGCCGATGACACCATTCGTGGTTGCCACGCACCAGAGCGAATTCAGCATGTTCGCTCGCGGCCAGTCGGCGAGCTTCGGCCTGCAGCAACTTGCCGAGAACGGCGGGGTCCCCGTCCTCGTCGAAGAACTGACCGCGAACAGCGCAGTCGCCGACGTCGCGGTGGCTGCACCCGCTGCCGGTCCTCCGGTTCACCCCGGTGAGTCGGTCTCTGTCGACGTGACAGCTCATGGCGAGGCGCGCTGGATCACACTGGCCGGGATGCTGATCTGCACGAACGACGGGTTCGGGGGTGTAAGCAACGTGAAACTGCCCACCGTGTCGAAGACGGTCTACGGGTACGCATATGACGCCGGCACCGAGGTCAACACCGAGTCATACGCCGACCTCGTCCCGCCTTGCGACAGCTCTGGGATGACAGGTGAAACCAACCCGGCTCTGGCCGAAAACGCGGCGATCCACCGCCATCCCGGGATCAGCGGTATCGCTAACCTCGACCCGGCCATCCACGGTTGGAGTGGTCCGGTCATCATGGTCGAAATCGAACTGATCAAATAGACGATTCCGCGTCCGAAATGGGGAGGAAGAGCCGCCCAGGCGGCACTTCCTCCTCTCCTTTGGACGGATCAGATGTGTCGCGACTCCCCGAAGTCGATAGCATTTGGCAATGAGCGATATTTCTTTCGACACGCCTGATCCGCACGATTTCCTGGGTATCGATTCCTTGCTTTCCGATGAGGAGAAGCTGCTTCGGGGGACGGTCCGTGATTTCGTTCAGAAGGAGATAGTCCCCGAGGTTGGTGACTGGTGGGAGGCTGGTGAACTCCCTCACGCGGAGCTGGCGAAGACGATCGGCGATATCGGCCTTCTTGGAATGCACCTGGAGGGCTATGGCTGTGCGGGGACATCGGCGACGGCTTACGGGTTGGCCTGTCTCGAGCTGGAAGCGGGTGATTCGGGGATCCGTTCGTTTGTGTCGGTTCAGGGCTCGCTTGTGATGTTCCCGATCTGGCAGTTCGGTTCGGAGGAGCAGAAGAACGAATGGCTGCCCCGGATGGCGACAGGTGAGGTGATCGGGTGTTTCGGGTTGACCGAAGCCGACTCCGGCTCCGATCCGTCCTCGATGCGGACCAACGCAAAACGGGACGGTTCGGACTGGATCCTCAACGGTTCGAAGATGTGGATAACCAACGGCTCTATCGCTGACGTTGCAGTGGTGTGGGCAAGGACCGACGAAGGGGTCCGGGGTTTCCTCGTCCCTACCAACGCTCCGGGTTTTTCCGCTCCCGAGATCAAGAAGAAGGCTTCGTTGCGGGCGTCGGTGACTTCTGAGCTTCTCTTCGACAACGTGAGACTCCCCGACGAGTTCGTCCTGCCTGGTGTCGCCTCGATGCGGGGGCCGCTCTCCTGTCTCAACGAGGCCCGGTTCGGTATTGCCTTCGGGGCGATGGGCGCAGCCCGCGCTTGTTATGAGGCGGCCCTCTCCTACTCCAAAGAGCGGGAACAGTTCGACAAGCCAATCGCCTCGTTCCAGCTCACCCAGCGGAAACTGGTCGAGATGATGGTTGCAGTCCAACGAGGAACACTGGTCGCCCTCCACCTCGGCCGCCGCAAAGACGCCGGGACGCTCACCCCCCAACAGGTGTCCTTCGGCAAATTCGACAATGTCCGCAACGCCCTCGACGTGGCCCGCACCGCCCGCTCCGTACTCGGGGCGAACGGGATCACCCTCGAATTCTCTCCGATGCGGCACATGGCCAACCTCGAAACGGTCTTTACCTACGAAGGCACAAACGAGATCCACACCCTGATCATGGGCCAAGCGATCACAGGAATCGAAGCCTTCTCCTGAACCACAGCCGGTCGAGGTTGCCCTCCGGTCCAACAGATCCATGCGCAATATTGCATGATATGCCGGTGATATTGGCCGGCTTCTGGGACACTCTGCGGCGATGAGTTGGTCTCCTTGTCTGGTGGAGGCGGATGATTCGGGTCGCATCCGCTTGGGTCATCCGCTGGTGG
>JBHJOQ010000034.1:0-28735 GCA_050329555.1 Acidimicrobiia bacterium | reverse complement strand
CCACCAGCGGATGACCCAAGCGGATGCGACCCGAATCATCCGCCTCCACCAGACAAGGAGACCAACTCATCGCCGCAGAGTGTCCCAGAAGCCGGCCAATATCACCGGCATATCATGCATTAGGCGCTACCCGGCCGACGGCCGGCGAGACCGTGACAGTGCTTGTACTTGAGACCTGATCCGCACGGGCATCGTTCGTTGCGACCGACTTTCGAAGCAGTTTCGATTGGCCGAGGTGCCTGTATGGGAGCCACCTCAGTTCGCTGCTCCAGGACCTTGAGCTCCCCATGCCAGAGACGCAGTCGGTCGTTCCACCCACGCAGCCGTTCCTCATTAGCCTCGGCTGCACGCTCACGGGCGGCGAGCTGTGCCGCTCGAGCAGTGAGCTGCTCTTCGGCCCGTTCCGCTAACACCGGAGGACCTTTGCCGGTGGACTCACGCAGGATGCTCACCAGCTCGCGCTCGATCAGGGTCGTGATTGCCCGGCCCATCGATATCCCGGCTGCGCCGCAATACCTCTTCCACGTTGACCACTGCGCCTCGGTCACCGGAACCCCGCCCATCCGAAACGTCTCGTCCTGATCGAGTCCAGCCATCAGCCTCCGGTCGATCCTCCCCAACTTGGCCCGATCAAGATCCATCAGCCTCTCCCCTGTCTACATGTAAACATGTCGCAACTTGTTGCACGTGCGTGTGTGGTTGGAGGGTGGTGAACGCGGCGCGTGACCTTCACCGTGCACCAGCTCCGGATCGTGTCAAACGAGGAAGATCTAGTCTTGCTTCGATGTTGGGTGGCTGGCCTACGGCTTGTCAATCGAATGTGTCTTGTGAGCTGCGCAATCTCCAGGTCTCCGCCGGGCAACTTGAGCCTCACGTGTCGGTGCATCCGAGGCAGCATCGGATTCAACCCAGGCCGAGCACGGCTACGACAGGCCACCGTGAACCCGACAACTGCAGGTGTGCACTCGTCTGTGTATCTGGAGCCGGAGTCGAGGGTGGGTGGTCGCCGGATTCGGTGCTCAGCTGACGTGGGTTCAGTAGATTCAGGTCGACAAGTCACCGGATCAAGAACACCAGATCACCCTGTCAACCGAGTGTCACAAGCCCTGTCAGTCGAGTGTCAGAAACCCTCCCACCTTTCTCTGACCAGGCCCGATACCGCATTCTCCGCGTCGACGGCACCCAACACGATCACGTCGGCCAGCCGATTGTCTCTCCACAGCCGATCACCGACTTGGAGGGTGAATGAGAGTGAGTTGAGAGGGTGCCCACCCATCATCACGGGCATGGAACACGACGAACGGCTCCTCACCGTCGAGGAACTCGCCGACTATCTCGGTGTGCCGGTGGCCACCATCTATGCATGGCGCTACCGACGCGAAGGGCCATCGGGGTTTCGTGTCGGCAAGCACCTCCGCTTCCGGTGGAGCGACGTCGAAGAGTGGATCGAGCATCAACTCCAGGATGTCAGGCGCTGAGCAGGTGTCAGCACCGACCTGTACGGTGAGACCCAGAGCGACGATCGGCGATCCGGACGAAGAGCTATGGCTACGAACGGCCGGCCGGAAGACGAAGGAGGCGTGGATGGCGCACATAAAGGACCGAGGGAAGGATCTCGAGCGACGGTGGCAGGCCCGCTACCGCGATCCAGATGGCCACGAGAAGTCGAGAACTTTCACGAGGAAGGTGGACGCGCAACGATGGCTAGACCAGGTGACAGCCGATCTGGTGACCGGCCGTTATGTGGACCCTCGGGCCGGGAGGGTCACTCTGGCTAACTTCGCCGCACGGTGGCTCAAATCGCAAACCTTCGACGCTTCCACCCGAGAGACGATGGAGTCGCGTGTCCGAACTCATATCCTCCCGACGATCGGGGACTCGGAGCTACGCCACCTGAACCCGTCCACGGTCCAGGCCTGGGTACGAAGCCGTCAGATCGAAGTGGCACCCTCCTACTGTCGGCTGCTGCTTTCCAACCTGTCGACGATTCTCTCCGCGGCAGTGGAGGACGGGATGATCCCCTCGAACCCTTGCGTCGTGTCATCGGTGAAGGCTCCTCGGGTGGACCGGCGCCGCGTAGTTCCCTGGTCTGTTGAGACGGCCCAGAGAGTCGTCGAGGGCCATCCGGCCGAGTTTCGGGCCGTTCCGGTGCTTGGCGCCGGTTGTGGACTCAGGCAGGGTGAGATCTTCGGTCTCACGGTCGGCAACATCGACTTCCTGCGTCGGGTGGTCTATGTCCGTCGGCAACTGCGCCTCGTCGAGAATCAGATTGTGTTCGCCCCACCGAAAGGCGGCCGGGAGCGTGAGGTTCCCCTGCCCAATGTCGTTTCGGTGGCCCTGGCAGAGCATGTACGCCGACACGGGACGTCCGACGCCGTGTTGCCATGGCGCGAGCCGGGCGGCGAAGCGGTGTCGGGCGACCTGTTGTTCACCAACCGGGACCGAGGGCCGCTCACCCGGGCCTACTTCACTCACAACGCGTGGAAGCCGGCTTTGGCGGCGGCCGGGGTCGAGCGGAGCCGGGAGACGGGGATGCACGCTCTCCGTCACCACTACGCCTCAGTGCTCCTCCATGGCGGGGTGTCGATCCGGGCGGTGTCCGAGTACCTGGGCCACCACGACCCGGGCTTCACTTTGCGCACCTACGCCCATCTGATGCCCGAATCCGAGGACCGGGCCCGGGACGCTATTGATGCTGCGCATAGTGCTCCCGCGGAATCTGTGCGGAATGTCCAAGACACAAAAGGGTAAACTCCCTGGTCAGAGACTTGGAGAGCCGCTCACCCCCCGATGTAGCTCATCTCGACTCGCTGGCCGATGGACACGGTCAGGGAGGAGCGGATCTCCGAATATCGGTCGGAGCGCTTGCGCCACACCGCGTCGATGAGCGATCCAAGCTCTTCATCACTGGCACCGGAGCGGATCGGTTTTTTAAGGTCAGTGCCGGTTCCGGCGAAGAGACAGGTGAAGATCGACCCGTCCGGCGAGAGTCGCACCCTGGTGCAGCTTCCGCAGAAGGGCTGGGTGACCGATGCGATCAGACCGACCTCGCCGGCTCCGTCGAGGTAGCGGTACCGACGCGCCACTTCGCCGGGGTAGTTCGGCGCGATCGGCTCCACCGGGAATACAGCATTGAGCGTTTCGATCATCTCCGCCGCCGGCACAACGTCGTCGAGGCGCCAACCGTTGGTGGTGCCGACGTCCATGTACTCGATGAAGCGGACGATGTGGCCGGTCCCCCGGAAGTGGCGGGCCAGGTCCAGCACCGCATGCTCGTTGACTCTCCGCTGGATGACCGCGTTGATCTTGATCGGCCCGAGACCGACATCTGCGGCGACGCCGATGCCCTCGAGGACCTGCTCGACCGGGTGGTCCACGTCATTCATCCTCTTGAAAGTCTCATCGTCGAGGGCGTCGAGGCTCACCGTCACCCGGTTCAGCCCGGCGTCCCGCAACACCCGCGCCTTGCGGGCCAGGAGTGAGGCATTGGTGGTCAGCGTGAGGTCATCGACGCCGGGGATCTCCGCCAGCAGCCCGACCAGCTTGTCCACCTCGCGCCGCAGCAGCGGCTCGCCACCGGTGAGACGCAACTTGTTGACTCCAAGGCCGACGAAAATCGAGGCAACCCGGGTGATCTCCTCGTAGCTCAGCTTCTCGTCCCGGGTGAGGAACCTGTAGTCAGGCCCGAAGATCTCCTTCGGCATGCAGTAGGTGCAGCGGAAGTTGCACCTGTCGGTCACCGAGATCCTGAGGTCCCGGACCGGCCGGCTGTATGTGTCGACGGGCTGGTTCACCGTACCCACGTTATTGGAATTCGGCGCCAAGTGCGCCGGATGTCCTTCGGGGGGCACCAGATTCTTCATTGGCACGGCTTCGGGGGACAATGGAGATCGATGGCCATGTTCAAACGACGCTTCAAAGCACCCCACGTCAAATCGCTCGGAGACTTCGACGACCTGGCCAAAGGGGGCAAGCCTGTGCTTGTCGACTTCTACAAGCACGGATGCCAGCCCTGTCGGGTGATGGACGGGATAGTCGACGAGATCGCCGCCGAATTCGAGGACCAGGCCAGCGTGGTCAAGGTGAACCTCGAAGCCGTGCCCGACCTCTTCTACAAATTCAAGGTGAAGTCGACACCGACATTCATCCTCATCAACCCGAAGTCCGATGGCCTGCACCAACGCTGGCGGCATTCGGGCCTGGTGAAGAAGGATGCCCTCGCCGACCAGGTGAGCAAGGCGATCGCCGCGATCTAGTACCGCGTCAGGGGAACCTTCGCCCAGTTCGAGGCCCCGGCTGTTGGGCGCCCATTCCTGATGCTCCACGGATCAAATACGATACGCAGAGCCTTAGGAAGCAGGGGTTACCTCCCGGCGCCGGAAGGTGGAGAGCCATCCTCCCATGCCCGCAGCGAGTACAAGCAAGGCAACAATCCAGCCCACAACCGGGATGAGCCAGAGAATTGCGACGACAGCAGATCCGATGGCCACCGCACCGGCGACCGTCGTCTGTTTCTTGAGGCGGGCCCCGATCCAAGCCACCGCTGGCATCCCGGCGAAAAGGCCGGCCACCAGGACGACTCCCATCAGCGCGAATAGAATGGGGATCAAAGCCGCAACCAACGGGAGCGCAGTCGAGGCCGGGGCGAACCCAAGCACGCCAACCGCGATGGCCACGACCAACGCCGGTGAGAGCACCACGGCTGCACCTTTCATGACCGAGCGGAACGGTGCCGCCTCCAGGCCCGCCAATGCCCGCTCCGACCGCTCGGGCCACACCGAAGAGACGACCAATGCCATCGACGCCAGGAGGAGCGCCACCAGGATCTTCGCGACCAGGGCGAGAGCCCGGACTCTGATATTCGGTGGCAACGGGGTCTGCTGGACGAGGACGCCGTCGACATCGGCCAGGTCGATTCCGACAGCCTCGTTGCTCGAGCGGTAGGTCAGATCGCCCCCGACCTGAAGGGCATCGACCACGGTCACCCGACCGGCGGAGACCCTGATATTGCCGGTGACATCACCCGAAAGTTCGAGTCTGCGCTGGGATCCTTCCACGTCTTCGCTGACCGACCCGTGCGACCCCGCATTCCACGCCCACATGATCAAGTCGGCTCCCACCTCGCCGCCGGGTTGGAGTTCGATCCCGAAAGCGACCGCAACGACATCCCCCCTCACCTCACCGGATATTTCGACCGAGGGTGCGGCCACCCGGAGTGACCCAACGATGACCCCGCTCACATTCACCTCCGGAGCAAGGGCGGTCACCGAGCCGGTCACCTCACCTTCGATGGTCACGTCCTGGCCGGCAAGTGCAAACAGGTCACCGTCGATCGTTCCCCGCACCAGCACCCGGTTGGCCGCGACGTAGAGATCGCCGGTAAAAACCGTGCCTTCGGTGATGATGAGCAAGTCCGAGCTTTCGATCTCGGCGGCGCCGGCTGGCAGCGCCAGGCCGATCGAAAATGCCGCGCTCGCCGCAAATAGGATCGGAGCCTTAGAGCGGGAGGGCATCAGCAACGATGTCAAGGAGTGACCCGGGCAAGATGCCCCAGATCAACGTGGCCAGGACGGCGATGCCGAGAACCCACCTGACCAGCCCCGGCACCGCCATCGGGGCCGCATCGTCGTCTTCCATGTACATGATCACGACGATGCGGAGGTAGAAGGCAAAGGCGATGACCGAGGCGACGACCGCCACCACTACCAGCCACTCGTGACCGTTGAGCCAGGCATCGGAGAACACACCGAATTTGGCGACGAAACCCGAGGTGAGCGGGAGCCCCGCCATGCCCAGCAGGAGCACCGTGAGACTGCCGGCAAGGACCGGGGAGCGGCGGGAAAGACCTCGATAGAGGCCGATATCGGAGCTCGATCCACCGGGGCCCGACACGGCAGCCACCACAGCAAACGCCCCCACCAGCTGCACCCCGTAAACGGCCAGGTAGAAGAGGATGCCATCGAAGCTGAGCCCGGTGACCCCGGTCAGGATGAAGCCGGCGTGGGCGACACCCGAATAGGCGAGCATCCTCCGCACATCGCTCTGGACCAGCGCCATTACCGACCCGAGGAGCATCGAGAGCACGGCGAGGCCGGCAATGACCGGCAGGAAGCTCCAATCGAAGTCAGCGACGGCAGTGAGCAGGATTCGCGCCATTGCCGCAAACCCTGCGATCTTGGCGACACCGGCCAGGTAGCCGACGATGCCGGCTGGTGCGCCCTGGTAGACGTCGGGAGCCCAGGTGTGGAACGGCGCGGCCGAGACCTTGAAGCCGAGCCCGACGATCACCAACCCGATCCCGATCAGGATGACGCCGGGACTGCCGACGATGAATCTGCTCAGGAAGTCCCCGATTCCGAGGATGGTTAGCTGACGGGTCCCCGCGTAGATCAAAGCCACCCCGTAGACGAAGATCGCCGACGCGAAGGAGCCCATGAGGAAGTATTTGATGGCCGCCTCGTCAGCCTTCTTGTCCTCCCTGGTCAGCCCGGCGAGGACGTAAAGGGCAATCGAACCTACTTCGAGGCCGAGGAACAGCATGATCAGGTTGTTCGACGACACCATCAGAGAGAACCCGGTGGTGGCGAGAAGGACCAGGGCGAGTCCCTCTGCACACCTGCGGCCCAGATCGTTGAAGAACTGCCAGCCGGAGGCAATGCCCATTGCGGTGACAACCAGCAGTGCGAACCTGGCGAAAATGGCGTAACCATCCATCAGGATCATCCCGGAGAATGCAGTGAGCTCGGAGACACTCCCTGCGGCAACGGCGTCGGTGGCGAATAGCCATTGGACGACCGACAGGCCGGTAGCAACTACCAGCGACCCTGCCGCAATCAACCCGAGGATTCGGGCGCGCGGCTTCCACTGCACCTCGACGAGGAGGATGATCGCCGCAGCAAGGGCCAGGGCGAGGTCGGGGGCAATGGCCAGCCAGTTGACGTCCGGGGTTTGCATCAGGAATCGCCTCCCGCCGTGAACACATCATCGAAGCGGCCCGGGACCGGGACCTCATAGTCGGTCGACGACTCGATGTGATCGAGCACTGCCTCTGTCGAAGGCCCGATCTTGTCCAGCAGGACCGCCGGGTAGAGGCCGATCACCAGAACGAGTATCGCCAGTGGGGCAAGCAGGCCGATCTCGCGTGGCGAAAGATCGACGAGCACCTTGTTCTCCTCTTTGTCCGGCTCCCCGGTGAACACCCTCTCGTACGCCCAGAGCAGGTAGATCGCCGCCAGCAGCACACCAAAGGAGGCGATGATTGCCAGCACCGGGAGCGTTGCGTAGCTGCCGATCAGGATCAGGAACTCGCCGACAAACCCGTTGAGCCCCGGCAAGCCGATCGATGCGAAAGTCATGAACAGGAAGAAGCCTGCAAACACAGGCATGACTTTCTGAAGGCCCCCGAAGTCGGCGATCGCCTTGGTGTGCCGGCGATCGTAGAGCATGCCCACGAGGAGGAAGAGGGCCCCGGTGGTTAGCCCGTGATTGACATTCTGGATGACCGCTCCCTGAAGGCCGCCCGAGGTCAGGGCAAAGATGCCGAGGACGATGAAGCCCAGATGCGAAACCGAGGAATAGGCAACCAGCTTCTTGAGGTCGGGTTGGACGATGGCGACCACAGCGCCATAGATGATGCCGATCACGGCAATGACTCCCATGATGGGGACGGCATCGACCGAAGCCTCGGGGAACAGCGCAAGATTGAACCGGAGCAGCCCGTAGGTGCCGAGCTTCAGCAGGACAGCAGCCAGCAGCACCGACCCGGCAGTTGGCGCCTCGACATGAGCATCGGGCAACCAGGTGTGCAGCGGAAAAAGCGGCACCTTGATGGCGAAGGCCAGGGCAAAGGCTGCGAAGAACCATCGCTCCGTCCCCTGGTCCAGCGTCACCTGCATGAGGTCAGCAAGGGCAAAGGAGGTCGCGCCGAATTCGGACGAGTAATTGAACGCCAGCCCGATGATAGCCGCCAGCATCAGGGCCGATCCCAATGCGGTGTAGATGAAGAACTTGATCGACGCATAGATTCGCCGCTCCCCTCCCCAGATGCCGATGATGAAATACATCGGGATGAGGATCGCCTCGAAGAAGACGAAGAACAGGAACATGTCGAGGGCGAGGAAGGCACCCATCATCCCGGCCTCGAGCAGCAGGGTGAACACGACGAACTCTTTGGTTCGCTTGCTGATCGACGTCGACGCCCCCAATGCGATGGGCACCAGCAGGGCGGTGAGCACCACCATTGGCAGTGAGATCCCGTCGACGCCGAGGGTCCAGCCGATCCCCCACGGTTCATACCAGACCGCATCAACGGCGTGCTGGTAGCCCGCCATCGGCTCGAAGATCCAGAAGAGGTAACCGGCGAGGCCGAGCGGCACGATCGAGAGGGCGATCCCCAGTGGTAGGTGGGCCTCTGCGCGTCTCGAAGGAATCAAGGCGATGACAATGGCGGCCACAGCCGGGGCGAGGATCAATGCAGTGAGCATCAGAGACCACCCGCCAGTAGCCAGGCCACGACGACAATCGCTCCAGCAAACAGAAGGGCCGCATAGTTACGGACATAGCCGGTCTGCAGCGGCCGGAGCCGCGAGCCGAGACCCAGGAAGAAACCGGCTATCCCGTTGACCGCCCCGTCGATGAGGGGCAGATCGACACCGAATGCGCTTACCTCGGCCACCTTCTTCCCCGGGGCGACCAACACCCGGCCGTAGATATCGTCGACCCGGTAGGCATCTTCCCAGGTGCCCCAGAGCGGCTGGAGGCCTTCCTCGAAACGCTGCCACGAGCTAGCCGGCTGGCGATAGGTGAGTAAGGCAGCTGCTACCCCGGCCAGGCCGGCGACAACTGAGAGGCCGGCCAGGATCAGGAACATCCCGATCCCTTCTGGTGGATGCTGGACGGAGATGCCTTCGAAAACCGGCTCGAGGAAGTGCTCCAGGGTGTACCGGAATGGCGTGTTGACCAGACCGCCCAATACGGAAAGCACGGCCAGGACGATGAGCGGGACCTCCATCAGTCGTGGCGCCCGGTGCGGCTCGACCCCTTCGGACCATCTCGGCTCACCGAGAAACACCAGAACCCACTGCCTGGTCATATAGAACGACGTGAGGAGTGCGGTCAGCAGTCCAACGACAAACAGGACGGAGAACCATCCGCCGCGCTCGAATGCACTCGCCAGGATCTCGTCCTTCGACCAGAAGCCAGCGAGGGGCGGGATACCGGCAATGGCGAGGGTGGCGATACCCATGGTGATGCCGGTGACGGGCATCCGTTTCAGCAGCCCGCCCATCTTGTGCATGTCCTGCTCGCCATGCATGGCGTGGATCACCGCACCGGCGCCGAGGAACAGCAGGGCCTTGAAGAATGCATGGGTCATCAGGTGGAAGATCCCGGCAACGTATGCGGTCGAGCCGATTGCCAGAAACATGTACCCGAGCTGGGAGACCGTCGAATAGGCCAGGACTCTCTTTATATCGCGTTGGGCAAGCGCAATAGTCGCGGCCCAGATGGCAGTGATGGCACCGACGGTGGCGACGGTCGTGGACGCCGCAGGGGCCAGTTCGAAGATGGCTGCCGAGCGGGCGATCACATACACCCCTGCGGTGACCATCGTCGCGGCGTGGATCAGGGCAGACACCGGGGTCGGGCCCTCCATCGCGTCAGGAAGCCACACATAGAGCGGGACCTGCGCCGACTTGCCTGCAGCGCCGACCAACAGCAGCAGGCCGATCGCGGTCGCCATCCCGGTGGTGAGGACTTCGGGTGCTCTTTCGAACACACCCGCAAAGGAGAGGGTTCCGAAGCTCGTGAACACCAGCATCAAGGCGATCATGAAGCCGACGTCGCCGATCCGATTGACGACAAATGCCTTCTTGGCCGCGGCGGCTGCGGTCGGGCGGGTGAACCAAAACCCGATGAGCAGGTAGGAGCAAAGGCCCACCAGCTCCCATCCGAGGAAAAGCATCGCGTAGTTCCCGGCGAGGACCAGAGTGAGCATCGACGCGGCAAACAGGTTGAGGCTGGTGAAGAAACGGGCAAACCGCTCGTCAGCGTGCATGTAGCTGATGGCGAAGACATGAATCAGGGTCCCCACCCCGGTCACCACGAGTGTCATCAGTGCCGACAGCGGGTCCCACTGGATCTCGAGGCTGGCGCCAATCGCCGGCATCCACTCCCAGAGCAGCACCGTCGATGCCTCCGCTCCCCCTTCGACGAAAGGAAGCGCTGCCACGAGGGCGAAGACGAACGATGCACCAATCGCTGCGGAGGCAACCCATCCGGAAAGGGGCTCACCCAGGTAGCGGCCGACAAAGTGAAGCAAGATCGCAGCCAGCAGCGGCAAGGCGATGATCAACCAGATGAAGTCGATCATGGGCTCAACCTCTCATCTCGTTGAGCTCATCGACCGAGGCGGTCGAACGCCTCCGGAAGATAGCGACGATTATCGCCAGTCCCACCACGACCTCGGCAGCGGCGACCACCAGGATGAAGAACACGGCCACCTGACCGTTGATGTCGTTCATGGCGCGGCCCGCAGAGATCAACGTCAGGTTCACTGCGTTGAGCATCAGTTCGATGCACATGAACATCACAAGAGCATTCCTTCTCACCAGCATGCCGAGCGCCCCGATGAAGAAGAGGACGGCCGCCACCGTCATGTACAGGCCGGGATCGACCATCAGATATCCCGCTTCCTGTAGTGGGCGAGGGCGATAGCCCCGGCTGCGGCGATGGTGAGGAGCAAGGCGGTTGCCTGGACCGCCAGCACCCAGGTGGTGAACAGCGGACGGGCTATGGCTTCGATGGTCCCGTTGGTTGCCTCCGGGATGAGAGCCTGCGCAGCAGCCGGCACCCATTGGAAATCGGTGAACAGGGCCAGTCCGGCGGCGCCGAGGATGATGGCCGATCCGAGGGCGATCACAGCTTTCCGCTGGTACGGGAGGTTTTCCTCCCGGGTCTCGTCTTTGTCGACGCCGATGAGCATGATCACAAATAGGAACAGGGTCAGCACCGCTCCTGCATAGACGATGATCTGGACCGCAGCCACGAAGTGCGCCAGCTGGAGCACGTAGAGGACGGCGACAGAGAAGAGGGTGCCGAGGAGCCCAATCGCGGAGTACACCGGGTTCTTGGCGACCACGACGGTCACTGCGCCGGCGATGGCGGCGATTGCCATCAGGACGAATACAACGGCCTCAACCATTGTCTTCCTCCTGTGACACCCGGTCGGCCTCTTCCTGCCCGGGTTCAGGATCCCAGGTCCGCTCGCCTGCGGTGTCGCGCCACATCTTGACCCCCTCGTAGGCGGCCACTCCCGACGGGGCTGTTGCCCTCATCCACCCGTCTGCCGACTCCAACTCGGCGAGGTCTCCGATCTTCTCGTCCGGGAACATGTGAGGCACCTTCCCTGAAGGGTCCATCAGCAACTCCTTGCGGGTGTAGATGGCGTCCTGGCGGTTAGTGGTTGACATCTCGAAGAGATGGGTCATGGTGATCGCCTCGGTGGGGCACGCCTCTACGCAGAGCCCGCAGAAGATGCAGCGGAGCATGTTGATCTCGTAGATGTACCCGTAGCGCTCGCCCGGACTTGTCGGATTTTCCGGGTTGTTGTCGGCGCCCCTCACATGGATGCAATCGGCGGGGCACGCTCCGGCGCACAACTCACATCCGATGCATTTCTCCATGCCGTCGGGATAACGGTTCAGCACATGACGTCCGTGGAACCGCTGCGGCTTCTGACGGGTCTCCTTCGGGAACTGGGTGGTAACCATCTCGGACCCGCCGAAGATGGTCCGCAACATCGTGCCGCCGGTGACCTTCAACCCCTTCCACAGTTCGTTCATGATTCCCATCGTCAGCTCCAGGGCGGCCCGAATTGGCGGAAGGCGATGACGACGGTCGAAAGGACCAGCCAACCTAGGGCGCCGGGGATCAGGCGCTTCCATCCCAGGGTCATCAGCTGGTCGTATCTCAGTCGGGGAAGGGTGGCACGGATCCAGAAGAACAGGAACACGATCACGTACGTCTTGAGCAGGAAGTAGACGGTGGGCAGGATCCCCGAAACGAAGGCGGGGACGGCGCCCTCGAAGGTCGGGCCGTTCCAGCCGCCGAGGAAAAGGGTGGCGGCGATGGCCGACATGGAGAAGATGTTGACGTATTCGGCGAGGAAGAACATCGCAAAGCGCATGCCGGAATACTCGGTGTGGAACCCGCCCACGATCTCCTGTTCGGCCTCGACGAGGTCGAAGGGGGCCCGGTTGGTCTCGGCGACGATGGCAACGAAGAAGATCACGAAGGCAACGATCTGGGGGAATATGTTCCACCTCGGGACGAACTGGAGAATGGGGTCCAGCCGCGGAATCACATTCTCCCACGTGCCAGCCTGGCGGTTGACGATCTCGGCGAGCGAGAGGGTCCCGCCATCGCCCTGGGTGGCGGTGAACATGACGACTGCCACCATCGACAACCCGAGGGCCGCCTCATAGGAGATGGCCTGGGCAGTGGCTCTCACCCCACCGATCAGCGGGTACTTCGATCCCGATGACCAACCGGCGAGCACCACGGCGTACACCGCCATCGACGACATGGCCAGGATGAACAAGAGCCCGATATTGAGGTCCGCTCCTTGCAGGATGACCTCCTGGCCGCCGATCGTGAATGGCGCGCCCCACGGGACCATCATGAAGATGAGGAAGGCAGGGATCACGGCCAGGAACGGGGCCAGGACAAACATGCCGAGTTCGACCTTGCGGGGAGTGATCGACTCCTTGAAGAACAGCTTCAGCCCGTCGGCAACCGTCTGGAGGATGCCGAACGGGCCGGCCCGGTTAGGCCCGATCCGGCTCTGCATGTCGGCGAGCAACTTCCGCTCCAGCCACACGTTGATGATGGTGAGAACCATCAGCAGGCCGAAGGTGAGCACGACCCGCAACACGACGATCCCGAATTCGGCCCAGGTCATGCGGGTTCCACGGCCATCACGTAACCACCGTCACCCGGACCACCGGGTCGGCTCCGAGCCGGGCCGCTCCGGGTTGATTCAGAGGGACGAACACGACGCCGGAAGGGGTGGCCTCGTCGATCCTGGCAGCGAACTCTCCCTCTCCCTTGCTGGTGACGACACGCACCATCGAACCGTGCCGGGCTCCGAGACGCTTGGCGTCTTCGGGGCTGATCAGGGCCACAGCACCCGGGGCCAAAGGGTGCAGCGACGGCGAGTGGCGGAGGCGCACCCCATCGTCGTACATCACCCGGGCCTGGTGCAACAAGAGCTCGGCCGAAGGCCCTTTGGGCCCCCCGACCATCACCGGGATATGGGTGAGGGGCTGAGTGCCTTCCACGGGCACCACCGCCCCGTCGCGGGCGTCCCACTCGAGCAGGTCCCAGCTGATGCCCTGGTACGCGGGCGCCACCTCTGCAATTTCCTTGGCGATCTGCGCGGCCGAATTGAGACCCATCGGGTTCCCCATGATGCTCGACAGATCGTCGAGGATCGCCCAGTCCGGCCGCGACTGCCCGGGCGCCGGGATTATCTCGTTGACCTTTTGCACCCTGCCCTCGAGGTTGGTGACGGTGCCCTCTTTCTCCGAGAAGCCCGCCGCGGGGAGGATGACGTCTGCGAACTGGTTGGAGTCGTTGAGGAAGGTATCGATGCTGACCACATACTCAGCCAGTTCCAGCGCTTCGGCCGCTCCTGAAGGGATGTGGGAGTTGCCCACCGGGTCGGCCCCGACCAGCAAAACCGCACGCAACTCCTCGGCCTGGAGCCCTGCGATCACCGACGCACTGTCCCGTCCGGCTCCTTCGGGAAGCTCACCCCAGGCGTCCATCTGCCCGGCGCCGTAGGCAACGCGGCCGGGAAGCAGGTCGGGAGATAGCCCCATATCCAGGGCGCCATAGGTGTTGGCGCGTTCCACCAGCGGCATGATCTTCGCCGTGGCTGCCCGATCGCGGACGAACCCGGCGACAGACTCGGCAAGCTCGGGGGCGTCGGCAAGCGAGGCCTGGCCGACAATCGCAACGACCTTTCCCGTGAGCATGTCCAGCACTCCGTCGTGGTCGCCGGCGACTATCGAGGCGAGCAGGTCGTGGCCGCCACCGGGCCGGTAGCGGAGGACTCGGCTGGCGCGGTCGTCGAGGCCATTGCCCCTGGGATGGACCACCAGGAGTTGGACCCCGAGTTCCTGAGCGGCCCGCCGCACCCGCAGATATAGGGTCGGCTGGGTCTCTTTGAGGTCGGGTCCCCACACCAGGATCGTGTCGGCGGAATCGACATCGGATATCAAGGCGCGGTCGACGGTCGCCGCCAGGAAGTGTGAGGATGGCCCCTCCCCCGTCCGGCAATCGACGTTATTGGTCTTGAGGACGGTCCGGGCGAATCGGGAAAGTGCATACGCATCTTCGTTGGTGCCGTTGGCTCCACCTAGAACTGCCACCGAACCGCCTCCTGATTCCTCGAGGACCAGATCGAATCGGTTCGCCACCATGTCGAGCGCCTCTGACCACGAGACCGGCTCGAGCTCGCCACCTCTCCGTACCAGAGGGGTGGTCAGCCGGCCCGGAGAGCGGACCTGCTCGTAGCCCCAACGGTCCTTGTCGGAGAGCCAGCCGTGATTCAGCGGATCGGAGTCGACCCCGACCAGGCGGAGGATCTCGTTCTGGGAGACATGGACCGAAACCCTCGGGTGTGCCGGGTCGTAGAGCGAGGAGCTCTCCACCATCTCCAGGTCCCAGGGCCGCGCCCGGAACCGGTATGGCTTGGCGGTCAGGGCACCAACCGGGCAGATCTGGACGGTGTTCCCGGAGAAGTAGGAGCTGAACGGATGGTCGGGGAAGGTGTTGACTTCGGTGACATTGCCCCGGTGCTGAAACTCGATCAGCGGGTCGCCGCTGATCTCCTCGGAGAAACGGGTGCACCGGGCACAAAGCACACAGCGCTCCCGGTCGAGCAGCACCAGATCAGAGATCGGAATCGGTTTCTCGAACGTCCGCTTGATCTCGACGAAACGGCTCTCTCCTGGCCCGTAGGCAAAAGCCTGGTCCTGGAGGGGGCACTCGCCGCCCTTGTCGCAGACCGGGCAGTCGAGGGGGTGGTTGGCAAGCAGGAACTCCAGCACTGCTTCCTGGGCCTTCTTGACCGTCTCGCTCTGGGTGTCCACGGCCATGCCGTCGGCCACCTCGTTGGTGCAGGCAGTGACCAGCATCGGGCCCCGACCGGTGTCCACCTCGACGAGACACATCCGGCACATCCCCACCGGCTTCATCCTCCGATGCCAGCAGAACCTTGGTATGTAGGTGCCTTGATCCTCGGCGGCCTTGATGACGAGCTCGCCGGGCCTCACCTCGAACTCACGGCCGTCGACCTTGATCGTCACCAGTTCGCTCACAGCGGACACCCCCCGGAATCGACATGTGCCTGGACTTCATCTCTGAAGTAATCCTTGAGCGCCTTGATCGGGGAGACCGCGGACGGCCCCAGGGGGCAGATCGTGGTCATCTTCGGGGGCCAGGCGAGATCGATGCTGATCCCGTCGGACACGCCTATGGCCAGGTCGAGGTCGACCGCCCTTCCCTGCCCCTCCTCGATCCGGCGAAGAATCATCTCGAGCCAGGTGGTGCCTTCCCGACAGGGGGTGCACTGCCCGCAGGACTCGTGGGAGAAGAAACGGACCACACGCTCGGCGGCCCGAACCATGCAGGTCGTCTCGTCCATGACGATCACCGCACCGGAGCCGAGCATCGAGCCGGCCGCAGCAGTTGCCTCTTTGGTGATCTCGAGGTCGAGGTGCTCGGGGACGAACCAGGGCGCGGAAGCACCCCCGGGGATCCACGCTTTCAATTCCTTGCCGCCGGGGATCCCGCCCCCGATGTCGTAGATCAGTTCGCGCCAGGTGATCCCGTGGGCCAGTTCGTAGTTCCCCCGCTTGGCGACATGGCCCGAAAGCGACATCAGGAAGGTGCCGGTGTCGGATTCGTGGGCAAGTCCGGCGTAGTCGGCAGCGCCCATGGCGAGAATGTGGGGCAGGTTGGAAACCGTCTCGACGTTGTTGACGATCGTCGGCAGCATATAGAGGCCCTTCGCCGCCGGGAAGTACGGTGGTTTCAGCCTCGGCTCGCCTCGCCTTCCCTCCAGGCTGTTGATGAGCGCCGTCTCCTCACCACAGATATAGGCGCCCCCACCGAGGTGCACCGTGACTTCGAGGTCAAAGTCGGTCCCGAAGATGCCCTTGCCCAGGTAGCCCTTTGCATATGCCTCGTCGATGGCTGCCTGGACCCGCCGTGCCGGCTTCGCATACTCGCCGCGGATATAGACAAAAGCGTGATGCACTTCGTTGGCGATGGAGGTGATGATGATCCCCTCCACCATCTGGTGGGGATCCCTCTCCAGGAGCTGACGGTCCTTGAAAGTTCCCGGCTCCGACTCGTCTGCGTTGATCACCAGGTACGCCGGGCGGGCCGGGGCGAGGAAACTCCACTTGAGCCCGGCCGAGAAGGCGGCGCCCCCGCGGCCGAGAAGACCGGAGGCCTTCACGGTCTCGACCAGCTCGTCCCGGGTCATGCCCAACGCGAGCTTCGCCTGGGCATATCCCCCTGTCGCCTCGTATCGGTCGATCGAGTGAGAATCGGCAGGATGGTCGACCATCCTCCGGGTTACGACAAGCGGGGCCGTCAACTCTTACCCGCGCTCTTCGTGGTTCCCAGTGATTGGAAGGCCGGGTAGGGCCCAATCGCTCCGTCCTCGTCGCGAATACCCCAATCGAAACTGCGCACGCCTCCGAACAGCTCCTGCATCTCATCGGAGTTGACCGCAGCCGGAGTTGCCTTCTTCAGCCACCGCACCAGCTCACGCGCCTTTTCCGGCGACACGCCTTCGACCAGCTCGTAGTTGACCTGGACTGCAACGGCCCCGCCGCAGGCACCGATGCACTCGACATGCTCGACCGAGAACACTCCTTCGAGGTCGGTCTCGCCGTGGGGGACCCCCGATTCGTCCTCGATGGCAGCCAGGACGTCGTCGCCTCCGAGGAGCATGCAAGAGATCGAGGTGCAGCAGCTGATCAGGTATTTGCCGGTGCGTTCCCGCTTGTACATGGTGTAGAAACTCGCCACCGCATGGACCTGGGCCGGTGTCAGCCCAACCCATTCCGCAACTTCTTCCATGCCCGCATCGGTGAGGTGGCCGTCTTCGGCCATCGCCAGGTAGAGAAGGGGCATCACCGCCGACCGCTTCTCGGGGTAACGGGCAATGATCTCCTTGGCCCTGATCCGGGTTTCCTGCGACCAGGCGCTCATCGATCGACATCCCCCATCACCGGGTCCATCGAGGCGATGGTGGCAACGGTGTCGGCCATCAGAGAGTCACCCATGGCAATCGGCAGTGCCTGCAGGTTCGAGAAGGACGGAGCGCGGGTGTGCATCCGGTAGGGCTTGGCCTGACCGTCAGAGACCAGATAGCAGCCGAGTTCGCCCCGCGGGGATTCAACGGCGACATACGTCTCACCCGGCTCCACCTTGAACCCTTCGGTGAATAGTTTGAAGTGGTGGATCAGGGCTTCCATGGATTGGTCGATCCGGGCCCGTGGAGGGGGCGTCACCTTGCGGTCGTCGACGCGGTAGTCACCCTTGGGCATGCTCTTCATGACCTGTTCGACGATCCGCAACGACTGGTGGATCTCCTCGACCCGCACCCGGTAGCGGTCGTACACGTCTCCCTGCTCACGTACCGGCACGTCGAACTCGTACTTATCGATTCCGCTGTAGGGGAAGGCCTTGCGGAGGTCCCAGTCGACGCCGGCGGCGCGCAGCGCCGGCCCGGTGATCCCGTAGGCGGTCGCTTCCTCAGCCGAGATCACACCGACCCCTTTGGTTCGCGACACCCAGATCGGGTTGTTCTCGAGGAGGTCGTCGTACTGCTGCAAGCGATACGGCAGGTTCTGGAGAATCGCGCCGACGTCATCCTTCCAACCCGGGGGAAGGTCGGCAGCGACACCTCCGGGGCGGATGTAGTTGTGGTTCATCCGCAGCCCGGTTGTCTTCTCGAAGAAGGCGAGAATGCTCTCCCGCTCCCGGAACCCGTAGATCATCATCGAGACCGCACCGATGTCCATCCCGTTGGTCGCCAGGGCAACGAGATGGCTCGAAACCCGGTTGAGCTCGGTCATCAGGACTCTGATCGCCTGGGCCCGCTCGGGGATCTCCACGCCGAGCAGCCGCTCGACTGCCATCGAATAGGCAAGCTCGCAGTGGAGGGGCGCCAGGTAGTCCATCCGGGTGACATTGGTCGGGCCCTGCCCGAAGGTGAGCTGTTCGGCGGTCTTCTCCATCCCGGTGTGGAGATAGCCGATGATCGGCTTGGTTCGGCGGATGATCTCGCCTTCGAGCTCAAGCTGGAGCCTGAGAACACCGTGTGTCGACGGGTGCTGCGGGCCCATGTTGACGATCATCCGCTCGTCGTCGCCGAACCCGTCGTCAAATATGTAATCGTCGGTCACGACCCGGCCGAACTGCTCATCGAGGCGGGCCTCCGACTCGTGGTCGCCTATCTCCTGGGCGCCTTCGTCCGTAGGGGAATACTCTGTCTCGCTGAATTGGGGCTCTTCGGTGCCAGCGATCCAGATGTCGACGATGTCGGTGCTCTCGGCGGTTTTGTCGGGTTCCTGGTTCATGTCATTCGACCTGATGGCTTGCTTTGAACTGGACCGGTACCCCGCCGACGCCGAAGTCCTTGCGGAGCGGATGGCCCTCCCACTCGTCTGGCATCAGGATCCTGGTGAGATCGGGATGGCCCTCGAAAATGATGCCGAACATGTCGTAAGCCTCCCGCTCGGCGAAGTTGGCACCCGGCCAGACCGGGACGAGCGAGGCCACGGTGGGGTCGATGCGGCCCAACGCGGTGATCATCCTCAGTCTCAGTCTGTGTTGCATCGAGAGGAGATTGGCGACGACCTCGAACCGCTCCGGCCGCTGTCGCATCCAATCGATCGCGGTGACATCGACACAGACCTCGAACCCCGCCGCTTTTACCGCCTCGGCGAACGAGAGCCAATCGCCGGGCTGGAGACGCACGACCGTCTGACCGAGGGAGTCCTCGACCAGCGCCGACTCGAAACCCTCGAAGAGCGAGGCGAGCACGGGGTTGGTCTCAGTCAATTTCGGATCTCCCCGGACATGATTTTGTCGTGCAGGGAGAGGATCCCGTGCATGAGGCTCTGCGGGCCGGGAGGGCACCCAGGGACGTAGATGTCCACGGGGACGATCTGGTCGACCCCCTGGACCAGCGCATAATTGTTGAACATGCCGCCAGTGGATGCGCATGCGCCCATCGAGATCACCCATTTCGGGTCGGGCATCTGGTCGTAGACCTGACGGAGGACCGGGGCCATCTTCTGGCTGACCCGCCCGGCGACGATCATCAGGTCGGCCTGGCGGGGTGAGGCCCGGAAGACTTCCATCCCGAAGCGGGCGAGATCGTAGTGGGCGGCACCGGTGGCCATCATCTCGATCGCACAACAGGCGAGCCCGAATGTCGCCGGGAACATCGAGCGGGTCCGTGCCCAGCTTGCAGCCCTGTCAACCGTGGTCATGAGAAGGTTGCCGGGTGCGGTCGTGGCCATCAGGCAGCCTCGGTGATGTCGGGCTCGATGTAGCGGGCGCGCCTCTTCACATTCCAATCGAGCGCACCTCGCTTCCAGACGTAGGCAAGTGTTTCGACGACGAAGAAGGTGAAGATTGCGACCCCAGCCACTCCGTACCAGCCGAGTTCGACCCAGATCGTTGCCCAGGCAAAGAGGAAGATGATCTCCACATCGAAGACCACAAACAACATCGCCACCAGATAGAACTTAACCGGGAAGCGCTGAGATGGCTCGACCTCGGGGACGATGCCACATTCATATGGTTCGAGCTTCTCGGGAGTGGGGCGGTCAGGCCGGAAGATCCGTGAAACGATGAGCGATACCGCAACGAATGCGGCGGCCAACAGCAACATCAACCCGATCGGCACATAGTCAACGAGAGTCACTGCGGGGAGCTTAGAACGACCCCCGCTTGTGAACTAAATCGCAAGATGAGCGTCCCCAAACCGTTCTGTGTCGATTTCGAGCACCACCTCATTGCGGAAATCTGCACAGAAGCCTTCCCAGTAGAAGCCGAAAACGTTCTGTGTCGATCTCAAACACCACCTCATTCCGGAAATCGACACAGAAGGTTGGTGTGGGTTGGCGGGTGTCACTTGACGGGGAGGGTGCGGACGATTGCAGCTAGGGCGTCGTAGGTGCGCTCGCCCATGTGCTTGTCGTCTTCGTCGAGGAGATTGGACATCACCTTGAGCGTCCACTCCATCAACGGCTTGTTACGCAGGCCGGTGTGGGCCAGGGCTCTCATCACCGGCGGGTTCCCGATCAGCTTCACGAAGATCCGAGCCATCTTGTAGTAGAGCCCGTACTCGTCCTCGAGGTGCTGGGGGTAGCGCCGCAACAGGCCGAGGTCGTCGTTGGCGATCGCCTTGCTCACATGGTCGGCAGCGATCCGGCCCGTCTCGTAGGCGTAGGAGATCCCCTCGCCGTTCCAAGGGTTGATCGCACCTGCGGCATCGCCGATTGCGATCCAGTTCGACCCGACCAGCGGGCTCTTCGAGAAGGACATTGTCAGCTTGCCCCCGACGGGTCGGCTCAGCTGCGCGTCTTCGGACAACTCCCAATGGGCCGGGGCGGTGGCCACATAATCGCTCATCATGTGGGTGGTGTTGACGTGCTTCCACCTCTTGAACGTCGAGAGAAGTCCGACCCCCACATTGATCGTCCCGTCGCCGAGCGGGAACACCCAACCGTACCCGGGCATCGTCGCCCCGGACCGGTCGCGAAGGTCGAGCTGGCTCTCGAGAAACGGGTCTTTGGACATCGGCGACGAGAAGTACCCCCGGGCGGCCATTCCCATCGGGTAGTCCCTGCGGCGGGAAGCTCCCAGATCGCGCCCGAACCGGTTCATCGAACCGTCGGCAATAATGGTGACGGCCGGGTTGACCACTTCGGTCTCGCCACCGGAGGTCAACTCGGCGCCTATCAGTTGTCCATCCTCGATCACCGGTGTGGCGGTCGTCTTCTCTTTGATCACGACGCCCTGGTTCCCGGCGAGGGTGGCGATCTGAGCGTCGAGGTCTCTCCGGCGCATCACCCCGCCCCAGGAAGGGAAACGGGAGTGCTCGGGCCACTCCATCTCGAGCATCAGGTCGTCGCCGGCATAGGAGCGGAGGCCTGTGATCCGGTGGAATTCGGCGACATCGAAGTCGAAACCCATGTGCTGCATCTGGAGGATGGCCCGGGGGGTGAGGCCGTCACCGCATGTTTTGTCCCGCGGGAACTCTTTCTTCTCCACGAGGGTCACTTCATGGCCCTCACGGGCAAGCCAGTAGGCAGCCGCCGAGCCTGCCGGGCCGCCGCCGACCACGAGGATTGATGGGGATGCCATTCACCCGCGAGATTAGGAGAGTGAAGGCTCTTTGCCGTAGTCGGGGCCCCGCGATGCCGGAAAGGGCGACCCTTTGGGTATCGTTTTGAACCGATGAGCGGACTTCCCAAGGCAACCGTCGTACGGCTTCCCCGTTACCTTCGCCTGCTCGAAGACCTGGCCTCCTCGCGGGACACGGTGAGCTCCGACGAGCTAGCGCTCGCCGCCGGTGCCAATGCAGCAAACGTGCGACGCGACCTCTCCCACCTCGACTTCCACGGCGTGCGCGGGCTCGGCTACGCGGTCGTGGAGCTACGGGACCGGATCCGCTCCGAGCTCGGCATCGACAAGCGCCGCCGGGTCGTCATCGTCGGCGCCGGGAACCTGGGGAGGGCACTCGCCAACTACGGAGGGCTGGTCAAACGCGGCTTCGATGTCACCGCCGTTTACGACAACGCCCCGAAACGGGTCGGCACATCCATCGGAGGAGTGAAGGTGCGTGACGTTGTAGCCATCGAGGACGATCTGGCGGCAAGAGGATTCGACATGGCAATCCTCGCCGTACCCGCCAGTGCTGCCCAGCAGGTGACCGACCGCCTGGTGAAAGCGGGGGTCAAGCTGATCCTGAATTTCGCCCCGGTCCGGGTCAGGGTGCCCGACGACGTCCAGGTGCGCCAGGTCGACCTCTCCACCGAGCTCCAGATCCTCAGCTACTACGGAAGTTGATCAGCTCTCCCTCCGCTGGCAACTCTCCCACCAGAGCGAAGCGATGGGGGGAGGGGGCACGGTCCCACCAACGGAGTTCGAGTGCGACTCAGGCTCAGCCTGGAGAGTCTCTTCCCCCCTTACCTCCACCCGCCTATCGGCGGGCGCAGGGACCTTTCCCCCATTCGACTTCGTCTCTGGGGGAACAGCTACGCGGACCTTCCCTGCGAGGGGGATGCCTAGGCAGTGCTTCGTTCCTGGGCTTCTTCGTATTGGTGGAGGGCTACCAGGAATGCGATGAAGAGAACCGCGGAGACGAGGGTGTAGGTGATCGGGATGATCCTGATCTCGAAAGCGTTGAGGCCTTCGATGTCAGGGGGAGCAGGACCACGGGGGGCGTAGATCACGAACAGCATCGAGCTGATGGTGAGCCATCCGAAGACGGCGGCGCCCGACACCAACAAGCCGAGGCGCTTGCCGAGATTGGTGTAGTTGAACAGATAGATCGACCCGTAGAACAGCGCAAACGAAACTGCGGTGAGAATTATCCCGGTGACGAAGAGATTTGCTGACAGCAGGTCTCTGAAGATTTCACGCATTGTCTACTCTTCTCCCGTACCGGCGAGGTTCCCAGAACGCAGGTAGGCAGCTAGCAGTTCGATGTCTTCTTGGGCAAGGATGGCTCCGAAGGCCGGCATTCTCCCGGATCCGAACCCGTTCAGGCCGTACGGGGCATTGGCCACCGACCCGTTGGTCAAGAACTGGACCAGCAGGTCGACCTCGCGTTCTGGATCGTCCGGGGCCGGCCCGAACTGGACCACCGGGCGGCCATCCCAGAGCGCCGGACCGAAACCCCCCGAACCGACCTCCTGGGTGTAGGGAACGCCTGCGGAGAACCCTGCCGTGTGGCACCTTGCGCAACTCGCATTGAAGAGACCCACCGCGCGTTCTGCTTCCTCGACGGAGACATCCATCGCTTCTGCCACACCTTCGATGTCGATTTCCCACGCGCGCTGTTCCTGTGCGGCGAGCAGGAAGTTGAGACCTTCGACTTCGGTGGCGCGCAGGCTGTCGCTGTTCTGAGTTGCCACCCGGAGCGTCACCCGGAGCGAATCGAGGTTGCCGACGACCGTGTTGACTGTTGTGGCGTCGCCGACGCCGCCAACGGAGGCCGGGTTGGTCGGGTCGAGGTTGACCACCGCCACCTGCGGCGGGATGGTCCTCCCGGCAGCATCGGCCATTTGCGCTGTGATTATTGCCTCCGCTGATGTCGATAGCCCGTCCCCATCGGGGTCGGAACCATCGGTGATCGCAGCCTGCACCGTGGTGAGCAACTCGGCGACCGCCGGGTCGGCGTCTTCGGCAGTCGAAGCCCCTTCGAGAGCGAGGGCCAGATCTTCGGCGTCGCTCAGCTCCTCCACAGCGGAGGGGAGTCCGCCAACTCCGAGGCCCCCGGCATCACTGCGTGCGGCTTCGAGGATCTCCAGACTCGCTTGGTCGAGCCCTATCGAAGGTTCGACCACTCCTCGCTCGATGGCCGTCTCCACCGCGGCGAGGTTCTGCTCGAGGATGGGGTCCCGTTCGATGGCGGCATCTAATTGGGTGACGGCCTCTTCAGCCAGATCTGCGTCGGCAACTTCGGGATCCATCTCGATCGCGTCAACCACCTGGAAAAGGGCAGCGACTTCCGCGGTCAGCGCTGAAAGCTCGGTTTCGACACTGTCGGATACTCCATCTCCGTCGGTGTCGATTCCCTCTCCAGCGCGCTCGGCAAGCTCGTCAGCCCGGTCGGCGAGAGGGGCAAACAGCTCGAATTCCTCAGTAGCCGATTCGATGTCTGCGATGGTCTGTCGCTGGTTTAGGATCGCCGCCTCCATGGTGGCGTCGGCATTGCCGAGCCGATCGAGCTGGACGCTGATCGCAGGAGCCAACTCCTCGAGGACCGCGGGCTGCGGGAGCTGGATGGTCTCCAGGTAGTTCACGACATCGACGACCTGCAGCTCGTTGAGCGGGCCGCCGCCGGGGATTCCCCACGGAGGCATCGGGGTGTTTCCACGCCCGAAGGTGACCCAGTAGTTCACCTCGTCTTCGTCGTATCGGTAGAAGATGTCGTTCAGGGCCGGCGCGGCCCAGGAGACTGTGACGCCGGACCGTTGCTCGACGAACTGGGACGATCCACCAACCCCCTCGGGGCCGTGGCAGCTGAAACAAGCGAACTCTTCGACGATGTGCTCACCGCGTGAGATGGATTCCCCCGCGAACTCCTCGACGAATGCCTCCTGTCGGTCGAGCTCGCCCAGGAAATACAATGGTAACGAAATAGCGAGAAACGCTGAAAATGCGATCGCTGCCTTCTGGCCGGTCTCCAATCGCTTGGTCTCGATCTCTGCGTTGGTCAGACCGGGGGCAAGATTGCTAGGGATCTCCTCCGAGCCACGGTTGCGGACCGCTGAAACCCCGAGCAATGCCAGCCAGGCAATCCCGGCAACCACAGCAACGACGGTGATGAAGTTCGCGGTCATTCTTCGCTCGCGACCGTGGCCCCGATGCAACTCGGGCCCTGGGGATAATTGACCGATAACGTTGGCGCTCTTGGAGTCTCGATGGGGGACCCGGTCTTGATGATGAACCTGCCACCGACCGACTCGACGACAAAGCGGTCGAGGTTGCGGGGGGCGGGCCCTGCGAAGTACTCCCCAATTGCGTTGTACTTCGAGCCGTGACACGGGCATTCGAAGCCTTGCGATGGGCCACACCACGGGACCCGGCACCCGAGATGGACACAACGCTGGAAGAGAGCCATCAACCCGTCGGACTCCACGCCTCGTCCCTCATACTGTTCACCCAGCGAGGTCGGGGCGGGTACCACATAGGCCCGGGCTTCCGGGATGAAGACCGGGATTATCGAGCCATCCGGAGTAACCGACTGGGCCCGGAGGTCCGAGACTGCTCCGGCGTCGATGTCGGCGCCGAAGCCACCGGAGAGTTTCGGCCAGAGGAAGGCAAGCGAGTCGACACCCATCAGTGCCAGGAACGATCCGAAGGTGGCGAGAAGAGCGCGGTTGAAGAACTGGCGCCTGCTCACGCCTGCTTCTTCGGTGGAAACTTCGACTACCCGCTTCTCCCTGATGACCTCGACCCCGTGAACCTCTTCTTCTTCGGTTTCCTCGTCTTCGGGCGCGGCATCGACCTCGATCTCGCTTTCATCGGTCACCTCGACCGCATCAGCCGTGGTGGCAATGGGCTCCACCCGAACACCTGCCATCGACCTGTCGGCCTTCCGGGTCTCAGCAGAAAGGCCTTCGAGCGGGTCACGCTCCGGCTGGGAGCGCTTGAATGCAATAGCAAAAGCTCCAATCGCGCCGATGATCGCCACAATTGCGACACCGATGAGGATCAGGTTTTCGGCACTCATTCGAAATGCACCCAGTCCTTGAGGTCGTCGAAGAAGACGCCGTCACGCCACGGATACGCGAAGTTGAAGCCCTGGCCCCGGAACAACACGCCGATGATGGTCAGAGTTGCCGCACCGGCAAGGAAAATCGAGTAGAGGGCGATGGCGAACTTGCGGTCCGACGGTGTCGTCGACGGGTTCTTGTCGAGATACGGAACCAGGATGAAGAACGCAAGCCCGGTGAAAGTCGGGATCATCACACCGGCGATCTGTGGATCGAAGTAGGAGAGCAACTCCTGGAGCCCGAGGAAGTACCACGGGGCTTTCGACGGGTTCGGCGTGGCGTTGAAGTTCGCCGGGTCGAGGAGCGGGGAGTGGATGATGATCGACATGACAACCAGCACCGCGGTAATGGCGAGTAGCGCCCCGAACTCCATCAGCATCAGGTGTGGCCAGGTGTTGACCTTGTCGGTTGGCTCGGCCTTGACGTTCTGGATAGCCCGGGCCTTGACCACCGTGAGCAATCGCTGGGTTCTCACCCCCTCAGGTGTGCCCGCGGGCGGGACCGACGGGCGAGGGCTGACCATCGAAGCCACTTTGCCGTTGCCTGATCCGTTTGGCGACGACGCAGGTGGTTCCTCGACAGGCTTTTCGGCTACAGCGACTGCGGCTGCAGGCTCTACCGATTCGAGTGCAGCATCGTCAGCTGCAGCGGGCTCGGGGGCGGGCCCAGTGGGAGACTCGGGCGCAACAGCATCGGACCCGGTCTCAGCCGCAGCAGACTCATCGCCGCCCTCGGCCTCAGGCACCGGATCGGGGTCGGGATCGTCCGCATACTCGGCCTCTTTGGGCTCTTCGGGCTGGACGTCCTGGTCACTGTCAATCTCGACGTCGGGCGCTTCTTCGTCAGCGTCATCGCCTGCCGGGGGAGTCTCGTCCACCGGTTCCGGCTCGTCTTCGACAACCGCCTCTTCGATAACCAGGTCGAGATCGGGGACATCGGCGGACTCTTCAGTTGGCACCACCACCGGAGGGCCTTCGCCCTTCATTTCTGCGAGCACGTCTTCGACCGGCACCCCCAGGGCTTTCGCCTTGGCTTCTGCCGATCTCCTCAGGAGGCTCTCTGGTATCTCAGCCATCAATACTCCCTACAGCGGCCCTGAAATTCCGCCGTCTTTACGCACACGCCAGAAGTGGACTGCCATGAAGATGACGATGATGAACGGTAAGAACAGGACATGGAGAACGTAGAAGCGCAATAGCGTCGCCGCTGTCACCTCGACACCGGCGAGCAGCCCGAACTTGACCTGGGCTCCGATCGCCGGGACGAACGAGGCCATGTTGCTTCCGACTGTCACCGCCCAGAGTGCCAGCTGGTCCCAGGGCAAGAGGTAACCCGAGAAGGAGAGGAGAAGGGTGAGGAGGAGCAGCACGACCCCGACCACCCAGTTGAACTCGCGCGGGGGCTTATAGGCGCCGTGATAGAAGACCCGGCTCATGTGGAGAAAAACCGAGAGGACCATCAGGTGGGCACCCCAGCGATGCAGGTTCCGCATCAACGACCCGAAAGCGACGTTTGTCGAAAGCGCCTGGACGTCGGCGTATGCGGTTTCAGCACTTGGGGTGTAATAGAACATGAGGAAGATGCCGGTGATCGTGAGCAGGATGAAGAGGAAGAAGCTGAGGCCGCCAAGACACAGGGTGTACGACAGCTTCACCGCGTGCCGCTTTACCTTGACCGGGTGGAGGTGGTAGAGGACGTTGTTCATCACCACGTAGGAGCGGTTGCGCGGGCTGTCGGAATAGCCCTGCTTGAACGGTGAGCCGGGCCGGAGGATCGATTCGAGGGCCTGGCTGCCCCAGATCTTGTCCTTCGCCTCGGTTATCCGTTCCTTGAGACTTGTTCTTCCCTCAGCCACTCCGCCTCCTACCAGCGAATCCCGTAGGCGTAACCATTCTTAGAATCGCGCTGACCGGTGTCAAAATCCCAGGGCCTGCGGTCGAGCCCGAGCTCCTCCGCCTGGTCGGCAAGGGAGCCCTCGAACTTGCCGAGGGAGATGACCCCCGTCGGGCACCGGTCGATGCAGAGAGCACATCGCGTGCACTCGTCTTCGTCGACGACAAACCACCCGTAGTTCTGGATGTCTTCGCCCGGGTGGTCCACGTTGACTGCCTCATCGATGGCGTCGAAAGAGAGGTAGTGGATGCACTTCCACGGGCAGATGTCGACACAGCCTTCACACAGGATGCACTCCGACTGGTCGATATGGAGAAACTGCTTGGGCCGGAGCTTGTCGGTGAAGTAGTCACCGTCGACCAGGGCCAGCTGGTAGTCGTCGCGGAACGGAGGGGTCTCATCGACCACGCCTTTGGGCATCAGCCACCGCCCTTGACCAATGTCCGGCCGTAGGGGGACTTCGACTCCGGCTTCTCAGCGGATGCGGGCCGCCCGTCGTACATGCGCTGCACCTGGAGGGCGAAGATCGCGACCGCGGGGATCATCACCAAATGCCAGCCGGTGGAGATCAGGTCCTTGACCACCGCCCAGCTGATGTCGACTTCGTTGCCGAGTATCAGGAACGGGGGGATCGTCAGCGCAACTCGCTGCGACGACCAGTCGAGGTCGGTCTGGGCCAGGTTGAGCCACTCTGAAGGGACAATTCCAAAAAGCAGCAGCAGCTCGATCCAGGCCAGGAAAGCTGCGAACATGGCCCTGGACCAGGTCAACTTCTGGTTGAGGACCCAGATCAGAGCCGCCCCGGCAAGCATCAGCTGGCTCGCGGCGAAGGCGGAGAGATAGCCGAGGGCTTTCCAATACCAGCCCCTGGGCACCCAGTTGAATGACGAGAGGACCACGTCGACCTCGACGCCCTCCACGACTTCGGTCTGCGGGAAGCTCGAAAAATGGATCCACCAAACGGCAACGGCGAGCAGCAGAGTGCCGACAATGAGCATCGACCAACCAATACTCTTGCGGCGGCTATCGCTAAGTTCTGCCAATCGGTACATGTTCTCGCTGTTCGGGACGCGTCAAACCTGTTGTTTCCAAGTTTCTACCACACACATGCCCCGGAGATGGAACCGAGACAACAACTATTAAAACCTCTGGCTCAATTAATGAAGGACAACAGGATCTAGTTATGCTCCCGCCCGACCCTGTTTAACGAGGACCAAGAGTGGCGATAGGCCCATCAT